>NZ_JBUZVP010000041.1:0-38552 GCF_055409485.1 Pseudomonas sp. A125
GAGGGAACGCCGAGCCTAGGCGAGGCGCCGACAGGCGGGGCAGAGCGTTTTGGTTACTTTTGCGCTTTTCAAAAGTGACCCGCTGTAAGAGCGGAACCCTAAGTAGCCGTTACCTAAATAACGGATCTACCCCCAAAAACCCTCCCCCCACAGCCCCCGGCAAACACCCCGCCCACAAACAAAACGCAACCGACCTCACCAACCCTCTTTCAACATCCGCAACTCAAGATACTGCAACAGCATGATGGTCTTGCCATCGACAATCTCAGCGCTGTGTACCATGGCCAGGGCGGCCTCGAACCCCAGTTCGAGTACCTCGATATCCTCACCCTCATCCTCCAGCCCACCACCCTCACCAACCCGGTCACCCGGCCGGTATTCGCCGATAAAAAAGTGAATGCGCTCAGTCACCGAACCCGGACTCATGAACGCCGAATAGATTTTTTCCACGTGACCCACGCGGTACCCCGTCTCTTCTTCCGCCTCCAGGCGAATACGTTCCTCAGGGCTGGCATTGTCCAGCAAACCAGCAGCGGACTCGATCAAGTAGCCGTGGTAACCGTTGACAAAGGTGGGCATGCGAAACTGGCGAATCAGCAACACCGTGCGCCGCTCGCGGTTGTACAGCAGAATCGTCGCGCCATTGCCCCGGTCATAGATTTCACGGGTCTGCGACTGCCACCTGCCGTCGCGGCGGCGCAGGTCAAAGGTGTACTTCTTCAGCACATACCAGTTATCCGAGAGCAATTCTTCGGCCTGAATGCGAACAGGGCTGTTTTCCATGACAGGGCCTTTTTGTCTTGTGTTATTCAGCATGTCGTGCAAAATCGTGCACAGTCAAGAAAAAACGTGCAGGAAGCCACCCATGTTGACCCAACAACGTAAACAACATCTGCTGGATACGCTGCACCGCGACGGCCGGCTGGTGGCCAAAGAGTTGAGCCAGGCACTGGAGGTTTCCGAAGACACAATACGCCGCGACCTGCGAGAGATGGCCAAGGAAGGTTTGTTGCTGCGGGTGCACGGCGGCGCCTTGCCGGCTTCGCCCGCGATGGCGGATTTTTCGGTGCGCGAGCACCTGGTTCCCGAAGAAAAAATCACCATTGGCCGCGCGGCCGCGCAAATTGTGCAGCCCGGACAGGTGGTGTTTATCGATGGCGGTACCACCTGCCTGCAACTGGCCCATCACTTGCCAAAGGACTTGGGCGCCACCGTGATCACACACAGCCCCTCGATTGCCATGGCGCTGGTGGGGCACCCACAGATTGAAGTCATCATGCTCGGCGGACGCTTGTTTCGCCACTCGCTGGTAGGGGTGGGCGCGGCCACGCTGGAGGCCATCGGGCGGATAAATGCAGACCTGTATTTCATGGGAGTGTGCAGCGTGCACCCCAGTGCAGGCTTGTCTACCGGCGACTATGAAGAGGCAGTGATCAAGCGCGCGTTATGCCACGCTGCCGCAGAAACCATCGTGCTGGCCACCTCAGAAAAGCTCAATACCGCATCGCCCTACCAGGTGGCAGAGCTGGCACAGGTCAGCGCGATCGTCGCGTTGGCCAGTACCCCCCGTGCACTGCTGCAACCCTATGAAGCCCAAGGGCTGACGCTGTATCTCGCGTGACCCGTCAACAGTCCTTGATAGCCCCCCATAACGCCGCGACTTGCGTCGCATCCGACGCTTTAACCCGCGCCAGGTCAATCGGGTACCCGACATCCGGATTCTCGGCAAAACGCGTCGCGGTAAACTGGCCATTACTGGCGCGCACGATGTAGCCGCTGTCCTGGCACAACGCCGAGGCCAGGAAAATCACCCCGGGCGTCACCCATTCGGGCTTGAGGTTGTCAGGCTCGCCGGTCACGCCCCACATACGAGTCTTGGCCACAGGCGAGATGGCATTGACCAGGATCCCAGCCTCGGCCCCTTCCCCACTCAGCGCATTCATGATTCCCAACTGCGCCATCTTGCCCGCGCTGTAGGCCACCAACCCCGGCTGGGCGTATTGCGTGTACATCGCACGGTCAGAAGTGGTCAGCACGATGCGTGGCGCGGCGGATTGCCTGAGGTAGCGCCAGGCGTGCTTGGCCAGCCATATCGGTGCGTAGGCATTGATGCCCATCGCTCGCCGGATAAACGCCTCGTCGGCACCCTCAATGGGTTGATAGCCGACCCAGCCAGCATTGTGGATCAGAATATCGAGCTGTCCGAAATGTGAGATGGCGCATTCGATCAGTTCTCGGCAACCCGCTTCATGGCACAGGTCGCCCGTGTGGCCAACCACCTGTAAACCTTCATTCTGAAGCGCCAGCGCGGCGGTCAAAACCGCTTGCGGATCAGCACCCTCGCCTTGCGTGTCGGCCCCAATATCACTGATCACCACCTGCGCTCCCAGGCGTGCCAACTCACGTGCATAACTGAACCCCAAGCCCCGGGCGGCACCGGTCACGATTGCGGTTTTACCTGTAAAGTCCATCGTTGTGTTCTCCTGAAAGGCACTCCACCCTAACAACCCGTGACCGCTCTGTTTAATACTGAACAACAGCGGTATTGATACCCACGGCGTATCAAGCCCCACAGGCTCCATCTACCTGAAGGAACAGCCCAGATGATCGAAACCCGCCTGCTGCGCCAATTCATTGCCGTCGCCGAAGAGCTGCACTTTCACAAGGCCGCGCTACGCCTGCATATGGCGCAGCCGGCGTTAAGCCAGGCGATCAATCGGCTGGAAGATAAGCTCGGGTTTGCGCTGCTGGCGCGTGACCGGCGTGGCGTGCAATTGCTGCCAGCCGGGGCGGCGTTTGTTCAAACGGCGTACAGCGTGCTCGGGCAATTGCAACACGGCGTCGAACACGCCCGACAGGTGTCCCAAGGCATCGCCGGCACACTCACCGTCACCTCGGTGTCGATTGCCGGCTACCCATGGTTGCTCGACACCCTCAAGCAGTTTCGCCTGGCGTTTCCCAAGGTTCAGTTGGTGATCAAGGAAATGCCTTCCGCCCGCCAGGCCAAGGCGCTACTGGACGGCGATGCGGATATCGCGTTCCTGCGTTATCTGCCGGGCCAGGCAGACAACCTCGAGTCCCGCCTGCTGCTGGATGAGCCGATCCTGATGGCGCTGCCGTGTGACCATCCCCACGCCGGCGACGCCGCTGTCGAGTTGCGGGATTTCGCCGGTACCGATTTCGTGTTCACGCCACAGGTTTTGGGCAGTGGCTATCACCAGCAGTTGGTCGCCTTGTGCGAGGCCGCAGGCTTCTACCCGCGCGTGGTCCAGGAAGCGGATCAGTTGCACACCCTGATCGGCCTCGTGGCCTGCGGGTTTGGCGTGGCGCTGGTGCCGGAGTCGATCGCCCGTTCGATAAGCAGTGACAAGGTGGTGTTTCTTCCCCTCACCGCCACATCGTCCAGCATCGGGCTCTACCTCAATTGGCGCACCGACAATTCTTCGCCGTTACCCGCGCACTTCTTCTGCGTACTGGAAGGAGTGCTGTAATACTTTGCAAGCAATGCTCAGTGACGACTGTCTAAATATTTCCTGCGCAGCCAGGGCATCTGTTAAAACCCGTGCTTCGCCTCTGTCCTGGAACCTTCATGTTTTCACGTTTTCTTTCCCGCCTCGGCCTGCGCTGGTTTCCCCTGCTGTGCATGGCCACCGTGATCATTGGCCTGCCGGTGAGTTGCGCAGTGTTGCAACACAAGGAGCGCGAACTGCTGTTTCGCGTCGAACCGGGCACGGCCAGTTGGTACAGCGGGTTACCGCGTGACGTGCAGGAGTTCGACCTGAAACCTTCGAGCTTCAAGTCAGGGCAAAATATTCATGGCTGGTGGTGGCCGGCTGCGCAGAAGGACGCCCCGGCGATCCTCTACCTGCACGGCGTACGCTGGAACCTCACCGGTCAGCTGTTTCGCATCGAACAGCTGCGGGCCCTGGGCTTTTCGGTGCTGGCCATCGACTACCGCGGCTTCGGTCAGAGCCAGGGTGATTTGCCCTCCGAAACCAGCGTTTACGAAGATGCCCGCATTGCCTGGGAACGCTTCCAGGTATTGCAACCCGACCCCGCCAAACGCGTGATCTATGGGCACTCACTGGGCGGCGCGGTGGCCATCGACCTGGCGGCAGAGTTGGGCAAGCAGGCGGCGGATAACCATATGCCGCCACCGGTGCGCGGGTTGGTAATCGAGTCCACTTTCACCTCCTTGGCGGATGTGGCCACAGCGGTGGCCAACACCTCACTTCCGGTACGCTGGCTGCTCTCACAGAAATTCGACTCCATCGACAAGATCGCCGATATCCACATGCCGCTGCTGGTCGTGCACGGGCTCGCCGACGCCTTTGTGCCCCCACGTTTCAGCCAGCAATTGTTTGATGCCGCACACGAGCCAAAACGCCTGTTGCTGGTGCCCGGTGCCAGCCATAACGACAGCATGCGCCTCGGCGGCAGCAGCTACCGGCAGGCACTGGACAGCCTGATGCAATCCAAGCGGCCAACCCAGATCGCCGGCCCCTCCACCGTGCGCCCGAACAACTCGTAAACCTGCATTCCGGCACCGGTTTGACCAGTGCCTGTCAAGGCGAAAAGCCTGCCCATACTGGCCATAAACGGCGACTGATCAAATATTAACCGCGGGTTAAATCGCCATACCCGCCGGGCTCAAGGGAAGTTATCCACAGAGATACCCACGGTTTTCGTGGACAACTCTTTTTACTTTTTTACGATTTTTTTGCTGATGAGCCTCCTGCCGGAAAGCCTCCTGGCAGCAAAATCTCCTGCGTCGTATCACGAATATCCTTATAGCCCTACGGTGCGCGAATTTCGCTCCATTGGCCCTGTAGGTGCTCTTGGAACAGGACAGCATTCAGATCACCTCTGCCATTGCGTTTCTTCGTTAGGCTGATTAATCTCGCACAAACACGCACTAACGAGCATAAACATGCATAGCATCCACGCTGATGTCGACCTGCCTTCTTTGCGCAAACAAAAAATCCTGCTGATGCTGGAGCGCGACGGCAAAGTCACCGCCTCGGAACTGGTGGACCATTTTGCCGTCTCCCAGGACACCATCCGCCGTGACCTTGGCGAACTGGCCGCCGCCGGCCTGCTGCAACGCGTGCACGGCGGTGCGTTGCCCCGGCCCAAGGACACTGGCAAGGATTTCTTCACCCGTTTTGGCGAAACCACCGCGACCAAACGCCACCTGGCGCAGCTCGCCGCCGACCGTGTGGAAGACGGCCAGATCGTGCTGTTTGACTCGGGCACCACCACCCTGCAAATCGCTCAGTCCTTGCCGCATTCCATCCGGCTCACTGCCGTCACCCACTCACCGATGATTGCCATCGCGCTGTCCGAGCACCCGAACGTCACGGTGATCCTCGCCGGTGGCCAGCTCAACCCGGTGACCATGGCCGCCAGCGGGCACGAAGCATTGCGACTGATCCAGGGCGTCAAGGCCGACCTGCTGTTCACCGGCGTTTGCGCACTGCATCCCCAGGTTGGTATCAGCTCGCTGCACTTCGAGGAAGTGGCGGTGAAACAGGCGATGCTCGACAGCGCTTCCCACGTGGTGGCAGTGACCCTGGCCGACAAACTGGGCGCCGTGGAGCCATTTGTGGTGGCACCGTGCAGCCGCATTCACACGCTGATTACCGAGTGGCACGTACCGCCTGGCAGTGTCGAGGCATATGAATGCCTGGGGCTGGAAGTGATGCAGGTGGACATCTAAGACGCGAGCATTGCCTGAAGGGCCAGCACATCGCTTATCGCATGCCCGCTGGCCGTATTGTCAAAAATACACCAGGCTGGCACACCCTCTTTCATGGCGGCGCGCAGGACCTCATTCAATGCCCATAAGCGCTCGGTTTCGTAGGCACTGTGATAGACACGCGGCGAACCGTGCAGGCGCCAATAACGCACACCTTGCCAGCCTTTTGGTGTGTCGCCCTCAGCGATCACCGGTGGGTCGGCGGCCACCCGGCCTATCTGGAACGCTTGCAATATAGCTTCGCCTTGAGCCCAACTGGCATGCCGCGGTTCAAGCACCACGTTGCCCGCAAAGCGCAGGCGTAACGCCGTGAAAAAACCGGCAGCAGTGATCGCGTCATAACTCAGTGAAGGCGGTAATTGCACCAGCAGGCAACCCAGGCGATCGCCCAGGTGAAGGCACTGTGAGAGGAACTCATCCAATGCGGTATCACAACCGTGCAGGCGCAATTCATGGGTGATACGCCGTGGCACCTTGACCGAGAAACGAAACCCCGGCGGTACTGATTGCGCCCATCGTGCATAGGTTTGCGGGCGATGGGGCCGGTAAAAAGAACTGTTGATTTCAACGGCGTTCAAACACCCGGCGTAACGCTGCAGGTGGGTGCCCTGGCTGGCAAATCGGGGCAATTGCTCACGAGGCAGGCTCCAACCGGCACAGCCCAGAAAAAGCGTCATCAGAACAACACCGATGCGGCGTCCTTCATAAAAATCTCCACCGTCTTCGGCCCGACGCCCTCGAACTGATTCAGGCGTTGTTCAAACTCCCCACGGTCGGCGCTGGCCTCGCGTATTTGGCTGATCTTGCCCGCGTACTCTGCGTTCAACTTGCTGCTCAGGTCGAGCAGCCGTTGCGCGGTGGTTTCGTCGTAACGCACGTAATGCGCCTCGCCGAGCATGGCCACCAACTCGCGTGACGTGCAGTGCTGCAGTTTGCGCGCGGTATTGCGGCCATGCTTTACCACAATTATGTGGTACGCCTGGGCTGCGATTTGCGCCTGGATACGCTTGCCCATCAGGAAGCTGGCGATAAACCACTTGAACAATGCGCTGTCATCGCTAGGCCTGAGCTGTATACCGAGTTCAGCGGCACTGATTGATCGCCCCATGACTGCCTCCGTGCTTCACTCGCCCAGCTTGCGCTCGACCTTGGATGCCTGTTCGTTGATCCGGTCGGTTTGGCGTTGTGTGTCCTTGATGGATGACGGCGTGATGACTTTATCGACAGTTTCGGTCTTGGGGTTGGGACGCTGCAAGCCACCGCCGTCTTTATCAACAAGGCGTTCATCAACAAGGCGACCTTTCTGCGCCTGTTCGGAGCTGATCGCATCGGGGGTTTTGTCGGCGGTTTTTTGGGTGCCCATAGGGGTTCTCCTGCGTTTGAAAAGTCACGCTCCAGTACGGAGCCGTTATGCAGCAGAGCCCATGGTTTTTCGATAGTTCAAGGAAATTGTCCAGGCTGCGGGCCCGAGAAATAAGCACAAATTAATTTAAACCTTTTGCCCGCATGCCCGCTCAACAGTCAGGTAACGGCATCGCGCCATTTCTCAGGAGAAGCATCATGAACCACCTGCTGATGAAACAAATGGGACTGACCTTCGCGCTGGTCGCGGGCTCGATTGGCACCGCCATGGCAGCCACTTCCAATGACTTCGTCGACGCTGCCGCCCAAGGCGGTATCACCGAAGTCGAGGCCGGCAAACTGGCGTTGGAAAAAAGCGGCGCCGCCGACGTCAAGGCTTTCGCCCAGCACATGATTACCGACCACTCCAAGGCTAACCAGGAGCTGGCAGCCCTTGCGACAAAGCTCGACATCAAGGTGCCGGATGACGCCACCCTGACCGACAAAGCCAAGAAAATGATCCTGGAAATTCGCGACGAGTCTTTCGACAAGGCATACGCCAACAACCAGGTGAAGGCCCACGAAGACACCGTAGCACTGTTCAAAAAAGAGGCCACGTCCTCGGACAACGCCGAATTGAAGGCCTTCGCCGAGAAGACCCTGCCTACCCTCGAAGCCCATTTGAAGATGGCCAAGGAGCTGCAGTCCCAGCACGCCAACTAATCCTTTATCACTCAGGAGACACTCGACCATGAGTTCACAACTGCACGGCAAGAAGATTCTGATCATCACCTCCAACACCGGCATCGAGCGCGACGAATTGCTCAAGCCCCTCGAAGGCCTGCGCGGTTTTGGCGCCACGGTGACCCACGGTTCCAGCAAAGGTGGCAGCACCCAGACCTTTGTCAAGGACACCGAGAAGGACAAGACGGTGGAGTCCGATGCCAAGCTTTCAGAGCTGCACGGCGCTGATTTTGATGCATTGGTCATCCCGGGCGGCACCGTCAACGCCGACACCCTGCGCCAGGATCCCGACGCATTGCGGCTGATCAATGATTTTGTCCAGGCCGGGAAAACCGTAGCCGCCATCTGCCACGGCCCGTGGGCGCTGATTGACGCCGGGGTGATTCGCGGCAAGACCCTCACGTCCTACAAAAGCGTGCGCACCGATTTGGTCAATGCCGGAGCGCAAAACTGGGTAGATGCAGAGGTGAAGGAATGCCCGGCCAATGGCTGGACACTGATCACCTCCCGCACACCCGATGATTTGCCGGCATTCAACCAGGCAATTGCCAAAGTACTGGCGGCTTAACACCAGCCAACGCAAACAGGCGCCCTCGGGCGCCTGTTTTTTTCCTGTTCTGCGTCAGCCTTTGCCGTGTTCGGTGGCGTGCGTCGCGCGGTTCGCACCCTTTGGTCCAAAAAATGCCCAAAGCAGCAGCCCCAGCAGCGGCATGAAGATCAGCACCACCACCCATAAGCCCTTGGTTTCCCAGCCACTGCCACTGCGCAGCACGCTGTTGATCGCCCACAGTTCCAGCAGCAACAGAATCACCGCCAAGCCAATCCAGACATATTCGATTTGCATGATTCACCTCCTGAGGTCGTGTTTATTAGGTCAAGCAACACGCCCGAGGGTTCATTAAAATTACAACGAATCGCTCTCGCTCAACGGTTGCGGCACGTGCTCCGTAACCTTCTAGACTCAACGCAACGTTACCTCTCATCCCTCGGAGGCCCAGGATGACTGAGCACATCATCCACTTTCACTGCCAAATCGATCAGGGCACCACGGAGCGCTTTCGTGATTGCTGCCTGGAGGCGATTGAGCAAGGCGCCAGTTCGTTGCTGCTGAACCTGTCGACCACGGGTGGCAGCACCAATTTCGGCTTCACCCTCTACACATTCCTCAAGTCCCTGCCGGTGCCACTGTGTGCGATCAACGCGGGCAATATCGAGTCCATGGGCATCATCATGTTCCTTGCGGCCGGTCGCCGGATCACCACGCCCCACTCACGCTTTTTGATCCACCCGATGAACTGGTACTTCAACCAGAACTCCGTGGACCACCAGCGCCTGCGCGAATACCTGTCGAGCCTGGACAACGACCTGGCCCGCTACGTGAAAATCTACGAACTGGAGACCGCCACTGCCGAAACTCACCTGGACATCTTCAAGTGCCTGTCGGCCGAGGAAAAAGTCATCGCTGCCCACGAATCACTGGCCTACGGAATTGCCCATGAGGTGGAACAGATCGTGTTTGCAGACGACGTCAAGCACTGGAAAGTCAGCGGCGGATAGGCATGGTTTAATGCATGCAACGCACGACGTGACCGTGCAACCTGCACGACCAAAGCCGGTTTATATTTCACGTAATTGCTTGATTTGAAAACAAATAAATTTCTGATTCAAATTGGTACAACTCATGCTGTAGAGCTGTGGACGAGGCGGGCATTTCGACCCGCCCTTTCGCTACCCGTGAGGTGTCACCCATGAACGCCATTGACCTTCTCAAGGCTGACCACGAACGTGTCAAAGCCATCCTGAGCCAACTGAGCGAATCCACAGAGCGCGGTGTAAAGAAACGCACAGAGCTACTGGCCAAACTGGAGATGGAAATCAGCCTTCACACCCGCCTTGAAGAAGAAATCCTCTATCCGGCTTTTCGCAAGGCTGGGGGCAAGGATCAGGAAATCATGTACCACGAAGCCAAGGAAGAACATCGCACCGTCGACTCCCTCGTCTTGCCGGACCTGAAACAGACTTCACCTTCCACCACCGAGTTTTCCGGGCGCGTCAAAGTGGTCAAGGAACTGTTGGAGCACCATATCGAGGAAGAAGAAAGCGAGATGTTCCCACAGGCGAGAAAGCTACTGGGCAAGGCGTTGCTCGAAGAGCTTGGTGCGCAAATGGAAGCGCTGAAAGCCACGCAAAAGAAAGCGCTCGGCACCAAGCCAATGGCGGCTTGATGTCCATTCGTCGCATGCGGGCAAACTTTTTCAAACTTTGATTTGGCCTACGGATTCCCAATTAGGCAACACCATTGATTCGCTCATCATCATTGAGGGTTTTGAAAATGGCTAATAGTGGAAAAACCACCCCAGGCGCTGGTCACAAGGACCAGCAAGATACCACCCGCAAAAGCGGCGGCCAGGGTTCAGGCGGCAACTTCGCCAATGACCGCGCAAAGGCTTCTGAAGCCGGCAAAAAAGGCGGGGCCCACAGCCACGCCCCTGGCTCCAAAAAGTCTTGATTGAGGCGTTGCCGAAGCCTGGATATGTTCCGGGCTTCGGTCTTAATAGCCAAGAGGGATTGAGTCATGAAGGCCCGTATTTCCCGAAGGATCGTACTAGTTGCCTGCTTGACGCTCATACTGGGTTCCCCAGTTTACGCGGCCTTCGGCGACGACACTGCCCCCGAGGCGCCCGCCTTGAGCGGCAACAGCGTCCCAGGCTCCGCACTCCCCCCCGGCACCTACCCCAGCAGCCCAGCCGATGCCGATCGCGGTGGAAGTAATAACGCTGAAACCAAGGCACCAGCACCGTCAAAAAGCGTAACGGGTACACGCCACAAAAGCACCTCGCCCCAGCACCCCGCCAGCAAGACCGGCAAGAAAGCCGTGCCTCAATCGGGAAGTTGAAGCGCCGACTTCAGCGCAGCTCACGCTCGATGTGTTCAATGCTCGGCAGACTGGTTTGCAGCTCTGCCGCGAGTGATTCCACCCGTTGGTACTCGGCACGCGTGCCCCAACCCGCGTGCTGTGGTCAAATGAGCCGGTCACTTCCATGGTTATGCCCGATCTATGAACGCTACACCTACCGACGACAATCCGGCATCCACCGGGGACCGCATCCTGTTCCTGCTCAAGACCCGTGGCCCACTGAAAACCGCGGACCTGGCTGCGTTGCTGGAAATCACCTCCGAGGCCGCCCGCCAGCAGATCCAGAAGTTGCAGGTCGCAGAGTTGATCGTCGGCGTCTCGGCCCCCATCTCGGGTGCCGGCCGGCCATCATTGAAGTGGACATTGACCGCCACCGCCCAGCGCAAATTCCCGGATGCCCACAGCGTGCTGACGTTGCACCTTATCGAATCCATCGAAGGGGTTTTTGGCAGCGAAGGCGTGGAGAAAGTCATCTCCAGCATGGAAGCGGCCGCCAAACACGAATACATCCAGGCCTGCTCCGCCGCATCGAGCTTGCAGGAGAAAGTCGAGATCCTGGTGCAGATTCGCGAACGCGCCGGGTACATGGCGCAGATGGAGCCGCTGGACGATGGCTGGCTATTGGTGGAAAACCACTGCCCTATCTGCGTGGCCGCACGAAAATGCCAGGGATTGTGCCGCTCCGAGTTGCAGATTTTCCAGGCGGCGCTTGGCGAGGAGAACGTGGTGGAACGGTGCGAGCATCTGATTTCCGGAGACCGGCGCTGCGCCTACAGCATCCAGCCCCGCAAGTGAGACAGAAGCTGCGATGGGCTGCGCAGTCCATCGCAGCCGCTGCCTCAAGCAGACGTCAGGCCCATTGCAGATTGAACAGGACAAACGCCAACAGCGCCCAGATCGACAGCACCAAGTGCGTTTTTTAATTACACAAGACGATACTTCTATCGAGTGCGCAGACCGGGCTAAACCCGCACACCCAGCATGCCGCTGGTAATGATGACCGTGACCACGCCGCCCAACGCAATCACCAGCCAGGTCGCCAGCGAACTGCGCGTCTCGCTGACGTTGTGGTTACGCAATACGCCCCGCAATCCGCAGCCCAAATGCGCAATCAGCAGGAACACCGCCAGGGAGTAATGCGGCAGCAGCCGAATGCTCCAAGGATCCGCCAGCAACCCCACCGGCTCGGCCACCGCCCAGGCGTAATCGGTGTCGGTGCCGAAGTAACGCGCCAGGGTAAACACCGAGTTGATATGGGACGCGATAAACAGCGAGAGATAGGCACCCGACGCGGTCTGCAAGGCGTCCAGCAGGTCGGCGCGCGTGACGGTTTTCGGGCGAATCAGCACCAACCCGCTGAGAATCTGGAAGAAAAACGTGACGATGATCACCGGTTCCAACACACCATTGCGGTACACCACTCGCAGCGTATCCATCACCGACTTGTGCACATCGGTACCCAGTATGCCCAAAAGGTGGTTGAACAGGTGCGGCGCCAGGAAGACCAACAGGATCGCCAGGGAGGCGATGCCGTGGGCGACTCGCAGCTTGATGTAGGTCTTGTCCGAGGTCACCAGGCTGATGGTCGGCCCCGTTGAAGACAGCATCGCGAAAAAGCCCGTCAGCGCCAGCCACAGCCCGCTCCATACCGCGATGTCGTGGCCGTAGATTTTCATCAGGTACAGCACCACGCCCATCAGCGTATACGCAGGCGGCGCGGCCACCGCCAGGCACGACAAACGCCGCGCCAGCACCAGGCGTGCGCTCATGGCCGGCTGGGCTCCGGTGACATACACGCAGGCAAATGCCAGCAGCGGTAGCGCATAAGCGCTCAGGATCAGCGCCAGAACGACGGGGGTGCCGGCACCAGCCAGATGCGCCTGGTTGCCCCACGCCAACGCCCATGGATAGTACAGCGCCGCAGCGAACGGCAGCAGCCACAGCCACTCCAGCCAGGGTTTGATAGCTTTGCTTAACATATCGACTTCCCGATGATAAATATCACCCGGAGAGTGCCCAGCCATCGCCCCCTCGACAATTAGCCGCCCTGGCAAAAGCCTTTTACCCAATGGTCACGCCTGGAAGGCCTGCACCATGTAGTCGACGAACAATTTGACCCGCAGCGGCGTCTTGTCGCGCTGGCGATAGCAGATGTAATGCCCCCTGCCCCGCGCCTGCGCCCTATAGCCTGGCAGCAAGACCACCAGGCGCTGTTGCGCGATCCAGTGCTGCGCCTGATAACCGGCAAGCTGCGCCACACCGCCACCGGCTACCGCCGCGAGCGCCACCAGTTCCGGGTCATTGAACAACTGGCTGTAAGGCAACGGCAGCCGCATGAACTGCCCATCGACTTCAAATTCCCACACATGCGGCTTGCCCGATTGCGCCAGGCGAAACGCGATGGTCTTGTGCGCCGCCAGGTCCTCAAGGGTCTGCGGGTAACCGGCCACTTGCAGATACTCGGGCGCGGCGCAGGTGACGAAACTCATCGGTGCCAGCTGTTTTGCTATGACATCGGCGTCTTCCAGCCGCCCGTTGCGAATCGCGACATCCACCCGGCCTTCGGCGAAATCCACATGGCGATCGTTCAGGTCAAACTCGAGGGTGATGTCCGGGTGGGCCTTACAAAACCCGGCCAGCAGCGGCGCAATGCACTTGCGCCCAAAACCCACGGTAGAACTCACCCGCACAACGCCGGACGGCGACTGGGTGGATTGCTTAAGCGCTTCGGTAGCGCGCAAAAGGTGCTCGACGCTGGGCAGGCATTCTTCGAAAAAACGTCGCCCCTCCTGGGTAACAGCCACACTGTGGGTCGTACGTTCGAGCAGCTTGATGGCCAGTTGGGTTTCCAGACGCGTAATGCTGCGGCTGACCGAAGGCACTGAAATGCCCAGGTCGCGAGCCGCCTCACTGAAGCTTTCGCTGGCCGCCACTTTCATGAAGGCGATGACGCCGGCGAAATTTTTTCCGATGGACATCGGTGGGTATCCTTGGGCAGCGCACGTCAAAAACCTCAACAGTACTCAATCGAAAAACCGAATGCCCTAGCCAATCTGACGGCTTTTCAATAGACCAACATCCGCGAGCACACGGGCAGACTGCCGGCCAAGAGCCTGATCACGGCGCCTGCTCAGTATCGAAATGCTCTCGGGAGCGCCTGAATTCATCGGCGTTTTCCACCACCCACGTCCACAGTGGAATCATGTGCACCAGCAGTTGTTTGCCCAGCGCCGACAGCTGGTATTCAACCTTGGGCGGCACTTCCTGAAAGTCATGGCGCAACACCAGGCCGTCGCGTTCCAACTGGCGCAAGGTGCGTGTGAGCATGCGCTGGGTGACGCCTTCCATGCGCCGGCCAATCTCGGCGTGGCGCAGGCGCCCGTTCACGCCCAACAGGTGCACGATGCCCAACGACCAACGGTTCCCGGCGTGGGTCAACACCTGGCGCTTGAGCCCGTCGTCATCAGCGCTGAGGGCTTCGCAGGCAGCTTGTGAGCGCCTGATGATCTCGTCGTTATCCACCTTCTACTCCCGGTATCACTGGTGTGCCTTCTTATGCGCGGTCGGCAATTCTGCAAGCATGGCACGACTTTCACTTGAACCGAGAACCCTATGATTGCTTCGATCCTTGTACTGGGCGCCGGCGAGTTGGGCCTGGCCGTACTGCGCCAATTGTCACGCCTTGCCGCACCGCAGAATGTGCCGGTAACCGTGTTGCTGCGCCCTGCCACGCTGAACTCGACCGACCCCGCCAAACAGCAGGAAACCAGCGAACTGCGCGCACTGGGCATTGAGCTGTTGGCCGGTGACCTGGCCAACGATTCCGAAGCCGAACTGGCGGCGGTGTTCGCTGACTATCACACCGTAATCTGTTGCATCGGTTTTGCCGCCGGCATTGGCACCCAGCGCAAACTGACCCGCGCCGCCATCGCAGGCGGCGTGAAACGCTATGTGCCGTGGCAGTTCGGCGTGGACTACGACGTGATTGGCCGAGGCTCGGCCCAGGACGTGTGGGATGAGCAACTTGACGTACGCGACTTGCTGCGGGGCCAGCAAGGCACGCAATGGGTGATCGTCTCCACCGGAATGTTTACCAGCTTTCTGTTTGAACCTTCATTCGGCGTCGTCGACCTGGCGCAAAATACCGTGCACGCACTGGGGGATTGGGACACCGCCGTCACCGTCACCACCCCAGAGGATATCGGCCTGCTGACCGCGCGCATCCTGTTCAGCGAGCCACCGATCATCAATCAAGTGGTGTACACCGCTGGCGACACGCTGACCTATGGTGAGCTGGCAGATACTGTCGATGCGCAACTGGGGCTCAGGCTAAAACGCGAACGCTGGCCGGTGCCGTACCTGCAAACCAAACTGGCCGCTGCGCCCTTGGACAATTTGATGAAATACCGGGTGGCCTTCGCCCAAGGCAACGGCGTGGCCTGGGACCCCGCCATCACCTTCAATGCGCAACAGCAGATCGCCGTGACCAGCGTCGCCCAGTGGATTGAGCAGAACCTCAAGGCACCGGCAACCAGCCGCTGAATCGCCCCTGGCTATCCAGCGCGCACCAGCCGAAGTCCCACAGCAGTGGCGGCAACGTTTGCAGTGGCACGCCACTGCCCTGCTTCCAGTCCACCACCTGCAGCGGCGAGCCTTGCCAGGCCAGGACCACGCCCCGGGCCTGGCTGCTGTCATCGCTGACCCAGCGGGCCGCTGCCGCTGTCATGAACGCCTCGATGGGTTCTTCATCGATCTGCGCGCAATACACCGAACCGAGCAACCAACGGCACACACTTACGTGATAGGTCCAGTTCAGGGATGGACGGTTGCGATACGCCCACGTCATGAAACTGCGAAACAGGTTCAAGCCCTCCGGCGGGTCGAGCTTGAGCAAACCGGGGCAGATGTCGAACAAGCTGTGCCAGTACGGCAGCAACCGTGCATCCAGGTGGACAAAACAACGGGCGTTACTTGGGTATTCGACAGACGGCAACAGCACGTCACCGCGCGACGGACGGCGCGACGCCTTGCTGACCAGGCGGGCAGCGCCGGAAGGCAGGATAGAACTCATGGAAACCACTCACACTCGTGACAACAGAACGCCGCCTGGTAACAGGAGGCCCACGGTAAACGTCAGGATGCAGGGGAAGCGCGAGGGTTGGCCGAGGGCCACGAGTACCGCGGAGGTGCCTTGTTGCGCCGCTCATGGGCCGGGCGCGGCTTTTGCCCAAGGCCCAACAGCCAAGCCAGGCAAAACAGGAACACGATGCCCAGGGTCACGGCAGAGCACACCGGGCACGCGAAGAAATTCGACCAACTGCTGGCTGTCGGGTTACCAAGGCCTGCGTCCGAGGCCGGCGCCTTGGTGCCCAGGCTTGAGCAGAACTGCCCGCCCAGGCCGTTCAGCTCCAGGCCCATCATCTGCCCATGGCCCAAACCGCAGACGAACACATTGAACAGGACGCAAAAATACAGGGTCCAGGCAATGAGTGAACGGTCCGGGCGGGAGAGTTTCATGGCGGCGACTTTACCACCGAATATCTAACCTCATGAAGCCTGCCCTTGCCTGTGACAGAACGTCGCAGATTACGTGCAGAGGCCGGGGTTGTTAGAATGCCACGCTCTCCTCGCCTGATTTAACGCTTCGTGGTACCCAGGCGCTTCACAGGATGCACAGTTGATGAGTACGTTATTCACCCGCCGCAAAGTCCTCACCGGCATGGGCCTGCTCGGCCTTGGCATGTTGGCTGGCTGTGACAACAGCCCCAAACTGAACTTCAAGTACGGCAAGGACCTGAGCGACAAGATCATGGGCCGTACCTTCAAACTCAAGAACACGGACGGCGAAACCGTCACCTTGAGTTCCTTCCGTGGCTTGATGCCCGTGGTGTTCTTCGGCTTCACCCAGTGCCCGGCCGTGTGCCCGACCACACTGGCGCGCATGGCCCAGGCGAAAAAACTGATGGGCCGCGACGGCAAGATCATGCAGGTGGTGTTTATCACCCTCGACCCGGAACGCGACACACCCAAGATTCTCGACGCCTACGTCAAGGCCTTCGACCCCAGCTTCGAAGCGCTGTACGGCACCCCGGAAGAAATCGCCGTGGCCGCCAAGGAATTCGGGATTTTTTATGAAAAGATCCCCGCCGGCGACAGCTACACGCTCTCCCACACCGCCACCAGCTTTGTGTTTGACACCCGGGGCACCCTGCGCCTGGGCCTGTCCGCCTCGCTTAATGCCAAAGAGTGCGCAGAAGACCTGCTCACCGTCATGGAGGTCTGCTAATGACTGCCGTTCAACACCTCAAGCGCATCGCCCTCGGTCTCTCCCTGCTGGGCCTCGCGGCGCACGCCAGTGCACAGGCGGTGGTCAGCGACGCCTGGGTACGCGCCTCGGTACCGGGCCAGCCGTCCAGCGGCGCCTTCATGACCGTCACCGCCGACACCGACAGCAGACTGCTCAGTGTGGCCTCGCCAATCGCCAAGACCGTGCAGATCCATGAAATGACCATGAAGGACGATGTGATGCGCATGGGCCCGGTGGACTCGGTTCCGTTGCCCGCCGGCAAGGCCGTCAAGCTCGACCCGGACGGTTACCACGTGATGCTGATCGACCTCACTGCGCAGATCAAGGAAGGCGACCAGGTGCCGCTGACCGTTACCGTGGAAAACGCCAAGGGTGAAAAGCAGTCGATTGAAGTGAAGGCCCAGGCCCGTGCGTTGAACGCAATGGAGCCGATGGATCACAGCAAGATGCACTAAAACGCCGATCAAAATGTGGGAGCCCGCTCCCACATTTGCCCTTCAGTGCCTGATAAATCGGGCACATCCCCTTCATACTTTTTTCGTCTCACCTCAACACTTTCTATATATTTTCAATCTGCAAACCAACTCGTTAGCCTGCGCATGCCGGACGCGTCTCCCTGTCGCCGTCCGGCCAGATAATTCTAAAAATAAGCAGCAGACAACGGGAATAACAATGAACAAATCCCCCATTACCCTGGGCCTGACCTCGGCCACCCTCGGTTTGACCCTCGCCTTCCCAACCTTTGCCGAAGCTGACTTTTTCAAGGACAGCAAGGCCGACCTCGAATTTCGCAACTTCTACTTCAACAGCGATTTCCGCCAGGACAACGCCAAGCAGTCCAAGCGTGATGAGTGGGCTCAAGGGCTGATACTCAATTACCAATCGGGTTACACCGAAGGGCTGGTTGGATTTGGCCTCGATGCCATGGGCCTGCAAGGTCTGAAACTGGACTCCAGCCCAGACCGGCAAAACACTGGCCTGCTCCCCGTGGGCGAGGACGGCGCCCCGGACAGCTACAGCCGGATAGGCGCCACCGCCAAAGCGCGGATTTCCAAGAGCGTGCTTAAAATCGGCACGCTGATCCCCAAACTGCCCACGGTACTGCCCAACGACGGCAGGCTGCTGCCCCAGACCTTTCGCGGCACCCAACTGACCAGCCAGGATATCGACGGGCTGACTTTCGACGCCGGGCGCCTGACCAGTAACACCCTGCGTAATGACAGCAGTCACGACGATATCCAAGCCTCCGGCAAAGGCATAAAAGGCGCGGTCCCAAGCGATAAATTCGACTTCGCCAGCGCCAGTTACAGCTGGACCAAAACCCTGGTCACCGGCTATCACTACGCGAACCTTGAGAACAACTATAAGCAGCATATTTTCAACGTGCTCCACACGCTTTCACTGGGTGATGCCCAGTCCTTCAAGACCGACCTGCGCTATGCCGACTCCAGCAAGGAAGGCAACAGCAACGTCGATAACCAGGCCTTCGGCGCCAAGTTCACGTACAGCATCAGCGGCCACTCGTTCGGCGCCGCCTACCAGCGCATGAAAGGCCTCACTGGTTTCCCGTCCCTGGAGGGTACCGACTCCTACTTGGTGAACTACGTGATGATCTCGCCGGACTTCGCCAACCCCGAGGAAAAGTCCTGGCAGGCTCGCTACGACTATAACTTCGCCGCCCTCGGCATTCCCGGCCTGACCTTCATGACCCGCTACCTCAAGGGCGACAACTTCGAGCGCAGCAAAGGCGTGGAAGGCACCGAGTGGGAGCGCAACACCGATATCGGCTACGTGTTCCAGAGCGGCGCCCTGAAGAACCTTGAAGTGAAATGGCGCAATGGCACGTATCGCAGCAATGGCAGCGGCAGCGATATCGACCAAAACCGCTTTATCGTCAGCTACACCCTGCCCTTGCTGTGATTTTTTCCGGAGCGTTGCACATGAATACCAAAAAAAGCCTGATGCACCTGGCCGTCGCCCTTGCGCTGTTCAGCAGTTACGGTGCCTATGCCGCCGACACTGGTGCGCTGCCCTGCAAAACCACCGAAGAGTGCGCGGCCCAGGCCGCCAAAGTCGGCGCCACACCGGGCTCTTCGCAAACGGCCCACAAGGCCAAGGGCGACCCGACCCAAACCCAGTTCGCCTGGTTGAACCGCATCAACAAAGCCTCGATCGTGATGCTCACCGAAGAAGGCATCGTCAAGCCGGACATGGGCCACAAGATCGCCGGCGGCGTACGCTTTGCCATCGACCAGGCCGACCAGCCCGACGGCAAACGCCCGGAAGACGTGCTGCAACTGGAAAAAATCATGACCGACAAGATCGGTCCTGAAGCGTCGCTGATCCACTCCGGCCGCAGCCGCCAGGACATGCTCGCCACCTACCGCCTGGCCAAGCTGCGCTCGCAGGTATTGGCCTATAGCGACGCGCTGAACGCCACCCGCCAACGTATCCTGAACATCGCCGACAAAAACATCGACACCCTGGTGCCCGCCTATACCAACGGCGTGCAGGCCATGCCCATCAGCTACGCGCATTACCTGCTGGCGTTCGAAGCCGCATTTGATCGCGACGGCCAGCGGATCCGCGAACTTTACACCCGCCTCAACCAGAGCCCGATGGGCACCGCGGTGCTGGCGAACTCCGCCTACCCGCTTAATCGCGAACGCCTGGCCGAGTTGCTGGGGTTTGATGGCGTGCGGGAGAACTCCCTGGATTCCAGCCAGGTGTCGACCTATGACATTCCAATCGAGGCGGCCAACCTGGCGGCGTCTTCGGCGATCCGCATCGGCGCGATGATCGGCGATATCCATACCCAGTACCATCAGATCCGCCCTTGGCTGCTGCTGGACGAAGAGTCCACCTACACCAGCAGCGCGATGCCGCAAAAGCGCAACCCGGGGTTGTTGATGCGCACCCGCGAATCAGCCTCCGACGTGGTCGGCCTGGCGCAGACCGTGACCCTGCGCGCGCATAACGTCACCACCGGCATGACCGACTACAAGTTCGCGTTTGATTCGTTGGGCTTGTTCCAATCCACCGATGAGATGTTCAAAAGCATGGACGCCGTGCTGGATGCGCTGCAAATCAACCCGCAGCGTGCGCTGGATGAACTGGAGTCGGAATGGACCACGTCCATGGAGCTGGCCGACACCCTGGAGCGTCAGTTCAAGGTGCCGTTCCGCATTGGTCACAGCTTCGCTTCTTTGATCGTCACCGAGGCGCGCAGCAACGGCACCACGCCAAAGACCTTCGCGTATGCAGACGCGCAAAAGCTGTACACCCAGGCGGCGGACAAATACAAATGGACGCCCAATACCTTGCCCCTGGATGAGGCAGGCTTTCGTGCGGCGCTGTCGCCGACCGCGATGGTCAAGACCCGTAAAGGCACGGGTGGGCCGCAGCCGGAAGAGGTCAAGCGGATGTTGGTGGAGGCACGTAAAACACTCGACGCGGACCAGAGCTGGTTGAAGGAGCGTCGTGAGAAGTTGAAAGGTGCCGAAGGCAACCTGGACAAGGCCTTCGACAAGTTGCTGAACGCCAAGGGCTGAAATGCAAGCTGAATGTGGGGGCGGGCTTGCCCGCGATAGCGGAGTGTCAGACAACAGATTTATCGACTGACATACCGTTATCGCAGGCAAGCCAGCTCCCACATTTGATCTGCTTTTACCTGAGGATTGTGTTCGGCTCAGTGACTCAGTTCCCGCTTCAACACCTCATGGTCAATCGACTTCTGCCACCCGCAAATCGCCAGGCATGCCACGCAGTTGCCCAGCACATTGGTCAACGACCGGCACTTCATCAACCGCTCCACCCCCAACAGCAAACCCACCCCTTCCAGCGGCACCAGTTGCAAAATGTTCAAGGTGGCAATCAAGGTAAACAGCGCCGAGCCCGCCACACTGGTGGACCCGAGCGAGGTGAACAGGCAGATCACCAGCACCGCCAGCAACTCAGGCACGGCAATTTCCACCCCGGCCAGGTGCGCCAGGAACATGATCGCGGTGGTCAGGTAGATATTGGTGCCACTCAAGTTGAAGGTGTAGCCGGTGGTCAGCACCAAGCGCACTAGTTGACGATCACAACCCAGCGCCTCAAGTTTGCTGACACAACCAGGAAGTGCGGCCACTGAAGAACCGGTGAACGTCACCAACAATAACTCTTCTTTCAAGTACACAATGAGCCGAGTCAATGTAACGCCGAGCAGGCGCGTAAGCGTAGCGAACACTAAAATCACGAAAGCCGCGCACGCCAGATAAACGACAACAATAAACTTAAACAGCGGCAATACAGAACTTACACCGTACTTTCCCACCACAAATGCCATCGCACCAAAAGCCGCCAGCGGTGCGAACTTCAAGACAACCCGCAGTAGCCAGAACAACCCGGCGACCGCCCTCTCCAGCCAGCCAAGGCAGCGACTACCGACCTTGCCGCCGCGCCCCAGCACCAGCCCGCACAATACCGCCAGCAGCATCACCTGCAGCACCAGGCTTTGGGTGAAAACCCTGTAAAGACTGGACGAAACAGACGTCATGGACAGTTCATGCAGCAGTGCTTGCGGCGCGACCGGAGGTGCCAGACGGTCAAAATACAGATTGGCCACCGCGGTATGATCCAGGTTGAACAGCAACCCCGTCGCCATCCCCAACAGCAAAGCGGCCAGCGACATGAGCTGGAAATACATCACGATCCGACCCACTACATGCCGATGGTGGGGCGCGCGCTTGATACCCGCGACACCGGTTGACACCAGCACAAATAACAGAAACGGCATCAGTAACCCGACCACTTTTATAAAGGCGTCACTGAGCAGCTTCATCTCGACCGCAATGCCCGGGTAAAACAGCCCCACCACCATGCCAAGTGCAATGGCAATCAAAATAGGCAGCGTGGCGTTATTGGCGAATCGGGTTGGCATAATGCTCCGTGGTATTTTTTATTTATTGTTATTGTCGTACCAGGCCACTTTCGGCATATTGGTCGCCAAGGCGCATTCAGGCCACAAATAATAAAGTCTTGTCACGGGATATACCACCATGGAACTTCGCCATTTACGTTATTTCATCATGGTGGCCGAAGAACGACATTTCACCCGCGCCGCCGCCCGCCTGAACATGCAACAACCACCTCTGAGCCAACAGATCCGTGCCCTGGAACAAGAGCTGGGGTTCGACCTGTTCAAGCGCCACCCCAAGGGCGTCGACCTGACCGCCGGCGGCCTGGTGTTTCTCGATGAAGCGCGGACCATCCTCGCCCGCGTGGAACAAGGTTCCCTCAAGGCGGCGCGTGCCGCCCAGGGCATCGAAGGCACGCTGGTCATCGCCTTCACCAGCTCCGCCGCTGCCCACCCGCTGATCCCGCGCATCATCCGCGCCTACCGCGAGCAATACCCGGGCGTGGAACTCTCGATCAACGAAGGCAGCGCCCGGGAAGTCACCGAAGACGCCCTCGAAAAACGCATCGACATCGGCATCGTCCGCGCCCCGGTCAGCGACCACCAGAGCCTGACCTTCCACCGCCTGCTCAACGAAGAAATGCTGCTGACCCTGCCCGTCGGGCACCCGCTGCTCAAGGGTCGCGAGCCGAAAATCACCATGGCCGACCTCAAGGACGAACGCTTCATCCTGGTCCGCCGCCCCGGCGCGCCGGGCATGTACGCCAACCTGATCAAGGCCTGCCAAAACGCCGGCTTCGAGCCGAAGATTGCCTTTGAAGTGGAGCGCATGCTGACCAACGTCAGCCTGGTGGCTGCCGGTGAGGGCATCTCGGTGGTGCCGGCGTCGATGCGCGATGTGCATCGCGAAAGCGTGGTGTATTGCCGGATCAGCGACGCCAGGCCGAGGCTGCTGGCGCCGATCACACTGGTACGGCGCGCGTTCAATCCGTCGGCGCCGTTGCAGAACTTCATTGGGTTGGCGCGGGAATTGGCGGGGGTTTATCGCAAGGGTTGAAGGCCGATGGAGCGTCAATCCACGACAAATAACGTTGCTCCAAGGCGGGTCGATGACCGATGCCCTTCCATGTCATTGCCCACCTGATAACTCATCCCGGCCGTCAGCGTGAACTGGCGGCCATCTTCCAGCTCGGTGTGCAACTCGCCTTCCAGGCACAGCAGGATATGCCCGCGCCAACACCAGTGATCGGCGAGATAACCGGCGCTGTATTCGACCCTGCGCACGCGGGTTGAACCGAACTGGCAGGTGCGCCAATACGCACTGCCGGTTTCGCCGGGGTGCAGCACGGGTTCAATCTTCGACCAATCAGTGGTACCAAAAGGGATTGCGGTCAGGTCCATTGGAGCCTCAGTCAAGAAAGTACGCAGGTGGACCATAACGACCCGCTGGCCGAGGTGATAGACACAGATCATCTGCATTTGTGGGATACACAAACCGGGGGCTGTTAACCTTGCGCTCTACCCACATGGAAACCACTGATGAAGATCGACCCGGCATTTGTGCTTCATGAGACCGAGCACTGGCGACTCAATCATCACCAGTCATCCGCGCTGCCGGGCTACCTGATGCTGGGTGCCAAGGCGCCTATTCACTCACTGGCGGACATGCCCGAGGCGGCGCTCGCGGAGTTGGGCGGGTTGCTGGCCAAAACCCAGCGAGTGATGGAAGCGCAACTGAAACCCAAGTGGCTTTACATCAGCCGGTTCGGGCATATGCCTGGGTTCCCGTTGCATTTTCATTTCATTCCGGTTTATGGATGGGTTGAAGCATTGTTTTGGCAGGATGAGCGCTATCGGGTTCTGGAAAGTTTCGGCACGCAGCAGAAGGCTACCGACGGTGCCGAGCTGACGCTTTTTATCTGGCGGGAGTTTGGTGAAAGCCCCGCCCCGCCGTCGGTTCAAGGACCTTCGGTGAGCGAGGCAATCAGGTGTTTGCGCATGGCACTCAATACCCAAAACAACACATAACCTTGTGGCGAGGGAGCTTGCTCCCGCTGGGCTGCGTAGCAGCCCCCACTAGGGCTAATGCAATCTGACTGAAAGAACTCGCTGACCTTTTTGGGGCCGCTTCGCAGCCCAGCGGGAGCAAGCTCCCTCGCCACAGGACGCTCCCTCACCAGAGGTTTCTGGGGCGTCAGGGAAAAATGTGGAAGCGTTTGCGCATAGGAATACAGGCCAGCTGCAACCCCGATGGCGAATGGTAGATCGCCGGTTCACTGCCCTCATACCCACACCGCCGGTAAAAATCCGCCGCATTCAACGTCGCGTCCAGGATCAACTCCTCGATCCCCAATTCCTGTGCCAACGCTTCCAGATACGCCAACATCTGCTGACCAAACCCGCGCCCGATAAATCCAGGCAGCACAAACAACGCGCCGACTTCGTTGTTCGCAAGGTCCAACATGCCGGTAGCCACCGGCTCACCGTCGATACATCCCAGGTAAAAATGCTTGTCCATCAACGCGTCATAGCCGTCCTCGGCTGCGCCTCGCGTCCACCGCATCATTTGCTCCGATGTGTAGGCCCCAATGCATTGGCTGCGTATGGCCAACAGGCGAATATCGAAGGCGGTCTGTGCATCCTCCAGCGTGGCGCGTCGTATCTCGAACATCTGTCCCTCCATGGACTTCAGGCGTTCTCGTCACCCGGTCGGGTAAACGAATAGCGATCAATATCGGTCCTCAACTGCCAGCCCTGGCCCTGCCAATAGCGGGCGGCGCTGTCGTTGGTCTTGAATACATCCAGGTGGCATTTGCGGATGCCCAATTGCGCAAGGCTGTTGAGGCAGCGCTCGACCAGCACGTTCGCAATACCCTGGCGCCGATACGCGGGCAGCACCAGCAAGTGCTGCAAATAGCCGCGCCGGCCATCGTGCCCACACATCACGCAACCCGCCAGTACCCCGTCCACCTCGGCGACGAAACTCATGCCCGGATTGCGCGCAAGGTAACGCGCAGTGGCCTCGCGGGAGTCGGCGTCGCGCAGGGAGATGCCGGGAGTGTTGCGCATTAGGTCGGTGACGGCGTCGTAGTCGTCGAGGGTCATGATGCGAAGGGTAGGCATGGGCTTGAACCTGAGGGTGTGTTGGGCCGGATTGGCAGCCTACCAGTACATCCGGCCGCCGGCACCGCTCTGCATCAGTTATTTATGCTCACTTCCCAGCTTAATAATATTTTATTAAAAACCGCCCTCCCCCTAGCCTTGAAGCCATGCCCAAGCTGAATCCAACTGCATTACGCAAGGACAGACACATGACTCAAGCAATAACAAAAACAGACACGCTGGTGGTAGGAGCCGGCCAGGCTGGCGTCGCCATGAGCGAGCACCTGAGCAAACACGGCGTGCCGCACCTGGTGCTGGAGCGCAGCCGTATCGCCGAGCGCTGGCGCACCGGGCGCTGGGACTCGCTGGTCGCCAACGGCCCGGCCTGGCATGACCGGTTTCCCGGCCTTGCCTTCGATAACGTCGCCCCCGATGGCTTTGCACCAAAAGAGCGTGTGGCGGACTACTTCGAAGCCTATGCGCGCAAGTTCAATGCGCCGATCCGCACCGGCGTGGACGTGACCTCTGTGGTGCGCAACGTCGGTCGCCCAGGCTTCACCATCCACACCAGCGAAGGTGTGATCGAAGCCAACCGCGTGGTGGCAGCGACCGGGCCGTTCCAGAAGCCGGTAATTCCGGCAATTGCGCCTCAAGACACCGCACTGCACCAGATCCACTCCGCCGACTACCGTAACCCCGCGCAACTGCCCGCAGGCGCTGTGCTGGTAGTGGGTGCAGGTTCCTCCGGGGTGCAGATCGCCGATGAACTGCAGCGCTCCGGTCGCCAGGTGTACCTGTCGGTCGGCGCCCACGACCGCCCACCGCGTGCCTATCGCAACCGCGATTTCTGCTGGTGGCTGGGGGTGCTGGGTGAGTGGGACCAGGCCGCGATGAAACCCGGTCGCGAGCACGTGACCATTGCGGTGAGCGGCGCCCACGGCGGCAAGACCATCGACTTCCGTGAGCTGGCCCAGCAAGGCATGACCCTGGTCGGCCTGACCCAATCCTTCACCGCCAGCGTCGCCCGCTTCCAACCCAACCTGGTGGAAAACCTGGCTCGCGGCGATGAGAACTACCTGGCCCTGCTGGATGCGGCGGACGCCTATATCGAGCGCAACGGCCTCGACCTGCCGGTAGAGCCCGAAGCGCGCCGCGTGTTTCCCGATGCCGAGTGCATCAAAAACCCATTGCTTGAGTTGGACCTGGCCAAGGCCGGTATCACTTCAATCATCTGGGCAACCGGTTTCGCCGTGGATTACAGCTGGCTGAAAGTCGATGCGTTCGACGCTGCCGGCAAGCCACAACATCAGCGCGGCGTGGCCAGCGAGTCGGGCATCTACTTCCTCGGTTTGCCATGGCAGTCGCGCCGGGGCTCTTCGTTTATCTGGGGCGTGTGGCATGACGCCAAGTACGTGGCCGACCATATCGCCATCCAGCGCCAATACCTTGAGTACCGCGAAGCCGCACCGGTTGTTCACACCTCACCTGTCAGCGCCTGATCCCTTTTTTCTGGAGTTTTTTTGATGCCTACTCACACTCGCATCCGCATGTTCAACACCAAGGAAACCTACCCTAACCAGAGCCTGGACAATGACCTGTGCCAGGCCGTACGCGCCGGCAACACGGTGTATGTGCGAGGCCAGGTGGGCACCGATTTCGATGGCCAACTGGTGGGCCTCGGCGACCCGCGCGCGCAAGCCGAACAGGCGATGAAAAACGTCAAGCAACTGCTGGAAGAAGCCGGCAGCGACCTGAGCCACATCGTCAAGACCACTACCTACCTGATCGACCCGCGCTACCGCGAGCCGGTGTACCAGGAAGTCGGCAAGTGGCTCAAGGGCGTGTTCCCGATCTCCACGGGGCTGGTGGTTTCGGCCCTGGGCCAGCCACAATGGCTGATGGAAATTGATGTGATCGCCGTCATCCCCGAATAAGGAGCCGCACATGACCTTTTCAATCGTCGCCCGTTGCGCGGACACCGGCCAGATGGGCATTGCCATCAGCTCATCCAGCATCGCCGTGGGCGCCCGTTGCCCATGGCTGCGGCCCGGTGTGGGTGCGGTCTCGACCCAGAACATCACCCTGCCGGCCCTGGGCCCGGACGTGCTCGACCTGCTGGAGCAAGGCCTTACGCCTGTCGACGCCGTAGACAAGGCCCTGACCCGTAACGGCTACAGCCAATACCGGCAACTGACGGCGATTGATCATCTGGGGCGCACCGTGCATTTCAGCGGCAGTGAAACCCTCGGCACCCACAACGCGGTGTCGGGCGAACAGTGCGTCGCCGCCGGCAATATGCTCGCCGACCGCGCGGTGATCGAGGCGATGGTCAACGCTTTCGAACAGGGCGAAGGCCAACTCACCGATCGCTTGCTCGCCGCCATGCACGCCGCCATCGCAGCCGGTGGCGAAGCCGGCCCGGTGCATTCGGCCGCGGTGGTGGTGGTGGGTGAACTGACCTGGCCGATCATCAACCTGCGGGTGGATTGGGCCGACGAAAACCCGATTGGCGAACTGCAAAAATTGTGGGATGCCTATCGCCCGCAAGTGCAGGACTACATCGACCGCGCCCTGGCCCCGGACCGTTCTCCAGGCTACGGCGTGGCCGGAGACGAGCGATGAACACCAGCCGCGAATGGCTGCAGACGCTGGTGGCGTTCGACACCACCAGCCGCGAGTCCAACCTGCGGCTGATCGAGTGTGTGCGCGACTACCTGGCGGGTTTCGGGGTCGCCAGCGAGCTGATCTACAACGATGAGCGCAGCAAGGCCAATCTGTTCGCCACCATTGGTCCGGCGACTGTGCCGGGGATTGTGCTGTCGGGGCACACCGATGTGGTGCCGGTGGACGGGCAACCGTGGACGCTACCGGCGTTTGCGCTGACCGAGCGCGACGGCAAGTTGTACGGCCGCGGCACGGCGGACATGAAGGGCTATATCGCCTGCGTGCTGGCGTTGGTGCCGTCGCTGGTGAACGCAGACTTGCGGATGCCGGTGCACATCGCGCTGTCCTACGATGAGGAAGTCGGCTGCCTTGGGGTGCGTCCGTTGCTCAAGGTGCTGGAGCAATGGCCGGTGAAACCCCTGCTGTGCATTATCGGCGAGCCCACCAAGTTGAAGCCGGTGCTGGGCCACAAGGGCAAGCTGGCGATGCGGTGTGATGTGCATGGCGAGGCCTGTCACTCGGCGTATGCGCCTTCGGGGGTGAATGCGATTGAGTATGCGGCTGAGTTGATTGGGGAGCTGGGGCGAATTGGCCAGCGCCTCAAGGCCACTCAGGACGAGCGCTTTGACCCACCGTTCAGCACCGTGCAAACCGGGGTAATTTCCGGGGGCAAGGCGTTGAATATCGTGCCGGCCGATTGCCGCTTTGACTTTGAAGTGCGCGCGCTGCCGTCGATGGACCCGGGCGAAGTGGCTGAGGAGCTGCAAGCCTATGCGATGCAGCAGGTGTTGCCGCGGATGCAGGCGGTGAGCCGGCAGAGTGCGATTCGCTTTACTGAATTGTCGGCGTATCCAGGGTTGGCCACCGATCAGCGTAGCCAAGCCGCGGAGCTGATTGCGGCGTTTTGCGGCTCGCGGGAATTTGGCACCGTGGCGTTCGGGACTGAGGGTGGGTTGTTTGACGCGGCGGGCATTCCGACCGTGGTATGCGGGCCGGGGAGCATGGACCAGGGGCATAAGCCGGATGAGTTTGTGAGCGTTGCGCAACTGAAGGGTTGCGATGAAATGCTGCAGCGGATGTTGCTCTCGATCCGTACCTGACTCCCCAAGCAGTACAAATCAACTGTGGGAGCCGGGCTTGCCCGCGATGGCGGTGGATCAGTTGGCCTATTTGCTGGCTGACACACTGCCATCGCGGGCAAGCCCGGCTCCCACATTTTTTGCTCTGTGTTTTACCCCAGCAACCGCGCCAGCTCTTCCCGGCAATACTCCACAAACAACTGCACCGGCTTGGTCAAGGGTGCCCGCCGCAACCACACCGCCGACAACCCCGAGCCCGTCACCGTCTCCGCCAGCGGCACGCACACCAGCTTCTGGCCGTCATAGGTGTACTCGGAAAACGGCTTGGTCACCAGAATCGAAAAGCCAAACCCGCGCCCCACCATCCCGCGCACCATCTCGATCGACGGCGAACTGAAGACAATATTCGGCGTCAGCCCTCGCTCCTCAAAAATACTCACGAAGTACGTCCGGCTCGGCAGCACGTCCAGCAGAATCATCGGCTCCAGCACCAGGTCCGTCAGCGATACCTTGGCCTGCTGCGCAAACCGGTGATCCGCCGGCAGCAACGCATACGGTTGCTGCGGCGGCATCAGCGGCGTGGTCTCGATAGCGCTTCCCAAGTCGTGCTCAAACAGCATCGCCACATCGATACTGCCGGCCGTCAGCGCCTGCACCAGTTCCTGCTGCTCGCCATCGCGCAGGCGGATTTCCACCCCCGGCCAGCGCTGCTTGAACCCGGCAATCAAACGCGGCAGATACAGCGGCGCCACCGTCTCGAAACAACCGATATCGATCTGCCCCGCCACCACGTCATTGTCCGCCAGGGCGTTCTGCTCAAATTCATGAGCCACCCGCAGCAGCTCAAGCGCCTTGCGATAAAACCGCGCACCACTGGGGGTCAACGATACGCCCTGGGCGTGATGGCGGATAAACAGTTGCACACCAAAGCTGTCTTCCAACTGCTTGATGGCCGTCGACACCGACGGTTGCGCGATATAGAGCTTGCGCGAAGCCTCTGCCACGCTGCCGCACTCGGCAGTGGTTACAAAATATTTGAGTTGGCGCAGATTATAGGCAGCCATCGGGACCTCCAAAAATGTGGGATTTCGCCCCAAACAAGTGCAAGAAAAGCCGCTTTTTTTGATGATTCAACTGCATGCAACATACCGGAGCAAAAAACACCGCGAGATATTATTTTTAAGGTCTATAGCAACAAACTTACTAATTTACCTCCCCGTGACCATTGCACATGATCACTCCAACAACAAAAGCGACGCACACGCGCCGCCCAGCGAAGTACGTCAACGTACTCACCTTGCCTTGGAGCTCGTCATGGTTACCACTGCAACATCCTCCGCCCCGCTTATCGAAAAACACACGATTGGATACGTGCCCCCGGAAGATCGCCACGGAAAGGTAAGAGACCTGTTCACCCTGTGGTTCGGTGGCAACATCGCGCCGTTACCGATCGTCACCGGCGCGCTGGCCGTGCAACTGTTCGGCTTGAACCTGGTGTGGGGCATCATCGCCATCCTCGTCGGCCACCTCGTCGGCGGCGTGCTGATGGCGCTGCACTCGGCCCAGGGCCCGCAGATGGGCATCCCGCAAATGATCCAGAGCCGCGCCCAGTTCGGCTCCCTCGGCGCACTGCTGGTGGTGGTGATCGCCGGCGTGATGTACATCGGCTTCTTTGCTTCCAACATCGTACTGGCGGGCAAATCCCTGCACGGCGTGGTCGACGCCATCCCGGTGCCGGTAGGCATCGTTATTGGTGCCATTGGCTCGGGGATCATCGGCATCATCGGTTACCGCTTCATCCACGTGCTCAACCGCATCGGTACCTGGGTGCTGGGCGCGGGCATCGTGCTGGGTTTCGGCTACATCTTCACCCACGTGCAGACAGCCGACTTCCTGACGCGCGGTAACTTCAACATCTCCGGCTGGTTGGCGACCGTGTCGCTGGCGGCGCTGTGGCAAATCGCATTTGCGCCGTATGTTTCGGACTACTCGCGTTACCTGCCAGCGGATGTGCCTGTTGCGTCGACGTTCTGGACGACTTACCTGGGCACCGTGCTGGGTTCCAGCCTGGCGTTCATCTTTGGTGCAGTGGCGGCACTTGCAACGCCGGTTGGCATGGACACCATGGACGCGGTCAAGCTCGCGACCGGCTCCATTGGGCCGCTGATGCTGTTGCTGTTCCTGCTCAGCGTGATCAGCCATAACGCGCTTAACCTGTATGGCGCAGTACTGTCGTTGATCACCCTGGTACAAACCTTCGCCTACCGCTGGATCCCGACCGCCAAGGCGCGCGCCGTGATCTCGGTACTGGTACTGGCGGCGTGTTCGATTGCGGCGGTGTTTGCCTCGAAGGATTTTATCGGGCACTTCGTGGACATGGTGTTGGTGCTGCTGGTGGTACTGGTGCCGTGGACGGCGATCAACCTGATCGACTTCTATGCGATCCACAAGGGCAAGTACGACATCGGTTCGATCTTCCGGGTAGATGGCGGGATCTACGGGCGCTACAACCCACAAGCGCTGTTGGCGTATGCGGTGGGGATTGTGGTGCAGATTCCGTTTATGAATACGCCGCTGTATGTCGGGCCGATTTCGGCACACATCAATGGGGCGGACTTGTCCTGGTTGGTGGGGTTGGTGGTGACGTCGCCGTTGTATTTCTGGTTGGCGAGTCGGGACAGTGCGTATAAGCGTCGGTTGGAGGGGGGGAAGTTGGTGGGTGGGGTTTAAATAGGCTCTTACAAGCTCATACATACCCCACTCTCGGCTATACGGGAGCGGGGTAAGTCACTCGGCCAGTTCTATAACTCAATCAACTAGCCACAACCTCCAATATCTCACTGGGTGTGGCACGGATATGAGCACGTCCGGCAGCCGTTAGATTGCCGGTACGTCAGTTTCGCTTGTGCTACCGCCGATGCGCATGACAGATGCAGACCAAGATCTAGACGATTCGCGGGCAAAGGAAGATAGATGCAGGTATTGGCGTGCACCTCATGATCACCATTCGCCTGTGCATTTCTATTAACAAAATATTGAGCCATTATCAGTTACCTCGCTCTTTGTTCGATTGCGCAAGCACCGAGCCTGCTAAGGTTTTGGTCGTGGCGCTGTACTTATCGCTCTCCAAAACGTGGCTAGCCTTCGCCTCCATTTCAGCTCCGGTTTGCTTACCAGTGGACGCTTGAGCCATCGCTGAAGCAGCCAACTGTTTTTGTATCGCGGAAGAACTTGAACTCCGAAGTGTTTCGGAAGCCAAGGTGGCAACCGACGGAGAGGTTTTTTTGGTGTTATTACTCATTCTTTCGTACTCCGAGTACCTATCAATTTTGATAAGAGGCAAGGAAGCTCACTAGCAGAAACTGTTTGCAGGCGTTGACACTCCAGCATGAGTTACCTCTAATGCGCATCCCGCCAGTGCATAGCATTGGATTCCAGGGATAGCAGGTGCATGAGTTGCGTCTCCAAACATAGCGCATGCACCTGCTGACATTTCCTTGGCCGGCTACAGCCTACGAAGCACTACATGTAGTACTTCGAACCGACTTAAGCACAAAATAGTGTGTTCATGGGGGGCTATGCAAGATACCCCTGCTTGGACGAAAAACGTATTTGAGGGAAATTGGATCCACTCCAATAGGCGGTACAGATCCTCAGCCCCGAGTTAGCAAGCTTTTCCTCATAAAAAGCCTGAAATCACTTGTTACGATTCACCTTAACAATAAATAAAATAAGTCATTTTTTAGTTGGGGTCCTTATTTAAGTGCCAAATATACAGCGCAAAAAAACTGTCATTTTTATGACAGTTGCGCAGCTCAAAGAAGGACATCCTACTGATGGCACTTCCAACTGGGGCACACACCAAACCTGAGTTGCACTCACAAAAGCCTCCGCTTATAGTTCGCCCCGTCACTGACATGGCTCAGCGACAGGGTTTCGCAGCCCTACCAAAATAGAATCAACCTGCACAGTCATCAGACCCCAGGCGGCTCCTGCCTGCGTCTAGCTTTATGGCGGCTGTGCGTGGGAGACCTTCGGGTCTGCCGGGGGTGATTCTTCCTGGTCTGCGAACCCGCGCACAGTTGCCACCCAATCTGTTTCGCAGCAGCAAGGTGGCAGTTCTTTTACCTAAAATAGAATCGCACCTTATGACGACGAATAACCCGCACCACCGCTTCACCCCCATGTCCCAAACCGCCACCGAAACCCCCGTCCTGCTCATCGACAGCGACGCACCGCTCTGCGATCTCCACGCCTGCATCAGTGAACGCCTCAACGCAGCCCTCAAATACCTGCACCTCATGGCCTGTTCCAACGTGTCTGATTACGGCGAGCAAGACATCAATACCGTTGCCGAAACCGCGCGAATCCTGGTCCAGGATGTGTTTGGAGTGATTGAGCGGCGTGGGATGCATACGCCTGTGGCTGGCTGATTTATTTCCACCGTTAAGAAAACCCGCAGGTGCGGGTTTTCTAGTTAATAGGCTTGGCGAATATGGGTAGTGTCAGGGCCGCCGCCATCGCGGCCTCGCTAAAGCTCGACGGCTCCCACAGGGGATGTTGAGGGAGCCGATCACAAGGGTCGCCAGTAAGAAATTCGAACAGCATAGGTCCCCCCCTCTTTCACTTAAAACAGTTTGATGGCAATCTGCCGCATTTGCGGCAAGCCCGCTCAATAGCAGGCGCATGTCGCCAGTACTCATTTTTTTGCATTGATCACACCGGAAAGGATACCTCTTATGAAAAAGCTTCTTTTGGCACTTTTTTTCTTCAATGCAAGCGTTTGTTCAGCCGCGACAGCGGTGCTCAACCCAATGGATTTTGATGGGTCCGACGCTCAGAAAAAGCAGGTTCTTGACTTCGTGACCGCGACGGTAAAAAAGGACTATTGCGGGAAGATCGACATGTGCCAGGAAAGCACACTGCGCATGATGGAAAAGCAAAACCTGGACGCGTTTAAGCAAGCAACCAAAGCGACAGACCGCAAGATCATGGACGCGGTCATTCGTGACTACTGTGGAAAGATCGACATGTGTAACTACGGCACGATCTGGATGATGTACAAGCAAAACTTTGAAGCAAGCAATAAAAAACTTGCTTGGTGATGGCGCCAAGCGTGAGCTGACGCAGCCTCGCTACAGAGGAGCGGACGGAAGACGGAAAGTGAGGGTGACCGGGCGGGCGCCATCGCGGCCTCGCTAAAGCTCGACGGCTCCCACAGGGGATCGGGGGGGCTTGTGGGTTTTGCGCCGGTTACACCCGGTGTGTGACTTATCGGAGAGAGCCCTGAAGGCTCTCTCTCAAATCCCTCAGGCGGGAATGACACCGTCCGCGTACATGTCTGCCGCGATTCTCCAGCCTTGGGTTTCAAGTTTCCAGACGAAGAGGCTTTTCATGTTGAACGCCTGTCCCACCTTCGGCTGCACGTCCCAGGTCACCCAGGTATAAGCCACACTGGGGGCCAGCGCACGTAGACGATCGATACGAATACTCGCCGAATGCGTGTCCCCCACCAACGACGCAACCAGCCCACCCAGCGCCGCACTGCCCGAATAGAGTTCCGGGGTGCCCGCGCCAGTGATTTCAGTTTCATGGGTGTACAGTTGCTGCACGATCCCCGCAGCATCCTGCTCTTTCCAAAGCGTTTCAAGGACACTCAGGCGCTCTCTGAGGGCCACGCTCAATTCATCCACGTGCTGCATTTTAAAAATACCTCTTCCTGGGAAAATGAAAGCTCAGTGATCAGCGGCGGCCGTTGAAATAGCCGCCGAGTTGGTGCGTGACCTTGCCGAACGTGCAAATCAGCGACCGAAATTGTTCCTTCCCGTAAATTTGGGTCCGGGGAATCGAGCTCATGACGGCGTAATGTTTTGAACCGCCCATGATGCCTTCAGCAAGCACCCGGCTGACCACATGGCTTGGGGTGACGCCGAAGCCCGAATACCCCTGGACGTAGAACGCGTTAGGGCGCCCCGGCAAGGTACCAATCTGCGGAAACAGGTTGGCCGAACACTCCATTGGCCCTCCCCAGGCGAGGTCGATTTTTACGTCTTTGAGATAAGGGAAGATGTTCAACATCAACTTGCGATTCCACGCCTTCAAATTGTTGGGGATGTAGTCGATGCAGTAAGTGGCTGCGCCAAATAGCAGCCGATTCTCATTGGTGACCCGGAAGTAATCGATCACCGGGCGTATATCACTGAAGGCCCCACGAATCGGACTGATCTGTTCAATCAGCGCGTCTGAAAGCGGCTCCGTCACCAGTTGGAAGGCGTACGTACTGATCATGGTCTTGTGCAGTTCCGGTTCCAGCCGATCGAGAAACGCGCCGCATGACCAAAGAATCTTTTTGGCCCGAACCGACCCCTTGGCGGTACGCACATGGATGGTGTCGCCGTAGGTCACTTCCAGGACCGGCGTGTTTTCAAACACGCGGCCGCCATGACTGACCAGCGCCTTGGCCTCACCCAGCAGCAGGTTCAAGGAGTGGATATGGCCGTTACCCATGTGCATCAACGCGCAACTGTAGGCCTCGGAACCAATGATCTTTTTCACATCGGCACCTTCCAGATAGGCGATCTCGCAATCCGGGCTCAGTTCCTTGTATTCCTTTTCCCAGGCCTGCAGCAGTTTGCCTTGGCGCTTATTGAAGCCAAGGTAGCCATAGCCCTGGCGAAAATCCGCGTCGATAGCGTATTTATCGATACGGCTTTTGATAATGGCAGCGCCCTGGTCGCTGATTTCGAAGATCGCACGAAGGCCGTCTTCGCCCACGTCCTTGCGGATTTTTTCCAGGTCATGACCGATCCCGGCCATGACGTGCCCGCCGTTGCGCCCCGACCCTCCGAACCCCAGGTAACGCGCTTCAAGCACCACAACGTTGGTGACGCCCCGCTCTGCCAGCTCAAGGGCAGTATTGACACCGGAAAACCCGCCACCGATGACGACGACATCAGCCTCGATATCTGCCTCAAGGTCGGGGAATTTCAGGTCGTACTTACGCGTGGCTGTGTAGTAAGTGGTTGGCGTTTCTACAGAGAGCATGAGACTTCCTCACAACAGTGCGTTCATCAAATCATCGAATGAGGCATCGGGACTGAATGAACACCGTGGTTCACCTCGCGCCGATTCAGCATCAGGTCTTCATTTAAACGCCGGTTTGCGCCGCGCACCATGCGCTATAGAGCCAACGAGTTGACCGAGACTGCCAGGATGGTCCGGCCCGGTTCCTGTTGGCCGTAAAAGAAGCACCCCGCCTGGTTAACATGTTACTAAATGAAGCATTGACCCCGTGCACGATGGGAATTTTCGCCCGATTTTCTGGCACTTCACGGTCAGCCAGCCCCTCGAAAAAACCTGGAATCAGCCCCAGGGCGTTGAAACAGATCACCTATTCAGGCGGTTCGAAAAACACCAATACGGCCTGAATTTTGCTATCACAACGATAAGGTTAGTCGCGATTCAAACCCCATGGGGCTTTACGAAAAACGCCCATCGAACCGCACGAAGGCTGACATCATTCCACTACAGAATTTGTTTGTTCCGAGTGCCACTGGGCCCGGAAAGAGGGTCGCGATGAACACGGTCATGCATACGGGCGCACGGGGCTTTGAAGAGTGGAATCATCACCTGTCCAGCAGCTGCGGAACCTTCCATGCCGAACCGCCCCTTGAACAGGGCTCGGTGACTTTTGCCGGCAGCATTCTTCCCTCTACGAGTGCCAACGCCCTCTGCGCTGGCGCCAGAATCGTCAGCAACTGCCATCACGTGCACCGGCAACAGAGTGATATTCGGCGTGACGATCGGGACTTTTACTACCTGGTCATGCAAATGAAAGGTTCTGGCGTGATGTGCCAGGACAACGGGCAGACCGTTCTCAACCCCAATGACCTGGTACTGCTTGACGTCAACAAGCCATGCGATTTCTATTTCACCGGGCTCTCGGATCAGCTGTCGCTGACCATTCCTCGGCATCACATCGAGTCGCGGTTTCGTCACCGGCAGATCTTGCTTAACCACCGTATCGCGGCGGGCTCAAGGCTGGGAGCGCTGACGGGCATGCTTGCGCAACAACTGTTTGATGTGGGAGAGGCCGAAGCCTGTGAGTCCGAGGCGATGCTCGATGCCCTGCTGGCGCTGATGCGGCCCAGCGTAAGTGAAAACCCAAGGCTGAACGGCGCGTATCAACAACAGACCCAGCCGTTCATGTTGAAAAAAGCCAAGGCGTGCATAGAGGCGCAACTGATCAATAGTGCCCTCTCGCCTTCAATGGTGGCTGATCGGGTGGGCACATCGGTGCGCAACCTGCACCGCTTGTTCGCCAACTGCGGCACCACCATTGGTCGCTACATTCTGGAAAGAAGGCTGGAACAGTGCGCTGAAGACCTCAAGCGCCACGGTGCCTACGAAAAGGTCTCCAGCGTGGCATTCAACTGGGGGTTCAATGACGTGAGCCATTTTTCCAGGTCTTTCAAGGCACGTTTCGGTGTGTCACCGAGGGAGTTTCGCCTGCAAAAGCCAGCCTGAGCGGCCAGGGGCCAGGCATTTCCAATGCCTTTAGCCCGGCCCAACGCTCACGAACACAGCACCGCCTCGCCGCGAAAATCCCTGGGAGATCGCAGGTACTGCTTCTTGAAAATCTTGCTGAAATGCGCCGAATCCGAGAAGCCCCAACGGTAAGCAATTTCCGTAATGTTTTCATGGCGCAGGCACGGATTCCCCAAATCACTGGCGCAACGCTGCAGCCGCGCCCGCTGGATGAAGCGACACACACTGTCCCCGCTGTTTTCGAACGAGCGGTATAAGTGCCGGATGGATATTCCCAGCTGATTGGCCATCCATTCCGGACTCAAGTCGGGACGATGCAGGTGCTCGCTGACCATGCGTTCTATCTGGCGACGTAGATCGTTGATCTGCAGGATTTCTTCGAGCCCGTGGCTACTCGCACGCTCCACCAGGGTCGGCAGTAACAGGGCGATCAACGCATCCTGCATCCCCAGCCCATCATCGCCGGTAAAGCAGGTTTCCTGATCGTGCATGATCTGATTGACGAGTGAGCGCAAGAGGCGGCCACTGGGGCAGTTGCTTTGTAATTTCCCGGACAGCGCACCCTGAAGGTGCAGCGCCCGTACTCGATCCCGCGAGATCGAAATGGAGACCTGTTCAATGAGACCTTGAGGCTCAACGCTGCACTCTCCGGCCTGGTCCATTATCGCCAACTCACCTGGCGCAAGTTCGATCGAATGCCCATCCAGGTGCAACTGGCAGAACCCTTTGCGTTGCACGATCAAAAAACAGTATCGATCATCGGCGTTGTCGACGTTTTGCCGGAACTTGGCGATTCGCCCCGCATTTGTGCGCAACTCGGCGAACCCGACGCCACCCAGATCGCGCTGCATCATCTCGCCGATAAACAGCGAGTGCTCACTGCGAAGGTAGGTCGTGAAGGAACCGCATGCACTGCGGATCGCTTTATCCCAGTGCCCTGTTTCAGGTCGCAGCCCATCTTGGTTCATGATTGGCTCTCTTACCGGCTACAACGCCAGTGTTTCTTAGATTTATGGCCAATAGTTAACATGTTATTGAAAGGGAATTCAACACTCGGCCATCCCTCTCTTTGCATTGCAAAAATCGTGACAACCTCCATCGAGTAGGAGGCGGATTCACATCCGCCGTCCTCTCACACCACCGTACGTACGGTTCCGTATACGGCGGTTCAGGTTACACGGCTAAGCCGGTTAATC
>NZ_JBUZVP010000042.1:0-37318 GCF_055409485.1 Pseudomonas sp. A125
GTCAGCCGCCGCTGTGCTACCTGTGCAACACCCCCTCAAAAATGTACGGAAAACTCTATCGCTATTCACTATTATGCGGAAACCTGTTTTTGATGGTTAAGTTCATCATTAAGGCATTGGAAACGGGCGGCCCCACTTTTCCCTTGGCTGCCGTGCGAAATGCTTGGTAACGGTCGAGCGGCTTGGTTTGGCGTGAGCATAGGAGGGAAGAAGGAAGGCCCCCGGATTTACCATAATGGGGAGCCCGCAGAATTCGGAAAAAATCGTACGCTAAGGTTTTCCGGGCATCCGTAGGGGCCGAAACTTCCCGTCTTCCAGTCTGCGGCTCTGCCGCCAGACGTAATCGCCGGTTAGGTTGATGTGCTCCCAGCCCAGCGGCGACAGGAATTGCAGCAGCTCGCCGTCCACCGGCTTGCCGGCCTCGACCAACCCCTGGGTGGCGCGCTCCAGGTACACCGTGTTCCACAGCACGATAGCCGCCGTCACCAGGTTGAGGCCGCTGGCCCGGTAGCGCTGCTGCTCGAAGCTCCGATCCCTGATTTCGCCGAGGCGGTTGAAGAACACCGCCCTGGCCAGGGAGTTGCGCGCTTCACCCTTGTTCAGGCCGGCATGCACGCGACGGCGCAGCTCGACGCTTTGCAGCCATGTCGTTTTCAGAAGACGGCTGCACTGAACGTCAGAAGCCGACTGCACTATAGCAGCGGAGGGGTTGGATCCATCAGGCAACGACGGGCTGCTGCCGGCCATCAGCGGACGCAGGGAGGACTTTCCGCAACCGGCCGTTCGATGCGGCACCGATGGCCTTCGCGCAGGGGTAGTGAATCCGCCAGGATTGACTTGCGCTGCCCTACCTCTCACTAGTGAGGGGCGGCAGCGCATCAAGCGGTGAGCGCACTCCGGCACCGCCAACTTTCAGCACATGCGTGTAAATCATCGTCGTAGAGACGTCGGAATGGCCGAGCAGATCCTGCACGGTTCGAATGTCGTAACCGCTGCGGAGCAAGGCCGTCGCGAACGAGTGGCGGAGGGTGTGCGGTGTGGCGGGCTTCGTGATGCCTGCTTGTTCTACGGCACGTTTGAAGGCGCGCTGAAAGGTCTGGTCATACATGTGATGGCGACGCACGACACCGCTCCGTGGATCGGTCGAATGCGTGTGCTGCGCAAAAACCCAGAACCACGGCCAGGAATGCCCGGCGCGCGGATACTTCCGCTCAAGGGCGTCGGGAAGCGCAACGCCGCTGCGGCCCTCGGCCTGGTCCTTCAGCCACCATGCCCGTGCACGCGACAGCTGCTCGCGCAGGCTGGGTGCCAAGCTCTCGGGTAACATCAAGGCCCGATCCTTGGAGCCCTTGCCCTCCCGCACGATGATCGTGCCGTGATCGAAATCCAGATCCTTGACCCGCAGTTGCAAACCCTCACTGATCCGCATGCCCGTTCCATACAGAAGCTGGGCGAACAAACGATGCTCGCCTTCCAGAAAACCGAGGATGCGAACCACTTCATCCGGGGTCAGCACCACCGGCAAGCGCCGCGACGGCCGAGGTCTTCCGATCTCCTGAAGCCAGGGCAGATCCGTGCACAGCACCTTGCCGTAGAAGAACAGCAAGGCCGCCAATGCCTGACGATGCGTGGAGACCGAAACCTTGCGCTCGTTCGCCAGCCAGGACAGAAATGCCTCGACTTCGCTGCTGCCCAAGGTTGCCGGGTGACGCACACCGTGGAAACGGATGAAGGCACGAACCCAGTGGACATAAGCCTGTTCGGTTCGTAAGCTGTAATGCAAGTAGCGTATGCGCTCACGCAACTGGTCCAGAACCTTGACCGAACGCAGCGGTGGTAACGGCGCAGTGGCGGTTTTCATGGCTTGTTATGACTGTTTTTTTGTACAGTCTATGCCTCGGGCATCCAAGCAGCAAGCGCGTTACGCCGTGGGTCGATGTTTGATGTTATGGAGCAGCAACGATGTTACGCAGCAGGGCAGTCGCCCTAAAACAAAGTTAGATGCACTAAGCACATAATTGCTCACAGCCAAACTATCAGGTCAAGTCTGCTTTTATTATTTTTAAGCGTGCATCCTGAATTCAACACATAAGTGCAACGCTCACCCCTGTATGCACTTCGTACGGCGTCTTCCAGCCCAAGCGCTTGCGCGGGCGTAGATTGATCCTCGCTACTGTCCGATTGACGGCTTCGACGGTCAGCTTGCTGAAGTCGCTGCCCTTGGGGAAATACTGGCGGAGCAGACCGTTGGTGTTTTCATTGGTGCCACGTTGCCAGGATGAATAGGGGTCTGCAAAAAAGACCTGGCACTGGCTCCGTAGCGCGATGCGTTCATGCCCGGCAAACTCCCTTCCGTTATCCAGCGTCAGCGTGTGAGCGGCATGGCCCTGAAGCATCAGATTGATCGCCCGCGTTACCTGCCGGCGCGTTCTGCGCTTGACCGGATAGGCGCTCAGATAGCCGCTTTTGCGATCAACCAGGGTCACCAGGTTACCGCCCAGTCCATGTACCGTATCGCCCTCCCAGTCCCCCAGGCGCTCGCGGCTTTCGACCTCGGCTGGGCGTTCACTGATTGACACGCGATTACGCAGCTGCCCGCGCCGATCGTGGCTTCCATAGCGTTTCCGGTAGCGCTTTCGGCGATGTCGCAGATAGGTATAAAGCTCACCACCGGCGCGCTGTTCGGCGGCAATGAACCGATAAATCCACTCATGGCTGACCGCCCGGCTTGGCTGCTCCTGCTTCAACCGCTGGGCGATCTGCTCCGGACTCATGCCATGCTTGAGCCACACCGGGAGATGATGGCTGAGCCATGTCGCCGGCTTGCAAAACTTGCGCGCACCCGCTCGACGAGCATCACTTTCATGGGCCGCAGAAACAGCCTTGTAGATATTCTGGGTGCTGTTGCGGCGAACCTCGCGACTGATCGTCGAGGGATGCACGCCGACCCGCTTTGCAATGCTCGCCTGGCTCTCTGCGGCGCTCAAGCCAGCCTCAATCTGGTAACGTTGTCCCTGAGTCAGCTGCCGGTAATGCGTAGTCATCTGCGCTTGAATCCTTCGGTGTGAGAGCCTGGATTCTACCGGTGGCTGGCTCTCTGCCTCTCGTTTCAAGCGTTGCGCTTATTCTATGAATTCAGGGTTCGATAAACTCGTTTCGACAATCAGAGTTCTCCAATCAACAGTCACATACGAGTAAAGCGAACTCTAATTCGTGCTTACGTTGGTTTTCGGTTCCATTGCTCCCCAAACCCCTATTTACAAAACCACTGGCTAAAATACCCGACACCAACTCTTAAATCGAAACATAGGGTAGTTACTTAAAAGTATACGACTCACCTACACAGCCCTTTGTTTCCGGGCAGTTCAGTTATATAAAAAACTGTAAATATCACTAGAGAGGTAAAAAACCACAAGCATAGGTAGACCAATGTCGGATAAATTTTGTGAGTATTGTCGTAAGTTAATTGAAAGAGGTTCTCCACAGTACTATAAAAAACGTTTCTGTAACGAATCCCATAAGCAAATGGCGCACAGAAAGAAAAAAGACCTCAACCCTCGGCAACAAAATCGTCTAAATGTGCGTCTAAAGAATCTTTCTGTAAATAAGGAATGGCTTTACATATCGCAGCAGTGCAAACGAGCTGGATCAGTACAAATCATGTCACACCATACTGTCGCCTCATTGAAACAACTGATAGGAATAATCTGCAATAAACCAAAAACCAGGAATGATAGGAATATGGATATATGTCATGTGTATCCTGTAAAAGGAAGCGATAGAATTGGACTGCTTCATCCATTAAATCTAGTATATGGAGAGAGTGACCAAAACAAGAAGAATGGGACAAAAATCTTTCAGAGCGCTGGCTATTCTATTGATCGAGTAGAATTGAAAAACAAATGGCGCGTAACCGAAAAAATGAAAGATAAAACAATCCTACGATTGTTGGAAAAGTTCTTAGGCAACGTGATTGTTGAATATGCAAAAAAATATCCTGTTAAAATATCAGGTAGAGTAAAGTTAATAGATAAGATAATCAAGCTAGACAAGACAGGACAATATACGAGAGACAACTTGAGTGCGCTAGAATCGATTGGACTATCATCGGTCCATGCAGAACTACATGGAGTCATTCTAAGTGGGTTTTATTTCCTACCAAAAAAGAATCGATCTAGAGTGCTTATATACTTAGAAGAATTAAGTCGTGTAGCTGAGGACGCAGATGGTGATTGGGCAAAAAACTGTGAATTTATGTACCAGATATTTTTGGCTGGCGCTGCTGCTTTATCAAAAGCTCCTGATCAGCCTGAACTATTAGATATCTACAAGGCGCATGGTAAAAAAGCGGATCGCTATAAACATAGGGTTTTACGGGATGTGAGTGAATATTCAACCTTCAAAGCCTTTCTCATGTATCAAGCATGTGATTGCCTTCTCGGAAAGAAGATTGATAACGATATGATAAAAGGGACTTTAAAAAAATACACCAGAGTTAGAAAAAGTGGCTCATGTTTCTCTTTTAAATCTATAACACTGAAAGGTTGCTACGAATATTTCCCAGACGCGTGGTAAAGGAAATTCTTGCGTCTCCCCTTGAAAAATTGCTCCTGCAATGCCATTGTAATGACATGTGTCATTACAGGAGTGCACGAAATGGCCTCAATCAATGTCCGTGTAGACGACGATCTAAAAAACCGCGCCTATCGCGAATTGGAACGTTTGGGTGTGACTCCGTCTGAGCTCATGCGCCAAGCCTTGCAGTACGTTGCGGAGCGCGGCCAGCTGCCTTTCCGGCCTGTGCTTATGACTGAAGAGGATGAAACCCTCATAAACACCGTACGCGAGCGATTGGCTTCACCACAGCGCGTTAAGGTGACGCTGGATGACCTATAGTCTTGAGTTCGATCAGCGTGCGCTGAAGGAATGGCACAAACTGGGAGATACGATCCGTCAGCAATTCAAGAAAAAACTGGCTGAAGTCCTGGAAAACCCACGCATCGAGGCCAACCGCTTACGCGAGCTGCCAGATTGCTACAAAGTAAAGCTGCGCAGCGCGGGCTATCGGCTGATCTACCAGGTCATAGACCAAGAAATTGTGGTGTTCGTGGTCGCTATCGATAAGCGTGAGAATGAAGCCGCGTACCGTAAGGCATCAGATCGACTAAAATGAGTCAGTATTAAAATTACAAAGACAGGAGTCATCATGAAAACAATAGTAAAAAGCGTATTTGTTGTAATTCCATTTATACTGTCCAGCACTGCATATGCATTATCAGGGGGTAACACTCTAGGAGACTGGAGAGATGCATCTTACTCTGAGAAATCCAGTTTAGCTCAAGCTATGGCTTCTAATATAAATAAATCTGGAGTCTCAGCAAGCGGACTCGTCGCATGCATCAATGAAACGGCAGGCGATGGAGGGCTTGATCAAATGAAAATTTCAGAAGTCGCTGCGGCATGTGCAGTAATGATGTAGCCATAATAATGGCTGTAGTGACGAGTATTAAATTTTTAATACTCGTCACGTTTCACTGCCAATAATGATCTTTAGCTCTATTCACATCCGATCGTTTGGTCAGATGGAAACTATCTTAACTATCCCTCTGTAACTAAGCAGTTCGCTACGTTGTCGCTTACTTTATTTAGTTTTGCCAAGGCACTATCTACATATTGATTAGCTTCCTGGGATCCAGGCAGTGGCGCCTCATTGGCGCTCCACGTACCCCTAATCTTTAGATTCGTAAAGTCGAAAGCCAAATTTCCCGAATCATGACTAGCGGTCACCGAGAAGATGATTTCGTAGCTAAGGGGCGTTCCCATCGTCATAGGAACGATGAATGAAACTTGGTCTTTTCCCTGAGCGGTAATCTTGGTCTTTACTGAGTTTGATAAGGGAGTACCGTTGATCCCTGGGATGTTCTGAGCAAAACAGAATTGGATAGTGTCTGCGGATGGCTTAGCTACCGCTCGCTTTACTACGACCCTATCGACCTGAAAGCTCCCGTTTGGACTAGGAATTATGGAAACTCCATCAGGAACTGGTCGATAGGGTTGAGGGGCCATGCTCGAGCAACCAGTAAGAGTCCCCAATAATCCTATTGCCAGCCAAATCTTTAAGCTTGCTTTCATCATCCCTTCCCATTGATATCTGACCAACCAGCCAGTTGAAACGGGAAGGTAGCAGATTGTTGCGGGGCAGGCTCTGGGCTTAAGTGCACTTTCCGTTGCTAGGAGCGATCAATACAGGTGTCGCAAATATCCTAAGTCGTGCGACATGGAACCGTTCCCCGATTTTTCTGCTCCATAAGTGTCGCATATTTCTGTCGCAGGTGTTACTTTACTTGCGACAAATACTGCGACAGGTGGAGCATGACCGCGAACAATGGCCAGTGTCATTTTCAGAAGACGACTGCACCATTTATCAGGAGGCGCCTGCACTGCCCCTGCCCAGTTTTTCCCGCACTCGCATGATGGACTGCCGGGTGGTGCCGTAGTCGCGCGCCACCTTCGCAACCGATTCGCCAGCCGCAAGGCGTTGCATGGCTTCGGCCTGCTGCACCTTTGTCAACGCTGGGGGGCGGCCAAGCGCCTTGCCTTCCGCGCGCGCACGCGCAATGCCTGCCTGGGTTCGCTCGATCAGCAAGTCGCGTTCAAACTCAGCCACCGCACTCAACACGCTCATGGTCATCTTTCCGGCGGCGCTGGTCAGATCGACCCCGCCGAGCGCCAGGCAGTGGACGCGGACACTCTCGGCGGCCAATCGCTCAACCGTTGCGCGGACATCCATGGCATTGCGACCGAGCCGGTCCAGCTTGGTCACGATGAGCACATCACCGGGCTCCAGCCGGTCAAGCAACCGGGCAAACTGAGGACGCTCACTGGCCGCGATGCTACCGCTGATGCTTTCGGTCACGATGCGGCGCTGATTTACTGAGAAGCCTGCGGCTTCAATCTCTCGAATCTGGTTGTCGGTATTCTGGTCAGCCGTGCTGACGCGACCATAGATGAAGGTGCGTGACATTTTTGGAAATCGCCGACCTGTACGAAATGGGTGTACTTATTATATGTCATGTCCGAAACAATAAAATGCTTATTTAAGTACATGCGGTTCGATAGGTGTCCGTAACCGATCGGTTTCGTACATAGCCGAGGTCGATGCGACGATGGTACAGAGGAGTTTTGAGCAGAGACGAAGATCGTGCACACAACTATTGAGCAGGGACAGATCAACAGTCGTGTGCACTACGACGAATTCCCCCAGCGGAGTGGTGCAGTCGTCTTCGGAAAATGACACCTAAAGAGCCACATTATAAAGAGCCACCCTTTTGAGCCATTGCAACCACTGCAATCGACTTAATGGGCCGACCAAAAACTAGTAACTGTCCCTGGTACTGTATACGTAGGAATAGCCGCCCAGAACGATGATGAGCAACACGCCCCAGCGAGTGACCCAATTAGCCCACCACTCTACTTCTAATTGCCCCACACCCTGGAAGAACAGTCCTACGCTGCCCCATTGTTGCAACGCAGGCCAAAAACCCAACCAGACAACAGCTAGTGATGCAGGAAGTACATTTTTGACCGTCAGGATCTCCCCGTAATTATTTTCTTGCCACCACCCTGCACCCAAGATCGCAATACCCATTATCAGACCTAGCAGGAGCTTGCCAGCGGCTGAAAAGTCGAGGCCGACAGCCTTTGAGAACTTCCATATCAATAGGCCCACGACAATCACTACGATTGCGATACCCACCAATACCAGCTCACCCGAATCATTACGTCGATTGTTCAAATTACCACTCCTGTTGGTGCTTGTTTTTACGCCGAGGTGGGTTGGAAAGCACTGAGAGCCACCATAGCAATTAGTAGTCGAAATCCATTCTATGGAAGCTTGGCGATCAGACGCAAACACCCTGGGAATTACCGGGAGCAACACAAATAGCAAAATGCATGCCTTCATTGAAGGCAAGTGGCAGCATTCGCGTTTTCAATCCGTCAGATAAGCCTGCGCGCACACGCGCCCGGTTGAGGCGCAGGGCGGCTTGCCGTCCTGGGGCGATTTATCCGGGTCTTAGCGCCCGAAGGGTGGCCGGAAGGCCAGGGCAGGGCGGTTTTATCGCCCTGGGCCGCTTAGACAGGCTGTTGCACGGTTGTGAGGGTTTATACCGCGCCGTGCCGTAGGCACGACAGTGCGCGGGCATTATTAGAGAGGGGTTTACACCTCGAAAGTCACTGTTTTACCCGGAGGGGGAAACTGACGGGGGTATAAAATTCCATTTAATCCTAAAGGCTTTTGGCTAACGGACGGCAAAACCCGGGGCAGGGCGCACACCCAGCCAAAACACGTCGTTTTCCTCCCTCCGGTTCCGGTTCTACGGCCGGGACCGCCCATTTGCCAAATCGCAGGCGTGACAATGCCTCCGCGTGAGCGGATTCAATTTTAAAATGGGGGATTAACCGCTGCCGGTGGGCTTGTTGGCCAATAGCCGGTTCAGTGCCGTCAGCACATCATTGCCTGTGGCACGCTGAGGCGCGTCAGCCTTGACCTTAGTAGGGGCGGTTGGCAGGTTAACCGCCCGGTCACCCATCACCTTGCGGGCCTCCTGGTCCTGCCAGCGTTGACGTGACACCTCGCGCCGGTGCAGCTCCAGGGAGTGACGCTCCATATCCGCCAACCGGCGCTGGGCCAACGCACGCAACTGCGCTTCACGGCGCTTCTTCGCGGCCTTTTGCACCCGCTCGTACACGTAACGCAGCCCAAGGTCATTCCAGAAAAGCTTGGTAAAGCGCACCAATACCCGCGTACGCACAAGGTGCAGACCGTTTTCGTCCTTTTCGTCCAGGCGCACACGCTCGATCCGGCGATACACGTAATCCGCTGCATCCAGGGTTTTAAACATCCGACACAGGATCGGTGCCGAAATAGACGAGTCCTCCGCGATACCCCGTTGGGTATTAAGAACAAACTCGCCGCTCTTGTCGTCCAGGTAACCCAAAACACTCGTGGCCAGGTCCAAGCGGACCAGTGTCTGTTCAGTTACGCGCTCGATGGCCCGAAACACCTCCACGCGGGTACGCCGGTCGCCATTAACGCTGTCCAGGCGGCGCAGGTACTTCCCTCGGTAGCGCTCAATGTTGCCAAGACGCTCCTTTGCAGCACGAATCAACGGGTTTTTCAGTTGCTCAGGTGTGAGGCGAAGCGGGTCCGCTCGACGTGCAGGCATCACCCTGGCAGGTCTACGCAGTGCGGAATGGGGATCAGAAGGGGCGAGCCGGACGGCTCTGAGGGGTTTCTTCACCATCCCTTACCCCCTGGGCAGTCACTGCCGCGAGTCGGGTAAAGGATGATGTTTACTGCATAAGTATCTGTTTTCTTATGTCTGTTGCCACCATCAACGACGTGCGCAACCACTTGGGATACTCGTTCCATAAGTCCGCCAATCAGCGGTGAGCCCTTATCACGTTTTACTGCTTGCACGAAGCCGCAGTGAACGCCATAATTGGCTCACGTTTTGAGAGAGAGAACAGGCTTCTAGCAAAGAAATTGACCTGTTCTGGATTGTCCAAAAAGCCCCGGCGCCAACCGGGGCTTTTTGGTTTCTGCTGTTTGTGAATCTACATCGGTCAAACCCTGTCAAAAACACTTCGGCGGATAGTAGCATGAGGCTCCCTCGTTCGGCTTCCCTTAATGCGTGGTTATTCGCTGTGCTTAACTGTCGGCAGAACAAGCGGTTACACCCGCACAGTTCCTTGTAAACCTCACAGCAAAAAACTCCCGCGTGGACTGTCCTTCAACACCGGTGCGATCCAATCGTCACTGTTCCAGCGCTCGATGGCATCGAGCAGCGTCTTGCCGCCCTGCATGACCACGCCGTCCTCCGGCGTCATGCAGGACGTGCAAATCACCACGACCTCTCCCGTGCTGGATCGATGACCTGGCCCCACATCGGGTTTCTGATCGCATTCAGGACACGCCTTAATAAACGGGTGATGCAATCGAGCGTTCTCCAGCTCGGCCAATCCTTCACGTTTGTTAGCCTCACTGAGAATCGAACGTAGCCCGTCCACCAGGTCGTCATTGCCCTGTGGGTCTTCCCGTAATATCTGCTCCAGCGTCTCGTACAACGCCCCGCGACACTCCATTGGGCGGTCTTCATAACCGGCCCTGATTAGAGCGGTTTTGACCTGCAAATCTGCTGCTTTCATAGTGCTGTCTCCACGTTGGCCAACCCAAAACCATCCCCCGCTTGGGGGATGGCCACGCCCGTCAATCAGCCCATTTCTGGCCCGTGGTCCTGCTCAGGTTCAGACTGTGTAAGAGACTCCGCCGCCGGTTGGTCCAAGCCCAAGGACGCCGGTTGGCCCATGTGGGTAAAGTTCAGTAGCCCCGTCGAACGCTCGACCGCAGGCGCTGCGTTCGTCACGGATGGTCCATCCTTCGCTACTGTCTCCAGCTCGACAGCCCATTCGCGGCGATAGCCAGGCTTTTCGGTCATGGTTCCGTCTGCCTGTTGTAGTTGCAGCGTGACCGGCACCGTGCCTTTGTCCTCGATCCGCACGCGGTCGCCCTGTTTGAGCTGTATCTGTTCCATTGCGTCAGCCAGGCCAGCGCCCCACAGGGTCCTGTTGCCCGAGTCGGTTTTCACGGTGACGAAGTAGCTTTGTTCTTTATCTGGCTTGTTCTGGTACGGCGCTGCGCCATGATCGATGAGTTCTCCCTGGATGACTTTCCGGTCGTTTACTGGCTTGGCCACGTCCGGCTTGCCGTCTGCTGCCAACAACGCGGCGTGCTTTTTGCTTTCAATGTCGTTAACCAACGGCACAACAAAATCTGTCGCTTCGTCCAGGGCCTTGATGGACTCTGGTGAGCTTTGCGATTTCGCATAGAAGTCTTCGATAGCCCCCTTGAAAGCCTCGCGGTAACTGTCGTTTTCCATGTAGGAACTGATCATGGCCAAGGCATCAGGCGTTTTATCGTTGGTGGCCACCAACCAAATGGCGTGATCCTCTCCCCGTAGTCCCATCACCGTGTCCGAGGAACGCACATCAGCCTCGGACATCGGGCCGCTTCCAGGCATTTGCATCGACTTACGCCATGCAGCCTCGCGTTGCACCAGTTCGCTCGGGCTTTGCTCTGGAGCAACAGCCTCTGGCTGTGCTGGATAACGATTAAGGTCCAGGGTCGCCGGTTGGCCGTTATGCACAAAGTCCAGCGGGGCAGGGGCCTCCTGGGTCGCTTCAGCGCTTGGCTCTGGCGCACCCGGCGCAATGCCTTGACCATCACGCTCAATTTCAAGTTCGGCACGACGTGCCGCCAGGCTCTGGTTCATGTCCTTATCTGTAAAATGCACCTCCATGCCGCTCTTGGCCGCAGCCTCGACCACCAGGTGCTTAAATTCAGCGCTGCCGGTAATGGTCAGCGTGCTACCAAAGCGCTCCTGGGCCAGCTTCAACGCCACGGCCACACCTGACTCCGTGATACCGGTACGGCGCAGAGAAATGGCCTTGCCGGTGTCCACAAACAACACTTTGTCATTTTTCTTATCCAGGTAATGCACGTTTTGACTGAACTTGGCTTTCTTGGTGTAAATGTCCTTGGCACTCAATTCGCGTTCGCGGGTTTTAGTTGTCTCCGGGTCTAGCTGCTTACCCAAGTTATCGACGATCCGCCGAACTTGCTCACGCATGCCAACTGGCTTCGGCCCCTTGGGACCACTGATGGAATAGCCTGGGTCTTCTTTTTCTTCTTCAATAAGACTGCGAATCTCTGCACTGCCCATAAAGTTAACCTCGATATTTTGGGTGGGATGTTTAATTGCTTCACGCGCTTTCAATCGCTCAAACGTCAACACCGAAACAAGTTGCGTTTTGTCTTGTCGCGTCAATCGTTCATCTGAGAACAGCGAACGTCTTAATTCGAAAAATTGTTTATTAACCCGGCGCATCGCTTTGCGTTGCGGGGGCAGTAGTTGATTACTTTCTATCTGACGGTTGAAATAAGCCGCGACCGTAGAGGCCTCACGGTTAATTGCGATGGGCTTATGTTTGGCTTGTTTAATAATCAGTTCCGAATCCACTGCTCTTTTAAGCGGACCAAACAACCGTTGGCTGCGGGCTTCGATATCGGAAATGGTGGTGACGCGGTGGGGGTTGCGAGGGTGGAGCGGTGTTACGGTTCTACTTCGCTTGGGTTGTCGGCTTGTTCCTCCTGCTCTTGTCTTTCGCGCTGCTCCATCTGCTGTCTGAGGAAGGCTGGCATGCTGCTGTCGTCGCCCTGGCCCCTCTGATCCCCGTCCTCCTCCTCGTCCTCCGGCTCGTATAGGTGGTCGCAGTCTAGAATCTCCTCCCGATTGCGGCTGTCCCAGGTGAAGCTGTGCATCACCTGGCAATAGCACCGCACCGTCACTGACTCCGGCGCGTCCGGCTTGCCCGTGATCTGCCACATCGCTGACGGACACGTCTTGCACGCCAGGGGCAGGGCGGGCAGTTCCTCGACTTTCAGTTTCAACAGTACTTCGCTGCTGATCTCTCTCCCGTTCGGGAGCGTATAAGCTGCCATAGCGATCTCCATAGGTCTGATAGAACGTCCGCTCGCGCTCGGCCAGTAGCCGAAGTCGCTCATCCGGGGATGACGCGGTGTAGAGCTTGCGAAAGGCCGGAGTGGCCTTGCTGATGTACTTAATTTCCTTGGCCCGTTGAGGCCAGGCTAATAAGCGGTCCTGGATAACCTTTTTATCCAGCGGAGGTTTTTTTAATTCACGTCTGACAATAAAGTCGTCCTGAAAGATGGTGTCTTTCAGGTTAGTAAACTTCGCGTCACCAGGAAGCTTGACCGCGATGTATTCGCTGTCCTTACCTTCGTTGCGAATCCGTGTTTCACCGTGTTCAGCAACAAGTGCGTAAAAGTCCGGGCGGGTTACTACACCACATTCAATAACCTGCTTAACCAGGTCTTGTTTAAAGTCGCGATTTTTTCCATAAAAATCGTCAGCCTTGTAACGGGATAACACGCTGGCGGCATCCTTAATATCGGCACGTACATTTTCACGTGGCGAGGACAGCTCGTACTTTTGATTAATGTATTCTTGAAACGCCTCAAGGTACTTAACATTTCCTTCATGCATACCAACGGGGTTTGCTTCGTTACCGCTAAGCATATTTTTGCGAGGAATGATGATATGGATATGTGGTTTACGCTCAATCATATCCCCAGTAGCTTTATCCTTTATTGTTTTGATCTTTGGCAAATGCGCCTCTGCGTAAAAATTGAACTCATCTTCTTTATACGCATACATCATAAACTGCTTAAATTCTTGTGTGATTTCTTGCAACGTATCGTAAGAAACTTCATCTTCACGAAAAGCCAAGGTGAATGATAAGTACCGATTCTGCCCCTTGTCCTCGATACTTTCATAAACCATACGGGTCAAATCTAAATCACCATCCAGAATTACCCGCTCGTCCAGCTCGTCACGGCTAAACTCTCTCCCGGCCTTATTTCCTTCCTCCAGATATTCTTGCGCACCAGTGTTATATCCGCTTACCCTAATCAACATGGCTCACCCCCGCGCTTAAAAGCTCACGAATAAGTGCAAGTTCGTGCAACACTTTAATGTATAATGACTCAGATATAATGCCAGACTTTCGATACGCACTATTAACCTTGTGCGAGAGCTGGTTAAGGTTATTACTGGACTTGCTATATAAGAACAGCAAGTGTTCGTAGTTTTTTGAGGACTCCTTGAAGACAGGAGATTTATTGAGAGTCATATCGCGAAAAAATCGGCTCTGGCTGATATCCGCCTTTTCGATGATTTCCGCAAAGGGCGCGTACTGTTCCTCCGTCAACCGGAAGGACACGATGCGCTCCTTGTTGACCTTTTTAGCCATGGCATCACCCCACCAACAACAACCAACAATGACAACCAACAAAAGACAACAGCTCTCCCGCTCTGCGGGGTTTCAAAGGGGTTTCCCCTTTGGCGCGGACGATGTTTATAAAAGGCGAAGCTCTTTTGTAAACAATCGGTAACGTGCCTGTCTTTTGATTCCGAATTTTCAGTACACCCCAGAAATACCCCTAAAGCACCCCAGCTATACCCCACATTTGCCCCAAAAATACCCCCGGTGTACACTGGACTACCCCGGAAATACTCCTGGAATACCCCACGAATCCTCCAAGAGGTCTAGTTTCACCATGACAAAACTGTCTCTAAGCGAAACCTTGCAGAAAATGGCGGGGATGCATGACAGCCGATCTGAAACTGACCGCCTGCGGGACGTGTATGCCGATGTAGAAATGGCCCTACAGAGTGGCGTGAGTCGAAGAGCGGTTTTAGATGCCCTTCACCAAGACGGCTTTACGATGAGCCTTAAAATGTTCGATAAGGCGCTGTATCGAATTCGTAAGGCTAAGCGCTCTAACGTCACTACCAAAGGTCATGCAATTGAGCATCATGTCGATGCTATAAAAAGCGAGACTTCGGCCAAACCGCTACTGGAAAAAACCGTGTCATCACCACGCAAAGCAATGACACCCGCAGATTTTCGAGAAATTAGAAATCAGCCACACGACTGGGTAGCGTTATCTAAGCCCGTAATAAAAAAATAACAAGTCATGACTTAGAAACTGCCCGCTTAGGGCAGTTATCTAACGAGGCTTTACAAATTTACTTTTAACATCGGCAGGTAGGCTATTGATAATATCTCTTTGCGCCTTGTACTCATCATAAAACCATTTATTGGTTTCATCATTTTGTTTAGAGATAATGGTTAGCCAGGTCATGCCACACAATGTCAGCACCATGGCAAACACAAAGCCGACCAACATTATATAGTTCATGCGTGTAGCATGTGCGTCCCGAATACTTCCAGAAAGGCCTTTGATCCTTTTCTCCAGTTCCTCAACTTTGATTGAGGCTTTATGAAGCGCAGGATCAATCGTGCGTTCTAAACTCACATGTATAGCACCAGAAAGCTCTGACCCCGCTTCAAACGCAACGCGTGTTGCCGTAGTTTGAATGGCTTCCTTGGTAGCATCTTGAAGTTTCTGAGCGGTTGATTCTGCATCAGCTACAGCAATAGCAATAATTTCTAAAGAGTCTGAAATTGACAGTTTCAGCAGTTCCGGTATGGCCTTGATATCGTCGTGAACGTTCCCAAGGTCGCTTAGTAACTCAATCATCAACGCATCGCGTGCTGTTCTAGGTGGAGCCGTTTCATCAATCATGGCGTATCCTCAAGTGAATAGTGCATCATAAACAGCATCAAGCTTCCGATTCACACCTTTGCACAATAGTTTTAGGCCATACATATCTGACCACCGCGCACGATCCTCTGCATCTGCCGTCTTATCCTTGAGCAATGTCTTATAGTCAATTCCATCAGCCATTAGTCCCTGTAGAGACATGCGACGAATCGACAACGCATCAAATAATTCAGTTTCGTAAATCGCACACCGATTATTGAGAGAGAACGTTTTATTTTGTCCGTGAAAGTTCTGAATAATTGGAAATTCGCTTTCTACGTCTCGTTGAACACGGTTAAATAAAACCTTTATTTTTTCGAAAGGAATACCAATTGCCGTCAAACTTTCGATCATACGCACCGACTCAATCTGTTCTTTTGTGCCACTTGTGACAGGAATAATATAATAGTCAATATCTTCATGAGCCTCTTCAAACCCTTCAAGATTGACCATAAAATCTTCGACATTAGAAGCGCCCACGTCGATGATTGCGCTATCTGCAAGCATGACTTTCTGCAAAAGTTCGCGAAACATATCTCCGCGCAACTTTTCAACATCCAGGCCGATTCCTTCCGCCGTCTCATTAATTGATTCAATGGCATAAATAGGGGCCCCGTTCATGCGTGGAGACAGCAAGTGTGCAGCAACGGTAGTTTTACCTACAGTACCAGTATAATTAAGCACGGCTACTTTCATAATAAATATCCTTAATTGAAATTTAACGGATGTACACACGCATGCATTCACAAACGCAGCCGAATGCCGGACGCGTATGTCCAGGCTGAAAAATGGGTGAAGGGGCTATCTAAAACCAAGGGCGCTGCCCTTGTTATCCCGCAACTGCCGCGTTGGGCTCAGGAGCGCGGGGTGGTGAAGCTACCCCACACTCCAGAGCAAGGCTTTGGGTGGTCGAGGTATCGTCAAGTGTGCGCTGCGCCCGTGCTTCCGTTCGCCGCAACGATAAAGCCGTTACGACGAGCCGGGAGCGCGGCACCTGACGTTTCATGGGGAGTGGTGTTACAGACCAGCGCAGATATAAACGTCAGTCCATCTCAGGCCCATATTCTTCGTCTTGATCCAGGGCCTGATCTTCCTGCCCCCAGTAGCAGACATCCTTACGATATTGAGCATCGTTCTGCTGGGGCTCCGTCTGTGGCTCTCGTATCCCCAGTTTGATGCCTGCGGCCACGTTTTCGGTAATATCGCGTAACTGCGCCAGGCTCAAAGTCATCCGTGACTGTTCAGCCAGTAACTCGTCAAGAGTGTCGGCCCCGTGGCTGATTCGTGAAACATCACCACTGGCATGTTCAGCCACAAACGCAAACACCTCTTCGGCGTTCATCTGTGGGGAGTTTTCTGGATAGGTCGATTCAACCGCACGCCATAAATCTTTCAGCGTATGGACATTGTCGATAAACGGCGTATCCACCGCGCTGGATTCATCACGCGAGTTCATGATCGTATCCAGCACCAACCGCTTTTCATCAGGCCTGAAGGTGTTTATTCCGTAGTGGCCGAGTCCTTCGTGCTTAACACATCGGTGCAAAGTGGCCTCGTCCCGTGATTGAGAAGCCACAACGCAGATTGCTTGTCCAACGGGAAGGTACGCAGCTTGGACGCCTTCGAGTCGTTCACGGGCTGTTCTGTCGAGCGATTGTCCAACGGCTTTTTCGATGGCATCTATGTATTCCTTCGTGTCGGTAAATAAAAGCACTCTGACCCAATCAATCAGGCCAAGCTCTTTCAGAGTCGATTCAACGACCCGTTCCGCCTCTGCCTTATCCATTGTAAACCAGTCTCCCAGACTCAGAACGGAACGTCTGGGTCATAACTATCATCATCGGAGGCCTGTGGGGCTGGCTGTGCAGGCTTGTTAGCAGCAGGCTTTGCCTTGCCCTTACCTGGGGCTTTCTCGCTCTTTTCTGCATTGTCAGGCTGCTGTGGTCCCCGCGCTTCTTGCTCGGCAGGCTTTGCATCCAACAGTTGCAGGGTGCCCTGCATGTCCACGACGATTTCCGTGGTGTAACGCTTAATGCCATCCTTCTCCCAGCTTCGGGTTTGTAGCTTGCCCTCGATGTAGACCCGCGACCCTTTATGCAGGTATTCGCCAGCGATTTCAGCGACCTTGCCGAACAGCGATACCCGGTGCCATTCAGTTTTTTCAACCTTCTGGCCGGTTTGCTTGTCAGTCCACTGCTCACTGGTGGCAAGACTGAGGTTGGTCACGCACGTACCGTTGGGCATGTACCGCACTTCCGGGTCCTGCCCGCAGGTGCCAAGCAAGGTCACTCGGTTAACTCCACGCATCACGTTATCCTCTCAATATTCGACTTCAAAAAGGGTGTCGCCCTGTTGCCCGGCGAGGTCGCGTAGCGCCGGGAGTTGTTCATTAATGAAATGGGCCGGATTTTGCGATGCCTCTCCGATAATCATGTCCAGGGCATCGAAGTAACTGTATTCGTGGCCCAGTAAACGCTGCTGCTCTTGATACGCCTGGGCAAGCGAGTCCTGCTCAACCTCTACAATCTTTAGAGCCTGTTGTTTCAGGGCATCAGCTGACATGCTCACTCCTTCCACTTCTGCTGTGGATGAGCGTTTTTTTGATCAGCCTGCAAGCCGTTTGATAGCACTTGCAGAGCGATTTGGTGCTTCTGCAAGGAAACCGATTCAGCTTGATTTGCCTGGATCTGCACCAAAGACACATTGATCGCGGCAAGTTGCGCGGTTTGTTGTTCTATCTGTGATTGCGATGCGCAGCCGCCCAGAGACAGCAGCATCAACGCGGACGCCGCGAAGGCCATGTAAGTTTTCATAATTTCATCCTGCAGGTGGGGGGGTAATTGAAGGTGAGCCAATACTGGCTTTTAGCGGTTAAAAACCATCTGTACCTTGGCTTCAGCATCCAGGCGCAGCGCAGCGTCGAACGTCTTGCCCGCCTTGCTCTTAAACCCCTTTAGAACACCGGTTTTACCCTTCGTCAGCAGGGTTTCGATCTGGCCGAAGGTCAGGTTTTTACCGCTAATTTCGGGGTACAGTCGGAATTGGCATCCTCGGCATGCAATCACCCTGGACGTTACGGCCAACTCACCACCGCACATTGGGCATTTCGCGTTGAGTTCTGGCGGGGCGTCCTTGACCAGGGCCTGCACGTTGCCCAAATCCACCGTTCCCACCTGGTGCGCGATAAACCTCTCCAGTTCGTCCAGGAACGCGTCTACCGTCAGCTCCCCGGCCTCGATCATCTGTTGCTGTTCATGCCAAAGGGCAGTCATGTCCGGCGTGGTTGCGATAGCAGGCAAAGCGGCAATGAACTCCAGGCCCAACGAGGTCGGGATGAATTTCTTCTTCACCACCTCATAGAAACCACGCTCTTGTAGCTTGGTCAGCATTGATCCACGGGTGGCTGGGGTGCCAATACCGCCGTTTTCGCCGGTCTTGCCCTTGTCACGGTCCAACAACAGTTGCTTGATTCGCGGGTCAACCACGTACTTGGCCACCCGCTTCAAATCTTTAAGCAACTCGGCCTCGGTGTAGATCGGCAGTGGACGGGTTTTCTCTTTTGAAATGGTGACGGACTCGCACACGCCGTTTTCAGAAGCTTTTAAAGCCGACAGAGCGTCGAACTGGGGGCCTTCGTCAGTTTCCGTGGAGTCGTCTTCATCGTCGGCACTGGTGCCGATGAGCGCTGTCCAGCCAGCCTGAGTCGTCTTGTTGGAACGGGCGACAAAGGTATGACCGGCAACCTCAAATAGCACCTCAGCTGCCAGGTAGCCTTTGGCTGGCATGAACTGCACCAGGTAACGCTTCACGATGGCCAGGTAAACAGCCTTTTCGTCCGCTGACAGTTTGGCGATATCCACTTTGGTGCCGGTCGGAATAATCGCGGTGTGCGCCGAAACCTTGCTGTCGTTGAATGCACGGCTCTTGCGTTGCGGATCTACCTGAGCAAAAACGACGGCAAAATCCGGCAGCACCTGGGCCAATATCGCCAGGGTTTGTGGCGCATCCGAAAACTGTTCCTCGGACAGATAACTGCAATCTGAACGGTTGTAGGTAATGGCCTTGTGGTTGTCACGCAGTGACTGGGTGATGGCCAACGTCTTTTCAGACGTAATTCCATGTTCCTTGCTGATCTCTGCTTGCAGCATCAGCAGGTCAAATGGCAGGGGGGCAAGCTCCTGTTTTTCGACCACTTGAGCCCGAGTGACGATCGCAGGCGCTTGATGACACGCGGTCGCAATGGCCTGGGCATATGACTCGTCGATGATCCGGTTTTTGTCGTCTGCCGGCGCATCATCCGGGACCACAAATTTCGCGCTGACCCGACCGCCAACAGCCAAATTGGCGTTGACCGCATAGAAGTTGGCGGCGGCATGGTTCTTGTTCGCCAGGTAGCGGTTCACGATCAAGCCCAGGATAGGGGTCTGTACTCGCCCGACCGACAACACCGTTTTAACCCCCCTGGCCCGCGCTGCCAACGTGCAGGCCCGCGTCATATTGAACCCGTAAAGCTGGTCACCAATGCTGCGCGCCAGGGCCTTTTGGTACAGACCGAAAAACTCACGGTTGTCCTTGAGGTTTGCCAAGGCTTTAAGTGCCGTATTGACATTAAGGTCGTTGATCAGCACACGCTTTACTGGACTGGTATTGCCGAAATATTCCAATACCTCGTCCACCAACAACTGGCCCTCGTCGTCAGGGTCGCCAGCGTGAACGATCTCTGACGCTTGCCCAATCAGCCCCCCTACTACCTTGAGCTGGTCATGGGTGCGTGCAATCGGCTGGTACTTCACTGGACGCAGTTTGAGCGGCAAATCCGTGGCGTTCCACTTCTCATAGGCCGGGTTATGCACCTCGGGCGGCGCCAGTTCCAGCAGGTGCCCAATGCACCAGGTCACAACATCCGAACCGCACTGGAAAAACCCACCTTTGTTTTGCGGATTGCCCAAGGCTTCGGCAATAACCTTACCCAAGCCTGGTTTTTCGGCAATAAAAACTCTCATGTTTAAACCCCTGATAGGAAGCAGTTAATTAAATAATTCATTCGAAATTAGTTAACCAAACACCTTGCCGAACTTATCGTTAATCTTTTTGTTAATGCCCTGATCGGCGGCAGGACAACTATTTAGAAACTGCCCTCGGGCCGTGGCTGTCTTGTCCCACCTAATCTTTCCTTTCTTCTTGATCTGGATACTGAAGTAGTCCTTTTCAGCACTGCTGCATTCGCTTCCGCCGCTATTGCCTGTGAATTTGCCAAACATGCACAGCACGGTTTTGCAGGGGTCCTTGGCAAAGGCCGGTGACGTGGTGAAAACGGCCAATGAGAGCAGCGCTGTAGTCAGGTATTGGCGAATGCGTGAACCCTGTGTGCGTTTTTTAGCAGGCACAGCTTTGTGAGCAGCCAGGCACAATTGGCCCGCCGCGAGTACGGTGGTTTTCATGATTTCATCCTTTGTTTGTATGCGCAGAGTTGCGCCTGATCATGCAGAAAGGGGTTATTGCTTGCTCTGTGGCATGTCGCGTTTATGTTGTTCCTCTTTCATTTGCGCATCATGAGGGGCTGCGACAGCGGCTTTGGCCTCAACCATCCGCACAGGTACGGTCAATGCGTCGATTTTGGTTGCATCCCCAACTGGCAAGGTCGGAGGCTTCATATTGGCTCGCCCCCTTAAAACATCGTCCTCGTAGTAAAAAATCTTCCGTGCCCTGATCTTCATCGGCGCGGTGGCTTTCGTGCCCTGGATGAACATCAGTTGATGGTCATAAGGCATTTCATTGATATCTTGAGGAAGCATCAACGGTCTGGCTTGCTCGCTGTAGTTGTCCGTTTGGTTGCGATCACCCACCTTGCGCTTGCCCAAGGATTGGGTTTGCACCCTGACTGTGGTGTTACCCAGTCGTGCGCTGTACTCCTTGGCCAGGTCAATGTCACCAGGTGCAAAGACAATCTCGATGTGGAAGGCCTTCATGATGGCGTTGCCCTTCTCCGTACCGTAGGTGGCCCGGATCTGGTCCTTACCCTGAAAGATGATGAAATACCGTAGGCCTGCACCACGGGTCAGCGCAGGCGCGGTTTCCATAATTTCCATCCGGCCCATGATTGCAAACTCGTCCATGAGCAACGCGAGCTGATACTTATATTTAAGGGTGCCATCTGCACAATGTCCGCCATGCTCCGGCAGGGGCTTTGAGTTCTGTCGGATTGCTTGGGTAAAAAACAGATTCATCAAAGGGCCGAACTTCTTCAGCGATTCTTCGGACATGCTGAAGTAGATCGTGGTCTTTTCCTGCCTGGCCTTGGCGAAGTCGATATCGTCACCCGACAGCGCCCAAGCCACGGTTTTCTCTGCATAGATCGACAGAACATCGCGCACGATATCCGCCGTGGTGGACCAGCCACTGCTTTTGTTCTTTGACGCTTCGAATACGCCGTTCAGTTCTCGCAAAGTCTCAGAGGACAACGCTTCAGGCCCACTGCTGCGCTCGTTAATGACCTGCTGAGCCCATGCCCCCATTGCAGAACCTAACGATGCAACCTCGTAGGCCTGCGGCAGCGTTCGAGGCATCGACGGTGTTTCCATTAAGTACAACAAAATGGCGGTAAATACGTTGCTGGCCTTGGTGTACCACTCCTGGTTCTTTTCGTTGCTCGACACAAACAACACGCTGGCCAAGGTTCGAATTTCACCCAGCCGGTAAAGCGGATCATTGCTGATCTGCGACAGCGGATTCCAACGGTGTGTTTCTAGGCGTTCGGGTGAAAAGCGGAACACCTTGTGGCCCGCAAAAGCTCTAAAACCCGAAGTGATCTCCCAGTTTTCAAATTTGGGATCGTTGATCACCATTGAATCGGGGTAGCTAAGCGCATTAGGAATAACCTCTCCCACCCCTTTGCCGGTTCCGGGAGGTGCGGCCAACATCACGAACTGCTGGCCATAACTGGCCAAAAACGCGTCTTTGGTGGGGTGCTTGCCGATCAGGAAGGCGGGGTATTCTTCGATGCGCTTTTGTGGGTTACTTGGGCTATACACAAGATTTTTAGACATGCTCCCTCCCCTTTTTAGCGTGATGTGAATGGTTTTCACACATTGCTCTATCTCTCCATAAATTATTATTTGCTGGTGTTGTGGTATTCGCCTTTGTATTCGAACTGACGCAACTCTCTGGCGTTAGCAAACCGAGCATCGCCGTGCAGTGAGCTGGTCGGGTTGAGCCGGAAGAAGAAAACCATCAGCGTGATTCCAACCGGCAAAAAAGTGATAGCTGCGGTCACACACCAAGACCATGGTAGGTACAGCAATCGACGGTCGTTGAGCGCCAAGTGTCGAGCATCCCATAGGGTGTGCCACGTCAGTCCTGCTGTGGCATTGCCCGCCGTCAGCTTCAAGAACAAGGCACCACCGGCATACAGCCCACCAACAAAACACACCATCATCAACACCAGAACCAGCAGGGTTATTTTCCACCACATAACGCCTCCTAAATCGCCTTGCCATTGAGCAAAGCCAGTTTGTGTTTTGGCTCGTAATGCACCTCTTTAATGTGGGTGCCTTCCATGTACACCACCACGTCAAATGAAGTCCTGACCAGGCGCTCGATGTAGTCATAATCCAGCCCCTTGCCTACCTCCGACTGCTTCACCAGTCCGCAGACACGGGCATAGCCCGCCTCGCTGTCGTTGGCGTGAGCCGTGGTCACAGTGCCCTTGGTGCCAGTGTTCAAAATCTCGATGAAGTGCCACACCTCATCACCGGTTAGCTCAGCTAGAAACAGATGGTCAGGCTTCATCCGCAACGAGCTGGCCACCAGGGCTTTAGGTGCCACCACAGCGCCGTAAAACAAGTGAACATGGTTGGGGTGATAAGGAAGCTGCAATTCACTGACCTCCTGGATGGTGATCATCCGTCGATTGACCGGAAACAGGTCCATCAAGGATTTACCGAAGGTCGTTTTGCCGGAGCCAGGCCCACCGAAAATGATGATGTTTTGCCGGTGTTCGACGGCCAGCGGAAAAAACCAACCCCAGTTGCGTTCGTTGTGCGCCGTGACCATTTCATGCTGCCAGCCGGTCAAGTCCGTCACAGGGGCTGCGATGGCCTGGGCACCATCAAACCGTCCGCTGTCGATGTAATCTTGAAGCGTGAAGCGTTCAATCGACGGCTTACGAAAGGTCATGGACAACGTGCCCTTTTCACACGCCGGAGCCATGACGATCTGGCCCCGCTCACCACCAGGTAGCTCAACCGTGTGAATCGGTGTCTTAGCCGCCAATTCGCGGTGGTTAAGCGCGGCCAGGCTGTTGGCCAATCTCCAGCACAGGTTGTAGGTCAACCAAGGCGCGGCCTCCTGCTGCCAGCCCGTGGGTGTATCCACCCACATCTCCAAAGGCCGGTTAATCGCCACATCCGTGGTGCCAGGCCGGTTAAGCCGTTCGGTCACTCCTGACTGATCGAGAAAATCCAGCACCAACGTGGATTCGATGAGGATGTTGTCGTCCTCATCCTGCTCAGCACCTGGTACTTGTTGTTCGTCATTTGGGTTTGTCATAGGTATTACCTCATTGTTAGCGGTTCTCAAAAACCGATGAAAAGTCGATGTCACGGGCCACAATCACCGTCATGACCGTACCCGGCAGAATGTGCGCGGTGGGCTTTATGCCTATCGTGCTTTCCAGCGCCTTATTGGCCATGTTTTCCGTGTTTTGCTCGCTGTTATTCACCGTGTAGCCGCCACTGCTTTTCTGCGTCGTGTTTTTGGCCGCTTCTAATGCATCCTGGATAAAGGACAGCATTACCGCGCCGCCAAAGCGCTGCATGTAGTGATTGTCGATCCAGGCTTCTGTACCACTGGCACCCATCGGGCCAGCGCCTAAACTGGCAAGATTGGCCCGCACACCCGATTGAGTCTCAAGTTCAGTCCAGGAGGTGAACACACGCACCTGGCCAGGCCTGACTTCGACGCTTTGCTCACCGAACAAACGGTCACCAGCATCAGCAAGCACGGTTGAGCCGTCCGCCGAATACAAAGGTTCGGTCAATGGGCACTCAATCAACGAGGGTTGATCAGTCACGATCTCGGTGTACAACACGCAACGGGTGTAGGTGTTGTGTGACAGCAGGTATTTACGCGATGGGGCCAGCACTGCCTTGCCTGGTGAGAAGCTGGTACCCGACAAGTTGCTTAAACTCCCCCGCGATGACGAACCACCGCCCAAGCCACCCCCCAAGCCCGTCTGAGCCACGTCAGGAGTACTTTCAGTGCCACCGGCCAACGGCGTGACTGTTGCTGGGCCTGACGCCCCGCTAACCGACGAACCGTAGCCCGAGGCATCCTGAACCAACGGTGTCACCACAACGCCTCCAGCCAACTTGCGTTGGGCGGGTGTCTGAGGCACATCTTTGGTATCGCCTTGAGAGGATGTATTGGCACCGGCTGTCGCGTTACCCGAATTGGCTCCTGACTCGGTGCCTTTATTGGCTTTTTCTTGAGCGAGCCTTAACGCTTCTGCATCCTTGGCCTTTTGGTCTTCCTCGGCCTGCATTTGCCTGAGTTTTTCCTCTTTCAGTTGTTTCATGCTGGTGTCGTTGCCCGCGTCCTTGTCGAGCGTGGCATCGGCCTTGACCGTGCTTTCATCAATGTCGGTGGAGCCTTCTTTCATTGTTGAAATGACCCACCACCAGCCCCCGACTAATATCAAAAGGAACACCAGCACTACACCGGCAATGGAGAGGTACAACGCTTTTTTGGACTGCCCCCCTCCTGCACGCTTTTTCAGTAGGTCGAACGAACCACGGGCCTTATCGGATTGCACGGGTGGCAGCTCGTTGGTTTCTGCCGATTCTGGAGTGGTGCCCGCCGGGGTATCCTGGGCGTGTTTTTGGACTTCATCACCAGACAACTCGCCGCCCTGGATGACATGGCCGTCATTACTGTCATTGTTCTGCATGCTTCACCTCTCGAATCTCCCCCGTGGTGGTGCCGTTGTAGTTGTAAAAGCCACCCACCTGTTGCCGGGTTCTCGCCTCCAGTACCAAGCTGTTAAGCCGAAAACGGAACAACTGGCTGACGCCATGCACCACCATGATGTTTTGCACGTTGCGCACGTTGACCAGTGTCTCGGTGCCATCGGGCAACACCTGGTACACCACCGGACGTGGTGCATTGGTCACAAACCGAAAACAGGTAAAGGTGCCGTTGTCCCAACCTTCCGCTGGCGAAATCGCCTTATCACCGCGTACCTGGAACGTGTTGATCGGTCCTGGACATGGGTCAGGATTAAAGTCGCGAGTGGCCTGCGGTTTTTTCGGCGGATCTGGATAGGTGAACCGCAGTGCATAGGTCATGTCGGCCACCTGCTTAACCAGTTTCAGCTCCAGCAGGTAGGTATGACGGTTGGTGTTAATAATCAGGTTGGTATTGGGCTCCTGATCCGTGGTCGGCTTAATCGCCACGATGTTGCCCGCTTTGTTGGCGCCTATGGACCACGCAGTGGGATCGCCCGCCACAATCAGGCCGGAATCCTCATACACCGTTTCATGGGCTGGGAACTGCACCAGTGAAGTACGCCCGACCACCGCTTGAATGCGAAATACGTTGTCCGGGGTATAGAACGCGGTTTGTACCCGTCGATCCTGGTAAGACCCCTCCCCCATTTTTTCAGCGAATGCATGTTGCACGCTGACCGAAAGGAACAAGGCCACAAAAACCGTCATGGATTTATTTTTCATGACTCACCCCCGCCCCGACTTCCTGGGTTGGCGAATAGGACAGAGCGCCAAACCCTCGCGGGTTAAGCCATTGATCACCACGTTTTTTTGTCGGGTTCTTGTAGTCGTAACTGATTGTCGACAACCAAACCGCAGGCTTGACCTCTGGATCTGGCATGCCGTTACGGTCGAGCACTGTTTTGGTAAGACGTACTTGGGCGGTGCCCTTTGCGTTTTCACGGGTGAGGAACGTGATGTTGTTGATCTCGGTTTTGATTTGCCGGTTGTTGCCCAACACAGCCAGATAGCCCTTGGAAGACAATTGGAAGTTACGGTACTCGGCAAACGTGGTGCCATAGGACAGCAACTCGACCATCGAAAACTGGGCATCGTTGTTCGAAAAGTTGTAACTCTCACGAAAACGCACATAAGTAGCCAGCCAGTATTCATCGTCGATCTGTTCGGACGACTTAACCTGGCTGATTGGTTTAACCACATCGGTAAAGCCGGAACTGTTATCAACCCGCACCAGGTACGTTTCTACCGTTTTAAGCGGGGTCAACCCGAGAACAGCACCCACGGACATAAACGCCAATACCCCGAAAAACCCTGCTAGGCGTTTCCAGGTACGCGCACTGCGCTGATGGTCCGCTGCCAAATTACTTTCAAACCAACGGGCCGCATGGATATACGCCTGCTCAGACAGGCTGATATTCCTTGCTGCTGCTGCATCGATGCTGACCTGAGCGGCAAGGTGCTGCTCTTGTTCGATGACTTGTTGGCGATTCCTTTTATTTTTTCGAAGATTCATGCTGCCCCCCGACTGCTGTGGCTTTAACGTCTTTTGCTCTGGCCGGTGCATTTAGATCAGTCCATGGGCCGGAGGCTTCGGCTAACTTGGGGGCAGAGCTGCACCCCAACAGCAGGACAGCACAAAGCAGCCCGCTTATTGCGAGTTTGCAATTCATAGTGATTACCTTTTTAAAACGAAAGAATCAGAAGGGAGTTGCTATCGCTTGAGCAAGCGATGGAATACAAAGTTACTTAATGTTGTTGCGGCGTTTGGCTAAAAGCTTTGCGACACCACCAGCCATTTGTCTTGCCGTGTTAAATCCAGAGGCTCTACCGATAAGCCCTCCAAGTCCTCTAGCACCTCCCGTTGGAGTCCCGCCCATGATAGACGCGGCATAACCTGGTAGCTCGGTCGCTAACAGCGTGAACGTAGCGAATACAACAAGCATGCCGATATTCCCCGCCAAGCTGGTATTTATTACCCCATCCTTAATTATCTGTGTATTGATAAAATTAATTTCCATGGCAAGAATTATTGAAAATAGCACCTGAGTCAGCATAAATCCGCCTATTGCAGATACCCACCCCCAGAACCATTGTCTAGTTTGATCAAACAACAGAAATGCAATAAATATAGGGCCAACCGCCAATAGGACCGTCGTGGCCACTTTAAGTACAAAAAGTGTACCGACAGCAGTTAATATGAATGGAATACCCCCTAACAAATAAAATACCAAGCCCTGAATACTTAGCCAGATATCCTTCAAGCTCGTAGTGAAAATATTGAATGACATTGCGTCATAAAAGGCTTTTAAGTTATCGATATATGCCAACACCATTGTATCTATCTGGTTGGTTTGGTCTCCTTCCTGGCCTGATAGGACGCCTCCCATCCAATTAGGTAAACCGCTGACAAACGGAACAATGGTTTGTATGTACCAAGTCACGTTGAACGCACAAAACGCAATAAATGCCATTTTGGCGATTTCGCGGACAACCTCTTCAAAAGCAACATTCATTCCTCGGTAGAGCCATTGAATATTTCGAAGCGTGAAGTGGATTAACCACATGGTCCCGAATAACGCACCCACACCCAGCATCACCTTGGCCGTGCCTGTAGCCAAGGTGCTTTTAAGGGCGGCATCAACGGACTCAAATAGCGTATGAGCTATATTCGTAAAGTCCATATTGTCTCCGTCATTTTAATTTTACATACTCATCATTACCGAAAAACATACGGTCACCTTGCAGTCTCATCGTTAATAAACCGTTCATCATGCTTAAAACAGTATCAGACTCAGCTTTACCTTCGTATTTCTTATTTGTCGTTTTACGCCCACCTTCTAAAAAATCGACCATGGTAGTTTCAACATCCACATGAAAAACCTCCTTATCTTTTTTTATGTTTATATAATAGCTTGGCGGCGCAAGCCCCTTGCTTGCATGATTACCACTACTCCAGCGCCCGACAAAATCATCGCCTTTCCCTCCATTGCAACCCGACATCATCAACGTAAAAATAACCATACCAAACACTAGGCTTGTTTTTTTCAACATAAGTCACCCACCTGCTTTTATAGCTAAATACCCGTTATTGGATTAATCGTATTTCGGTAAGACTTTTGACTTTCCTAACATATAATCGCTAAATGCCTGTGCTCGTTTATTGTTTTCCATTTTTTCTTGTTGCTCCATCAACATCTGCATATTTGCCATGCGCATCTGTTGGTTTTGTTGCTCCAACAGCTCCTGTTGATAGCGCAACTGCAAGTCCTCCTTTTGCTGTGGCGTTAGAACCACGTTCAACCGGCCCCTTAACTGCTCGGCGTTCCTTACCCGTTCAGTGCTGGCATCGTAATTTCGCTCCAGCGCATCAGCGGCGGCCAACAATCTGTCGAACTTGGCCTGAACACTGACATTATCCGATTTCAGCCCATAGCGCTCCCGCAGACGAGCTATGTCCTGGACCGTCCCATAAACATCAGCCCATTCACCCATTGGCAAAACCTTGTTAAGCGCCGGGTTATTCAGAAAGTCGCCAAGTTTGTCATTCCCTGTTGCGATGCTTTTGAAGTTGTCGTACTGAGATTTAGCTTGGCTGATCCCATCCTTGGCAGTTTTCAAAGCATCCATGGCTTGTTGGGCTTGTTGCAGGGCGTTATTTGTCAAAAGCAGCGCCGTGGTGCCGTCAAGCGTTGGAATGCCAGGCACTGCCGCATAAGTCGGGAGCGCAGCCGTCAGCAGCGCGGCACTTATCGCCGTCGCGATGATTGTCTTCTTCATGGTATTTGCCTCGGTATTAGAGCGGCAGTAGGTCGGCTGCTCTTTGCTTTTTAAAGACCGGCATCCAGAGACGAGCGTCGGTGGTATTGAGGGTCTGACTGATATGCACGGCTTGCTGGTAAGCCGGAATCCATTCATTGGCATCGGTGGTGTTCAGGAACAAACGAACATGTTCCGCCATTAAAAAGGCAGGCACCCACACCTTTGGATCGGTAGTGCCGAGTAACTGGCGCACCTGCTGGGCTACGGCGGCATTGTGGTCGGTCGTGGAAAGCAACGGCAGCCAGTATTTCAAGTGATCGTCCAGAACCAGCTTCAACTTCACCGCGTTGTGCCCCTGCTGAACCACCATTTCACGACTGAGCGTGTTCATGTCAACCACGGCATCAAACACCTTGTCCCTGACACCAAAACGGGCATAGCCAGCACGATCTGCCTTGAAGTTTGGAAGCCATATCGCGGTAACGACCTGCTGTATTACATCGGCAGCATAGGGTGTTGCCAAGGCATCCTCGGGGTTCTGCGTATCCATCATCAGGATTTCGCCGCGCTTTCGACCGCTTTTCAAAATTTCCTTAATGGCATCCGCCGTGCTTTCAAAGGACAGCGGCACCCAGTACTCGGCCATGGTGTTAATTAACAGACTGCCTGGCCTGGACTGGTGCATCGCACGCTTCATGTAAAACAAGGTATTGAGCAATACCTCCATCACTTCCGGGTGCTTGCTCGCGTACTCTTTTTTAAGAACCCGTGTGCAGTCGAATGCCAACCGTTGATAGCTTTGCGGGTTGAACAGATTTTTCGGAGAGTCCAGCACCCACGCGTATTGCCCCTCACGGCCACCGGCCAGGCGGCACCATTTTGACAAGCGGGTATGCAGGCAATTGCCGCCCCGTGGCGTGATGTTTTGCAGCAACAACGACATGCCCCGAAAGTGCACGTTTTTGTGCTGCATCACCGCCTCGATGGAATCCTGAATCTCACGCTCTTCGTCCTCGTCAGTTTTGTCTTTACCCCCCGCGCAGCTCAGTACCTGGTCGTACAGAAACTGGCGCAGTCCCTTGCTGTCCTCAAACTGGAAAGGGTTAATGCCCGTGAACTCTCCTGGTGACAGGGTGTAATAGTGCGTACCCAGCGCCCCCAACAGATTTTTCAGCGATTCGTCGTAGTCGATGCCAAAAATCATTGGCTTAAACCGACTGAAAAACACCAACAACGTGGCGAGAAAAGTTGTTTTACCCACCCCCGTTTGGCCGGTGAGCGACAAATGCCCCGGCAGTTTTTCACCCAAGTTGTTTTGCCCTGGAGGGCTGTCGTGCGCATTCAGAACGAACAACGAGTCGTTGACAGTCCGCATGGGGATTAACCCAGTTCCGTCGCCTACAGGGTTGCCCCTGGCCTTGCCGGTCGGGGTGGCATGCAGGGAAAAGCCACATGCGAAGTTCTCCGTGGACTTCATCATGGGATACAGCGCCTCGGTCACCCCTGGGAACTGCGTATACCAGGTGTCAACGTTGGTCATGGTCGAGCGCACGAAGGCCGTGTCGTGAACGGTGAACACCGATTCCATTTTCGAGCCATTATCAATGGCCTCATCCGGGGTGTTGCCGTAGACGATCAGGGACGCGTGGTAACGGCCAAATGCTTTTTCACCCTGGGTCACTTCTTCAATGGCGTTTTCCAGCTCGTCCGTCTGCCTTGTTTCGCCTTCAACCGACCCAAGGTCGGCAATGTGCTTGTTGAACTCTTTTTTGGCCCGGTTACGGTCTTCAAACAAAAACGACTGCACCAGGGTGAATTCAAACTGCTGCTCAATGGCCTCATCCCACATGCCAGGACGTGAACCACCCCCAGGGTAATCACGTAGGTCATAGGTGGTGGCAAAACGGCGCCCTCCCCGGTTAGGCCGATTTTCGATAAAGTCGTATTCGCCAAAGCTGGTCACGCTGTCGATGACGGCATCACCCAGTCGCGTATCACTGACCAGCACGTCTTGTTCATGACCGTTGATTAACAGGCTTAAAAACCGCCCAACCTGCGAGTACAGCGCGCCCTGTTCGTTTTCTTCCAAGGCCATGATGGCCGGGTCGTACATCGCCAGACTGGTTTTGGAAATAGTCAGTAGCTCTTTCATCCGCCGAATACCGTCATCGAGGTCACGGTATTTGAGAACAAGAGCTAGGCTATAGCCGACCTGGCGAAAGGTGCCGTCCCGAAAAGGAGCGGTGTAGGCATCGACAAAATCTTGCAGCGCAGGTAAAGGCAGGTCGTATTCAGTATTAAGCTCGATGCCCGTTTTGGTCACATAGCTTTGCAACATCAGGTTCTTGCCTTCCTTTTTCCCTAATGCCACGAAGTAGCGGTTGAGTTTGAAGAACCATTGTTTGAGATCTTCATCACTCTGCGTTTCGTGGGAAACACCTTTGAGCCTGATCAGGCTGACCAGCCGATTACCGGGCAATGTCACCATGTTCTCGTGGACGGGATACCCCAGCAGCGGCACTTTGACCTCGGGGGGCATGTACTTCATGACTTGGCGCCGGATGAAACCGGCGTTGTGCGAATCGTTTGCCATAGAATTGGCTCCAATTGGGATTAAACGGGGTGAGCAGCAAACGCTTGCCGTACCGCCAGTTCATGCGGATACGACGCCAGGACCACCACAAACGCCGTGGGTACTGGGCATCAACCGCGCAGATGAAGCGCAAGGCTGCTAATGCACCCGCAAAGGGCGCCAGGAACAACAAACCCCACACCCAAGACAGCAGCACAGTTCCTGCCACGCCGCAGACCAAACCGCCCATCAGCAAAGCCACCATCGGCATAATGGGGATACCCCACTGCATGGCAGGCCTGCTCATTGCGTTGTAGCTCTCGAAAATCAACTTCTTCAGTGATTCGTTCGCTGACATGAGTTTCTCCGCTGGGGCGTTATGCAGGCGTGCCAGTGCCAAAGACCTGCCAGGCAGCCGCCCCCAACACCATCGTGCCGCCGACCACAACGAGGACGCCAACCTGTTGCAGGTAGTCCATGAAGGTATGGGAGCGGTCGCCGGTTGAACGGGCAATCATCCATTGGATACCGGACCACATCAGGCAACCGAGGCCCAAGGTGCCGCCCAAGGCATAAAGCGCAAGCCGGATATTGGTGCCCCACGTTTGAAGCTCAGATTGCCAGTCAGCCATGGCCAGCGCGGGCATACAGCACAGGATCAGAACAGCGGCGCGTGGAAGGTTTGCTTTTTTAAACATCGACTTTCTCCTTTGGGATTTCTTGCTGTGGTTCCGGCTTTAGATCAGACGCAGAAGGCTGCGCAGCGGGCATATAGCGCGGGTATTGGCGCAATACGTCCCAACTTTCATAGGTTGGTTGTGGAGGGGGTGAAACAGGTTGTACCGGCACTTGTGGAGCACTGACGGCGCCGGTCAAGGCTGGCACCGTAACGGTGGTGATGTCGGCATTGGCGACCACACGCTGTACGTGACTCGATCCGCCAAACTGCGCTTCTGGTTGAAAGCCACGCCGTTTGTTGCCGCTGTAGTAACAGGAGATAGCTTTGTGCAAAGCCTCCTGCTGTGTACCGCCGTCTGGGACGGCGCTGGCATAGCAGCCCTCAAGGATCGTGGCTGTCATGCGCAAGTTAGTGCAGGGATCAAACACCACCTCCGGTTTGGCTACATCAAAGTGCTGTCGGTTGATCTGCCCTAGGCCAATGCTGAAATTGGCGCCCTCTTTCACCAACGTATTCACCGCCGTCACCGCCTCTTCCAGGTTTTGCGGCTGACGTGGCAACGCTCTGCCGACGACGCCGATAGCCCATGGATTAAAAGCGGATTCTGTTTTGACGATGGGAGTTAACGTGGCGGGGTGTATCGAGGGGGCGCATTGCAGGGCCAGGGCCAAAAAGGCACTGGTAGTTAACATTTATTACTCCTCGTTGTTTTTAAATTCCTTCAGCAGTTCAGCCTTTGCTTGATCTGCAAACCGATCAATCATGAACTTTAGAAGTTGCGATGCAGTTATTTGACGCCGTGTTTGAGAACTCACATCAATAGCGTGACTTGTAAGAATCGCATGACGTTCAAGCCCAACATGGACTGTTGTAGTTTTTGCTCGACTCCCAATTTGATTTGGGACCATATAACCTCCTGTGGATGCACAAAGACACCACCAGGCATAAACCTGGCAGTGGGAATTTGTATAGTTGATGTTTAGGTTTACGTGGATAAGATCAAGAGTCGCTATCAATTGAAGAGCAGATTCTTGAATAAGGAAGATTGCCTAATTTCAGAAGACGCTCATGATCTTTTTGAAGCAGAGAAAACAAAGCTGCTTGCCGTTGTAACTCTGACTTTATTTCTACGATGGCAGACCATGCGCCCTGCATATCAGGCGGAAGGTTTCTAAGCTCAAGGCAAGTGACCGCCTGATTAGGTAGAAGCAACAGCGACTGCTTCAAATCCTCGATGATGGCGTCTGACACGATAGCCGGGATGTTCCCGAAACGCACAAAACCCTTAACCCCTGGCAGGTCAGATATTGTGGTGGTGTGCACCTGTTCGAAGTCGAAGCGCAGGAATAAATAGCCGGGAAAAAGCTGCTTTTCTGTGATCCTAACTGCGTTACAGTCCCGGCGCTTTTTAACCTCACACCTGGTAGGAGAGTAAACCTCAACCCCAAGCGCTTTAAGTTTTTCAGTAACCAACTGAAAACCATGGAAATTATGCGTTATCAAAAACCACCCTTGCATACCTTAACCCTCCCTTTTGGGTGCGATCCGCCACAAACGCGCCGTGCAGGACGGGTCTGATGTGGTGTAGCTTTCCTTAATAGTAATGTACAAAAACACAGTACTGATTATACATACAGGTGTTTTCATTGCAACGACCTGTTCACTCCTGACAATTATATGCGTTTCCCGCCACAAAAAATATAATAAATGCATAAAATATAAAAATTGACCTTTTTTTTGAAGGTAGGTGACTGAAAATACAATGATTTTTAGGCGCTAATGATGATCTCTCCTACAAGAAAATTCATAGGCGCCCGCATCAAAGCGCTTAGAAAGGCAAAGGGAATAACCCAAGCCGTTTTGGCCGAAGCCTTGGAATGTGAAAACGCTACTATTAGCCGCTACGAGCGGGGCGAGTATGTCCCTGACAGCGAACAACTACTGAAAATTGCAAAATTACTCGGCGCTTCACCTATGGATATTCTCCCCACAGATGATGACGTTTCTAGGGAAAGGCTCCTAGAGTTACGGGCTACCCTTCAAGATCTGATTTTTACAATTGACAACCCTTCATTTTTAACCAAACTCATCGAGTTAGCAAAAACGACTAATAAAAAAAATTCGTAAAATCATGCACATAGAAACATCACATTTATAAAATTAACGTCGCAGAGATAGGTAATATTAATGGACTCCGCAACCATAGAACTCTGGATCAGAAGCCTGGGGCTCTACTACCACTCTATGGTCAAGAGTGGGGCGATTCCAAAGCTTCCACTGCAATATCTATACGAAGGGGACACCTCATTAGAGATTGAGCCTGTCGTAGGAATCGAAATGAGCTTCTGGCCTGAGACTCTGCGTTTCGAGTCTCTCCACATCACTCTGCAAGAGGACATGCCTGGCGGTATGCCGATTTACACCGGTGAGCTACCTGCGCCCTTCACCTCGGTAATGACAAAAGGCCAGGTGCATTCGATCTTGGGAGAACCGCTGCGTTCAAGAGGACGGCTAGACCTGCCAGGCATGATTAACCCCATGGGTGGCTGGGATACCTATCAGCTTGACTCAGCTATTCACCCTGGCGTCGTAGTGGACTTCCAGTACAATGAGACGTTACAAGTTGAACGACTGAGCTTCTCAGTAATCGACCACAGCGGTTGATGTCAACGCCAACCTGGGCGTTCTATGTTCCTGAAATAAATTAGGCGGGTTTATCTGACCAACTCTCTGGATATGTCAGCAAGACTATTGCCAGGATCTCACATCAAAAGGAATAACTCATGAATAAAAGCATTGCTCTTGCTCTACTCATTTCTACTTCTCTGTTACTGCACGGATGCTCTGCCCTCGACTATAAGACAGGCACCCAAGTCTCGGCACAGCAGTTGGCCCAATTCCAAAAAGGCAAAACCACCCAGCCGCAGGTGATTGCTGCCATCGGACACCCACCAAAGAAAACCGAGGTCAGCAGCAAAGAAATTTGGACTTACCCTTACACGAAGATCGCAGCCCTACCGTTTTCACCCAACATCAACGAAAACACCGTTTTTGAGTGGTCGTCCAAGGGTGTCTTGTTGGACGCCTATAAGAGCGGAGGAACCCCTGGTGAGTCGGGCAACGCTCTACTGGACGCCGCTGGAATGTGATCAGATTGCCATCTGACGGGGACTGCTTGAGGAACACTCAAATTTTAGAATAATTCGAGTTGCCTTGCTTTCTTGTAGCCTCTGATCCATGAGTTTCTGAACTGGGGGGCTTTGTAGGGGCACCCCCACAAAGGCAGGCCATTGGTTGCATCTTGTGCGCCTTTGGCCTCGGCGGTTCGATGAGGATTATTGTCTTTACGTCGATCCATGCTGACGCCCTCCCCTCTTACACTCCCCTTTTCGCTCCAGCGAGCGCAAAGAAAATCCAATTCATTTTTAGCCTGATCGGCTAAGAAACCTCCCGTCATTGTATAGTTAAAATATTAATTCATAAATCATAATTATGAATTAATATCCTTCTCTGGCAAGTACTTCACGTATGATCCCACTGACCGTTCTCTGCCCTTCTCTGCTCCGCTTATTTTTCAAAGCCGCATCCTGCAAGTTCTCAATCATTTGAGGTGGCAAACTGATGCCTATCGCCTGAGCTTTTTGCTCGATTTCAGCACTTTTCACCTTGGATTGACCGAAAGGCTTGTCGGCCAACTCCTGAGCAAGTTTTTCGATTTGATCCGGGGTCGGTTGTTGACGCCCAGTAGCCGATTGGCTTCGGACCTTAACCATAGAACACCTCTTGAACGAGCGACCGGACTTCACCGGCAGCTGAAGGATTGCCAATTTCAAGAACAGACAGGCCTTCGCTGCCTGCGTCTTTGTATGCTTTGCGGTGATAGCCTACCGCTTCAAGTACTTTGAACTGAGGAAACTCCTCGGCATAACTTCGAAACTCTGCCCGCTCCTTTGGCTTCACTTTCAGGTTCGTCGAGGACATCGTCTGATAGAGATAGACATTGCCTTCAAGTCCAGGATTGAGGTCACAAATCTTGATGACTTGCTCTTGAAGCTCTTCCAGGGTATCCAAATCGAACTGAGAACACTGATGAGGTGCAACGCACGCATGTGCAACACTCAATCCCGTTATCAATTCGCGACTGTTGCGACCCGCAACGTCAACAATCACGTAATCAAATTTTCCGTCGAGCGTTGTCAGTGTTGAGGCAATGTTATCTCGTTTTTCGATCAGTGTTATCGCTGGTTTCTTGTCTCCAGACTCTCTTTCCGCGTGCCATTTGGCTGCCGTACGTTGAGCATCAGCATCGACCAGACACACGTCCTTGCCGTCCTTAGCAAGGGCCACAGCAACATTCGTAGCTGTCGTAGTCTTCGACGCCCCCCCTTTGTTACAACCAATAATCACGATCATCGGTAAGTCCTATATTTAGTAATTCATTATTTATAATTCATATTTCATTAATGTGAATTCATAATATATTGATATCCACGTCCCTGCAAACCAAAAATTTCACCACTGGAGAAACTCACCTGTACGTCTGCCCGCCCACTCTGAATCCAGGGAGGATGTGGGAGCAGTTCATAAAAATGAATTCGCAATTATGAATTCATAAAAATAGCTTATTCCAAAACAAAGCACAGAAATAGGGGACGGTAGAGAAAACGGACAAAATCGTACGCTAAGCATGCGGCCTGTCAGGTTGAGGCCATAGAGTTTGACGTTTAGGCGTCAGATAATGCAGAAAGCGGCCCTAGTCTGACGCGATGCCAGTGAGCCGACTGACGTCCAGTTGAGGTGTACTTGGGGTTCGGGGAGCAATGGAACAGTAAACGCACTTAAGCCCAGTACCTGCCCGCAAACCAGCGCTCTGTCTGGGGAGTACGATAAAACCACCGTTTTATGAAACCGCTTTAACGAGCATCAGGAAGGACCGTAAACATCCGAAAAGCGGTTCCTGAATTCAACACATAAGTGCAACGCTCACCCCTGTATGCACTTCGTACGGCGTCTTCCAGCCCAAGCGCTTGCGCGGGCGTAGATTGATCCTCGCT
>NZ_JBUZVP010000043.1:0-35140 GCF_055409485.1 Pseudomonas sp. A125
TGGCCGAGCTCGATTCTCCAGAAGGTAGCTGGTGACACGAGTGTTGAGCCCACCCAACTAGGGTGACGGAAATTTCTGGGGTTCCGGCTTACATCCCCAGCCTGGACGACCATTGCGGGCCTACGTTGGTTTTCGGTTCCATTGCTCCCCGAACCCCAACAACAAACGCGCCAAGGCCCAGCGGCGTAACGTACGATTTTTTCCGAATTCTGTTCCTATGTCAGCTTCGCCTTACCGCGTATCAGCCCGACCAGAAATATTGTGTTAATCCAATATTTTTTTCTTTGAAAAAATTGCATACTCCCCATAGCCATTCTTGAACTGTGGGAGGCGGTATGACGAACGTAGTGAAATTTCCAGGGCGAGAAGACGCCCCAAAAAACAATGTGGTTTTGTTTCCTGCCTCCAAAAAACAAGGCTCGATGAGTAGCCCGTCTACAGAAAGGAAACACACTCAAAAACCTACCTCGGCTAAGGCGAGCTGCAAACTCGTGGCGAAGACAATCTTCAATGTCATGCGTCTTACCCTTGCAGTGGTGCTACAAGTGCTGATGGTGGGAGTTCTAAACATCCTTTACGGTTTCAGAAAACTCATCACGTTCGTAGCTGTATTGGGGATGGCCGTTACCTACTACCCCCAAGGCATCACATATGTGGCAGATGCCAAAGGAAATCCGGCAACGATTTACACCTTGCTGTCGTGTGTCGCGGTGATTGTCCTGGTGCAATCAGCGCGTACGCTAGCAAATCTAATTATCCTCAGAAAAATCGCTTTTTTGTTGGTAGGCCGCTGACATAGGCGATAGCACAAGTAAAATCGAAATCAGAGGCTCAAGGAATGGCTATATACGACGAGAATTTCACCCCCGCGCTGCTGAGTGTCTTTCCAGAGCTAACAAAGCCGGAGGTTCGCGTGCTCTACCTCTACGCAACCGCATACGACATGCGGACGATTGCGCAGGAGCTTGGGATTTCTATCAATACGATCAGCATTCACCTGACACACGTAAAAGAAAAGTACGGATTAGAAAAAAATATTGAGTTACGGAACGTTTACGCGGCCAGGACTAACTCGCTGTATTTAATGACATTATTTAAACTGGTCGGGAATAAATAACGAAAAAATGGCGCTTTTTTTTAATTGGATAGCGGAATTCCGCTATTTCTTCACATTACTTTCTATGTGCTACTAATACGAGAAACACGAACACACGTCGAATTGAGGAAATATCATGATCTGCAATTTCAAGGCACCAGACGGCGAAGATTGGCGAGCAATTCGACTGGATATGCTGCTCGACGCAGAGCTGAATTACCGAATCTCAACAGAAGCAGGGGAACGAAAAATCTCGAAACGAAAAGTAATAGAAGAAATTCTATTCAAGAACTTTGACATTGAGTTCGCCCCGTCTGATGACGGGTCAGCTCAACACTGACTAATCAGAAATAACAGCTATTCAAAGGCATTCAGGATGATTGAGCTAATTCCACTGCTGCTTTCGTGCGCCGCTACGGTCCACCCGGATACGATCCGCGACGTTGCCTGGGTTGAAAGCCGGATGAACCCCTACGCCATTGGTGTGGTTGATGGCAATGGGATAATGCCTAAAACGAAGGTAGAGGCACTCGCCAGGGTCAAGGAGCTAGAAGCGGCGAATAAGGATTACTCAGTCGGGCTGATGCAGATCTACAAAGGTAACTTTGAAAAGTACGGCGTAACAGCTGAAAAATTATTTGATCCATGTGCCAATTTGGCTGTATTTGAAAAAGTAATCACTGATTGTTACCTCAGAGGAAAAACCCTACCTCGCGCTTTAAGTTGTTATTACTCGGGAAACTTCGAAACAGGTAAAAAAAAGGAGTTGGCATTTTCTGACACAAGTTATGTGCAAAGAATTGGATACGCTGACGAACCAAAATATCTAATACCGAGCACAAAAGCGGATCAGAAAAAACTATCAACAGATATAGAAATCATAGGGAGTAAGTCGAAAGACAAAGGAGAAATTAGAACCATCTACCCAAATAGCGTAATCAAAAACACCACGATATTTTCCCAAGATAGACCCACAAAGATACTGAGAGGCAACTAATGAAACGTCATATTAAAAATCTGACTACCGCTGGAGTGATCGCTGCACCCGTAACCGCCATGGCGGATGGCTTCACAAAGGCCGGTACATTGCTCGACAAGGTTTCAACTGGTCTCCTGGCTCTGTCGATTGTAACCGTCACCATTGCAGTGCTGTGGGTGGGCTACAAGGTGCTGTTTGCTGGCAACACCTTGCGCGAGTGTGCGCCCATCATCATGGGAGCAATTTTGATTGCTTCGGCTTCGGAAATTGCCCGGCTTTTGGTCGGTTAAAAAGGGCAGGGTGACGGAATGAGCAAGTTCTACAAAGCACTTAGGCGACCTGCGCTGTATTTTGGCGTTCCGGTCACCCTGTTTTTTGTTGTCGTGGCTTTCTTGTTTTTGATGGGCTTATACACAACCAAGTTTTTCTGGTTGTTAGTCCCTATTGCTGTTTACGCAATGGGAATACCCACAAAAAAAGACGAATACCACTATAACCTGTTGTATCTGAAACTGCGGGCGCGACTTGACAAGGTGGCCGAACGATTTTTCAAGACACCTTCTATTCTTGCGAATCAATATGATGCGGTTGACGTAAAGGAATTTAATAATCAAATGAAACTTAACAACAGAACACCGTTTGAGAAAATCATTCCTTACTCATCGCATGTGACTGAACATATTGTCAAAGCAAAAGACGGCGACCTAATAGCCACCTGGCAGCTATTGGGAGACACCTTTGAGTTTGATTCGGCGGAAATGCTGATTATAAGTTCCGATGTCATCAACACGCTGATTAAGTCATTTGCAGGCTACCCAGTGACGTTTTATGTCCACAACGCCCGTGAAAGCTTCTATGACAGCTTTAGCAGCGATTCCGGCAATGACTTCGCTGATACGGTCAGCCGTTTGTACTATGAAGGCATTGAAAATGATACGTTCAAGGCAAACTCGCTATATTTCTCTGTGGCTTACAAGCCTTACGACAAGCTGGAAAGGTCCGATAACAAACGGTTGAGCCTGGAACAGAAAAAACAGGTTTTAAACGCCGCCATTGCTGAAATGGAGGATATTAGAGGACGGCTTAATTCTTCCCTAAATCGTTACTCATCGCACCCGCTGGGCTGCTTCGAAGAAGGCAAAGTGGTTTACTCAAATTTAATGTCATTCTACAACTTCCTCATCAGCGGTGTGCGACAGAAAATCAGAATCTCAAAGACACCATTGTACGAAGTCATTGGCGGCGGTGATGTATTCTTTGGACCTGATACCGGACAGATTTCAATTCGCGGTAAAGACAGATTTTTTAAATCTATCGAGATTAAAGATTTCTCCAGCAAGGAAGTTACTACAGGCATTTTAGACGTGTTGTTATACGCTGACGTTGAGTATGTAATGACGCAGTCATTTACCTCAATGTCCAGGGCAGAGGCGTTAGAACATATCAAGTCCATGGAGAAGAAACTTAAAAGTGTCGATGATGACGCCGTATCACAACGCGAAGACTTGAAAACAGCCAAAGACGAATTAACGTCAGGTGACATTTCGTTTGGCAAATACCATTTCACACTGTTTGTGTACGCGGACACAGTCGCCAAGTTAGTCAATGACACTAACGCGCTGTCCTCGGGCTTTACTGATATTGGCTTGATCGCGACTATCTCAACCCTTTCTTTGGCCCCTGCGTTCTGTGCACAGCTTCCAGGCGTGTATCACTTGCGCCCACGTCTTGCACCTATCAGCAGTGCAAATTTTTCTGAATTAGCATCGTTTCATAACTTCTACACGGGCAAGCGCAAAAAGACGCCCTGGGGCGAAGCTATCGCGATTTTAAAAACTCCCAGTAAACAGGCGTATTACGTCAATCTGCACAACGTCGATTTTCACAAGGATGATTTTGACGAAAAAACACTCGCTAATACAGCGGTGTACGGTACGGCAGGTGTCGGTAAAACCATGACACTGAACTTCTTGCTGAACATGATGCAAAAATACGGAAAATCTGAAAGTTTTTCGCCAAGCGCTAAAACCAAAAAACTGACGACCGTATATTTCGATAAGGACCGTGGTGCAGAAATTAATATTCGGGCGCTGGGTGGCGAATATTATGCCGTTAAAAGTGGCGAGCCGACAGGATGGAATCCATTCTACCTGCCCAAGAACAAGCGCAATCTGGCGATGGTCAAATCGCTGATTAAGCTGTTGGTGACGCGTAATAATGAAACCATCACCAGCCGTGATGAAACGGTTATCAGCGAAAGCGTGAACGCGGTGTTTGATATGGAGCCTATCGAAAACCGCCAGTACGGTATTACTCGAATGCTGGAGCATATGAGCGAGGCCGCGACGGAACAGGGCAGGAACAATGGGCTAGTGGTGCGCCTGAGCCATTGGGCACAAGGTGGGCAGTTTGGCTGGGTGTTTGATAACGCCGTGGACACCTTCAACCCGGACACCAGCTCGACGTTCGGTATTGATGGCACTGAGTTTCTGGACGACAAGGACACCTGCACGCCGATTTCTTTCTATCTGTTGTATCGGGTGACGCAGTTGCTCGATGGTCGCCGGATGGTGATCTTCCTCGACGAGTTCTGGAAGTGGTTGGGAGACCCAGCGTTTAAGGATTTTGTGTACAACAAGCTCAAGACCATTCGCAAGCTCAACGGTCTTGTGGTCCCGGCCACACAATCGCCGGATGAGGTGATTAAAAACGAGATTGCGCGAGCAGTGATCGAGGTGAGCAGTACCGTGTTCTACCTGGCTAACCCCAATGCGATTTATTCAGATTATGTTGATGGGCTGGGGGTGACGCCGGAGGCTTACTGGATCATCAAAAAGCTCGATCCAACCTCGCGTCAGATGGTGGTGAGGAAAAGCAGCCTGAAAAAAGGCGACAGCAAAGACTTTTACGCGCTGGTGACGTTAGACCTGTCGGGCCTTGGTGTTCACACCAAAGTGTTGAGTTCTAGCGCGCCGAACCTAGAAATATTCGACAGCCTCTTTAAAGACGGTATGAAGCCTGATGATTGGCTTAATGCTTACCTTGAACTTGCTATTTGAGTGACTTATATGAAAACAATTCTGATGATGTTCGCAATACTCTTCACGGGTTCTGCCTTTGCCGTAGTAGGCATCCCCGTAGCCGACAACCCAGCAGCGGCTGTGCGGATGGTGGAATGGGCACAGTTGTTGAAACAGTGGGGCGAGACTGTAAAGCAGTACAAAAGCGAACTAACCGCTTACAAGGATCAATTGGCGACTGCGACAGGCGTTCGTGAGATTGGCGAGTTTCTGGATGAAGCAAAGAAAATAAAGAACGAAGCCGTTTCCGTTGTGAGCGACGTAAAGGACGCGAAGGATGCTTTAACGTCAATCGGTGGATTAGCTCAGGGAGAATATGCTGCGCTTGCGAACAAATACGGCTTAATGGACTCCTGCAAGGGTCTAAGCCTGCAAATGTTGGACTCCTGCCAAGGATCGATTACCAGCAAGTTGAACTTGATTGAGCGTGCAGAGAGTGTCAGTGACTCATTTTCAAGAAAGCTAACGTCTATACAGAAGCTTGCCGACAGGGCGCAGAACTCTAAGGACTCGAAAGAGTCGCAGGACCTGGCCAACGCCGTGAACCTGAAAGCTGTTGAAATGAGCGCACTTCAATTGCAGTGGAGTATGGCGACAGAGCAGGCCAAGGCTGCTAATGTTGTGTGGGAAGAAAAAAGAAAGGCTGCGTTTGAGAAAGAACAATTAAGCGCGCCAGTTCCTACATTTAACTAAAAGGGATCGATAATGAAAAAGGTTATGGCAGTTTTTGGTTTGGTTGGGTTTGCGCTCGTATCCGGGTGTTCCGAAGAAGTTAAAACTCCTGAGTGGTACGTTGACCATCCTAAAGAATTGGCACCGATTTATAAGGAATGCAAAGCTTCGGGAAATGACACACCGAACTGTCGAAACGCTATCGCTGCACAATTCCAGATTCAGCAGAAAAATGCGCGAGTCCCTACATTCGATTTCAACTTGCAAGATGAAATGAAAAAAGACTCAGCAAAATAATGGCTGCTAGTCAGTAGAAAAATAAACTGTATATGCACGAGGTTTTTATGGCTGGCGACGGGTTGTTTGTTAAGTTCAACAACGAAATTATGACGGCGCTTAAGTCTGTAGGTGAGGCGTCATCAAATATATACGTGCAAGCCGTCGCCGTTCTTATTTCTGGTGCGGTAACGTTGTACATCTTATGGATGGGCTACCAGACGCTTGCGGGTAAAATTCAGACCCCCATGCAGGACGTGCTGTGGAACTTAGCGAAAATGGGAATAATTTTAGCATTTATCGACAATACAGGAGGCTACCTTACAGCCACGCTGGATGCTGCGCAGGGACTTAAAGATGGGTTGTCGGGCAACCAAGTTGGAGGGGTGTGGGCGACTCTCGATTCTCTTTGGTTGCAAACTCAAACGTTAGCAGAAACGATTTTAAGTAAGGACAGCTCTACCTACGTCAAAGCCAGCGGTGGGTTAGGTGCTTTGATGGTATGGATCGGCTCACTGATATTAATGACCATTGCAGGTCTGACTTTTTTCGCGGCAGACGTGACGATGATCCTTTTAGGATTGACCGCGCCATTGTTTATCTTTTGTCTTATGTTCGGTTTTCTTAGAACAATGTTCAACAACTGGTTGCAACTTATATTCAGTAGCATTTTAACGGTTATGTTCGCGTCCCTAGTGATAAAAATTGGCATGACTTTCATGAAACTTATTCTCACACAAGTAACAGCGCAAGCCGTTGAATCTAATTTACTGACAATGGGCGCTATGGCATTGGTGGCCGGGGTGTTAACGGGTGGGATGGTGTTGTTGGCCGTTAAATTCGCTACGCAAATTGCCGGTGTTGGTATGGAAGGCGCGGTGCAAGGTATGGCTGTTATGGGTTTGGGTGCCGCGACTTGGGGTGCGTCCAAGGCAGCAGGCGCGGCGCTCTCACAAGGAAAAGAAATTGGAAAGGGTCTAGGGAAAGGTATTTCTTCTGGCGGCGAGGCAAAAACGAGTTCTGCCGCTGAGTGGGCAGGAAAACAGGCGGGGAGGACTTTAAGCCCGGCGTATAGGGCGGGGATGGCAAGGTCAAAACAAGCCGTTGAAAATATGAAAGCGAGGTTTCAAAAGTGAAAACACTATTAACGACTATTTTTTTAACACTCCTGGTCGGCTGCGTACAAAAGCAACAGCTCCCCGCTGACGTGACTGGCGACCTTGTGCCCATCAACAAAACTGAGGTAATCGATTATGAGCGCTAAACAGGAGGTCTTTGACTCCGCAAAATCCTTTGAGACTCAGTTATCACTCAAAAACGAGCAATCTAAAAGGACAGCCTGGCAGGCCGTTGGCGTAATGGTAGTCATTACTGCTTTAAGCCTGGGCGCGCTGTATATTTCGTTGCTGCTGAATAAAACTGTCGTGGTGCCAGTGGTGATTGATAAATCAACCGGGCGTTCTGAGACGTACAACAGTGTTGTGGTTGACAACATTAGCCAGCAGACCGCACAAGACAAATACTTTGCTTCGCTCTACGTCACCTTGCGCGAGCGCTACAATTACTATTCGTCGCAAACTGATTATGACGTTGTGCCGCTGTACAGTTCCGAAGCGGTAACGGCTGAGTACCTTGATTTATTTGCCGGTCCCAAAGCTCCAGATAAGGTTTATCAGGATGCAGCTAACGTTGTGACTATCGACATTATTTCTAATCCTGTGGTCGAGGGAAATTTCCCGGATAAAGTCGCTACGATTCGTTTTGCAAAACACATCAAAAATCTGCGAAGCGGACAAATCAAGACGGAATATCACGTTGCGCGTGTGACGTTTCGCATGGTCCCACCTAAAGTCATGACAGAAGAAGTCAGAACCACAAACCCACTGGGTTTCACAGTGGTTGAGTATTTGGTTGAAAAGGAAATGAGAGGTGGGCAATGAAAAAGGTCATTCTTTATTGTTTGCTAGGTTGGACCAGCTTTAGCAACGCCGCATCCATACCCAGTGCAAGCCCTTACGATTATCGTATGCAGAGCGTCGATTACAATCCCGCGAATATTACAGTGGTGCATGCGCGCCTAGGTTTCCTGACAACCGTTATTTTCAGTTCAGACGAAGTTATCGTCGGCAAGCCGATGACGGGATTTGAAGATGGTTGGGATGTTAAATGGGATGCTAATAAGCTTTCAATCAGCCCACGGCCCGCAGTCCAAAAACAAGAAATCATCAACGAGAGCGGCGAAAAGGAGACCGTTCAAAAGTTGTTCGAACCCATCGCATCTGAGTGGCGTACAAACCTGTTTGTCTCAACGAACAAAAAAAACTACAGCCTTGAACTGGTTTTGCTAGATGCCAGTAGTAAGCGTGAACCGTCGCTTGTGGTTAATTATGCGTATCCCGACGATAAGCGTGTTAAGGCCAGCCAAGAAGAACTGGCACGGTCAAAAGCTTTGCAGGCTGAGCAAGAAAAAAAGGTTATCGCGCAAACGCTTGAGAATGGACAGGCCCCACGTAATTGGGACTATTACATGCGGCCCGGAAAGGCCAGCGAAACCATTACGCCAGATTTTGCCTACGATGATGGGGTGATGACGTATATCGGTTTCTCGCCGTACAAAACTTTTCCAGGCGTGACCAAATACGTCAATGGAAAAGAACAGGTTGTACGGTTTTCCGTGCAGCAAAAAGGCAATTACAAAATCCTGGTCGTTCACAGCCTGGATAAGAACTTGATATTGCGACATGGCGATCAAGTCATAGGGGTTGTTAACCAGTCGTTTGGAAAGGTTGTTACCCCTTACAAAAACACAAGCTCCACGCAGGTTGAGCGGGTCGAGGTGAAAAATGACAAACCAAATTACTGATGGCAATGAGGTGGAACAACCCTCCAGCGTTGTCCAGGGCTCACCGGAACCAGAAATCAATAAGCATGATCACAAAAGACGGTCGCCGTTGATTTATAAAATCCTCGGCGCGTTAGTGGTGCTAGTGGTTTTGGGGTATGTGGGAATTAAGCTGTACGGGATGTACCAAGACGTGGCCGGTGACGATACCCCCGTCAGCAAAGCACCTGAAAGCGGTGTGACTTCCTCAAAGCGTCGTGTAGACCTGGGCCAGAACACTCAGTTTTTTGAGAAAGAGTCTGTAGCGCCTGCTACTGGCGACACCGGCAATGTTGCTTCGGACAGCTCGCCAAAGCCGCTTGTGGCAGAACTGGGGTTCAAAAAATATCTCTCTATTCCCGTGCAAGATGGCAACGGCTCTACAAGCGCGTCTACGGGCAGCCAATCAAGCGGCGCATCAGAGCCGGGAAGCGAAGCCGTTAGCCCCAACAGTGGCGCTCAAGCAGGCACAGGGGCTAATGCCGTGACAGGCATGAAGGTCGAATCTATTGCCATGGACCCTAACCTCTACATCGAGGAGAACACCTATATCCCCTGCACGCTACAAACTCGGTTTGTCTCTGACGTGGCAGGGCGGATTTCTTGCACTATTTCCGAGGACGTTTACAGCGCAAACAGCCACGTTAAGTTGATCGAGAAGGGCACAAAGGCCTTTGGTGTGTACCGCACCGGCACCCTCAAGCAAGGACAGGGGCGCATGTTTGTGGTCTGGACCCAGTTGCGTACACGCGACTTTAAAAAAATCACACTGGTTGATACTCAAGTTGTCGGGCAACTGGGTGAGTCCGGCATTGATGGCTGGGTGGATGAGCATTTTTGGGACCGCTTCAAAGGCGCCTTGTTGCTTAGTACGGTTCAGGACGTAGCTACAGCGTTCGCGAAACGATCAGGGAATCAAAGCCAGGACTCCGATTACACGCAAAACACCCGTGAAGGCATGGCCCAAATGTCTAATACCGCTCTGGAAAACTCAATCAACATTCCACCGACCATGTACAAAAATCAGGGCGACATTATTGGAATTCTGGTAGGTGAAGATATTGACTTTTCTGGTGTATATGCAGTGAGGCTAAAAAAATGAAAAGTCTAGTAACCATCAGTCGGCGGGCCAAAATTTTAGTTCTTCCGTGTTTAGCCTGTGTGTTTAGCGTTACGGCGAATTCCAGTGATTTTACCGGTGAAGTCGTGCGCATTATCGACGGTGACACTGTGGTGCTGCTGAGCGCTGACAAAAAACAAGCACGCGTACGTTTGGCAGAAATTGACGCGCCGGAGAAAGCACAGGCGTTCGGAGAAAAATCACGTCAAGCCCTAGCAGCAATGGCTTACCGGCAACAGGTAAAAGTGATCGACATAGGCCAAGACCGTTATGGAAGAACCATTGGTGTGTTGTTGCTGGGCGAAAAAAATTTAAACGCTTCAATGGTTGAACAAGGCATGGCGTGGGTTTATCGCCAATACAGCACGAATGCAAACCTGCTTTCTCTGGAAAATGAAGCACGCACGGAACGCATTGGGCTTTGGTTAGATACAAACCCTATCCCGCCTTGGCAGTTTCGTAAAAATAAAAAGGAGTTGAGCCAATGAATATGCCTATAGCTGTTAATAACGCTAGCGTGGTGACTAACCGCTCTCTGGATTTTTACAAAACAGGCATGTTTGGTACTTATCTAGGAATAAATGGTCTAACCGAAATGGGTGTTAACCGCCCTGGTGGTGTGTGGCTAAAGATTGATGGAATTTGGAGTTTTGAGGAAAACTCAAAAATCACCTTGGCTGCCTGCGAACGGTTTTGCAAAACCCTGGCTAACTACAACGACGATCATATCAGCGAAACAAAACCGTTGCTGTCGGCCACGCTTGAATCCGGTGAGCGCGTCCAGGCAGTACGGTATCCAGCCTGCGAGCGGGGTACGTACTCGATCACGATCCGCGTTCCAACGGACAAGCAGATACCACACTCAAAATACATTGAGGGCGGCTTTTATAGCAAAGTTGCGCTTGAGAAAAAACAAAGCTCAGATGAACAACGATTGCTTGATCTGTACAAAGAAAAGCATATCGCAGAGTTCATGGAACTGGCGGTGCAGATGGGTAAAACCATCGTTTTTGCCGGGGCCACGGGTTCCGGTAAAACAACGTACATGAAAACGCTATTGGCGTTTGTTCCCCTCAATATCCGTATTGTAACTATCGAAGACACGCCGGAAATCAAATTTTACGAACATAAAAACTATGTTCATCTGTTTTATCCCTCGGAAGCCAGCAATACCCCTGGGGCTATTGTAACCTCGGCAGGCTTGTTGAAGTCGTGCTTTCGAATGAATCCAGATCGTATTTTTCTGGCCGAGGTGCGTGGCGGTGAAACGTGGGACTTTTATAAAGTCGTCGGTTCCGGTCATGGGGGCAGTATGACTTCGCTTCATTCGGGGTCTGTCGAAGAAGCCATCGACGGACTGATTGAGCGCTGTTACCAAAACGCTGAATGCCAGATGCTGCCCTATGCAGTGCTTAGACGAAAAATTCTGAACAGCACCGACATTATTTGTCATGTGGACGTATCGGGGGATGTGCGTCGTATGGGTGAGATTTATTTCAAACCGGTCGATCAAGAACGCTACCTGAACCTATAACAGCGACTACCGCGCCGCTAGCGGCTTGGTGGCTACTGTCAGCCAGCGCGACAAGTCACCCTGACTAACAGCAGCTCTATGGAAGGAACAAGTCATGAGCAATAAAGAATGCAATTGCTATCACGACAGTGAAGAATTCAAGGCTTATCAGGACATAGAAAACCTGATAGGACAAAGCACAGCCGACCAAGCCTGGGCGTTGTATTTTGTTTCCACAGGCATTGTGCGAGAAAATATTGCTACAGCGGTGATGACCCATATCGCCAATGGAAACAAAGCGCTTAAAGCTGCATTCCCTGAATTTGCTCATGCTGATCCTGAAAGTAACGAATAGGTTGCCGACATGAAATTATTCAATAAAACACAAACCATTTTCTTGTTGTTGGTCTGCCTTGGCCTTAGCACCTTGATAGCCAGCGTTTTGGTCTATTGGCTCAATGGTGTGGCCCCCCTGAAAATCGTTTCGCTATGGCGTTATAGCAAGTTGTGGGAGGCTATATTTTCAAGCACGTCTAACACCGAAATAATGGTCAGCGCTTTTGCAGCGCTGGGCATGGGGTTTATAGCCTCATTGGCCCTACCTCTGCTTGCCCTGGTGAAGCTCAATAGCACGCCTAAACAATCGCTGCATGGTGACGCCCGTTTTGCGACAGAGCGCGATATCAGAAAATCAAAGTCCGTGACCTGGGGCGACGATGGGGGCAAAGGGATTGTTATCGGCAAATACAAAGGAAAGTTACTGCGCTACGTGCAGCCTGACTTTGTTTCGCTAGGCGCTGGTAGTCGGTCAGGTAAGGGTGCAGCGGTGGTTATTGCTAACCTGATGTTGTGGTTAGGTTCTGCAATTATCTTGGATTTAAAACAAGAGTGCTACAACATCACCAGCCGGTATCGGCAAAAGGTGCTAGGCAACACAATCTATCTATTCAACCCTTTTGACGAAAAGTCGCACGGTATGAATCCACTTGTGTACGTGGACCTGAGCCACAGCAAGGGATTGTCTGATTTACTCGGCATAGCAGAAATCTTCTACAACACCGACAGCACTACAGGGGCTGAGAAACATTTCAACAACGCTGCACAAAGTCTATTTGTGGCTTACATTTCGGCGCTTTGGTATTTTTTAACTTATCAGCCTGGTCAATTGCGGACCTTCAATATCAAACCCCTGTTCTCGATAGGGACCGCACTAGATTTTTATTATCAAGTCACCGTTGATGAAATTATTGAGGCCCTGGCTGAAGCTCTAGCCGATGCCCCCTCCCCCACGTTCTGCCCTGAATCCATTATGCATGTCGTCCAGGGCGCTCACGACAAGCTAAAAAGCTTTTCCCTGCTGGGCGATGATGTGAAAGGCAGTGTGACAGGTACGTTTGAGAAAGAGTTGCGCCTTTTCACACTGCCCAACGTCAGAAAAGCAACAGACAAAAACGACTTTGACTTTAGACAGTTGCGCCGTGAAAAGATGACTGTGTATTTAGGCGTACTACCGGAGGACGTCAAAATTGCGCCAGTTATTCTCAACTTGTTCTTCAACTGCGCACTAAAAGTTAACTTGAGCGAAAACCCTGACTTTGATCCATCACTCAAATTGAACGCTTTGTTTCTAATGGACGAATTCCCATCCATTGGCCGAATCAGCTACGTTAAGGACGCAGCGGGTTACATCGCAGGCTACAAGCTTCAACTGCTAACCATCTTTCAAGACTTGTCACAACTCAACGACATTTATGGTCTGAACGGTACGAAAACACTCATTGCCAACCACTCTTGCAAAATCAATTTTTCTTTGAGCGAGCAAGAACACGCAGAAAAAATATCTAACGAGCTTGGATTTACATCACCTAAGTGGAAATCCACCAGCAAAACCATAGGTGGAAAAACACAGCGTGGTGAGTCAGAAAAAGACGAAAAGCGACCACTTATGTTAGCGCAGGAGCTTAAGTTACTGCCTGTGGACGATGAAGTTATTCTACTCAAAGGTGAACATCCGATTTACTGCAAAAAAGCTTATTACTTCAATGATGATTTTTTCATGGATAAGCTGATTGCACTTTCCCCGACCCTGCAAGGGGTTAAAGCGAAATTAGGTCAAGGCGAATTCCCCACAAAGGATGACTTGGCATTGACCCTATCCCGTGGCGAGTTAGAAGCGCACGTCACTTTTTAAAGATCAACTGGTGAATAAAATGAAAAATATAGTGTTTTGTTTTACAACCGTCGCCGTTGTGGCGTTGTCGGGCTGTTCTTCACCCCCTCAACCCGCCGCCGTGGATTTTGACCAAAAGCCCCACGTGGTTAACACCAGCCTCCCCCGCTTGGCGGTGACTAATGAAGTAATCAAGTCTGCACAGGCTAACGGTCCCTGGAGTTTGACGTTAGCTGACTTCCAGGGCGATCAGCGCTCATACGACACGGCGTTCTATTACGCACTGGCCCACGCGGACTTGATCGAGCTGGATACCCACACCCTGGCGGATGCTGCACGCACCCAGCAATGGCTGCTACAGCACGGCGCTACAGCACCGATTAGGACCAACCAGAAGGCAAAGCCGGTGCAGCCTGTCAGTAGAACGTGGAAGCACGAAACCACCAGCTCCAGCCTCACGTACCGGGCAACAACGCTCTGTGTTGACTGTGAAAACGTCTCTATCACGCTTCATAAATACGCCGAGGTGCAGAAATGAAAAGAGTGAACAGCTTGAAAAAGACCCTGGCTGCGTGCGCCATGGCGCTCTGTGCAGGGCTAACAGCCAACGCACAGGCCGGTGATACGGACGCTTGCACTGTCACGCTGTGCATGTTCGGTAAGTTGACCGGCAATAGCGGTGGTTCTGAGTGCAAGTCAGCCGAGAAGAAGTTTTTCAGCATCGAGGTCAAGAAGCGCGGCAAGTTCAAACCGGGACCTACTTTTGACGCTCGCAAGGAGTTTTTAGGGGGTTGTGAAGGCTCCGACCCGGCCTACTCTGATAAGATCATGGACAAATTCGGTAAGGTCCGGGGCTAGTCCATTGAACAAACAAGCGTACTTGTTGAAGTTTCGACGCTGCAATAAGCAAGAAACATTAAGCTTTATGGTTGAGCGCCTGCTTGAAACAGTAAGCGCTGAAGAGGCTGTATACGTTCAAGCCGCTGCCGACCATCGTAAAGTCGAAATATCAACAGGTCGCTCGTTCGATAAAATCCCGCCCTATTTGTGGCGACGAATCGAATAAAGGTTAAATCATGAAACTGTATATCGCTGAAAAACCCGCTGTCGCCCTGGACATTGCCAACGCTCTGACAGATGGAAAGCATACAAAAAAGAACGGCTACTTTGAGTGCGGTGAAGACAAAGTAACGTGGTGCATTGGTCACTTGCTAAAATCTGTCGAGCCGGAGACTTACAACCCGAGCTATAAACAATGGAAACAACAAGATTTGCCGTTGAATTTGTTTCCATTGCAGTATGAAGTCATACCCAATAAAGCAGACCACACTCAAATCGTGCTTAATCTGATTAAGGAAGCGGACGAAATTGTACATGGCGGCGACCCTGATGATGAAGGGCAACTGCTGGTCGATGAGTTGATCTTGTTTGCGGGTTATACAAAATCCGTGAAGCGAGTGTTTATCAGCGATAACACTCCGAACGCTGTCAAAAAATCCTTAGCCAACCTTAAAAACAACCAAGACTTTTTTGGCGTCTACGAAAAGACCTACGCCCGCACTGCCGGGGATCTGCTGTATGGGTTGAGCATGTCCCGTGCGTACACCATCGCAGCTCAAGCCAAAGGCTATCAGGGCGTATTGAGCGTTGGCCGCGTGCAAACGCCTATCCTTGGCTTGATCGTCCGACGCTGGCTGGCTAATCAAGCGCACACGTCCTCATTTTTCTACACCCTGGACGGCACGTTTACGCTGGGTGGCAACACCTTTACGGCTCGCCTCAAGCCCTCAGAAGACCTATCGAGGGATGACAAGGGCCGAGTAATTGATAAGGTCGCTATTGGTCTTGTCGGTGATCGCTGCAAGGGCCAGGCGGCAACGGTGCGCGATTGCAGCGTCAAAGAGAAAGAAACCACGCCTCCCCTGCCGTTTAACTTGATTAAGCTGCAACAGCACATGAACAAGCGGTTTGGCCTGACCGCCGCGCAAACGCTTGAGATAACGCAAGCGCTGCGCGAGAAGTACAAGGCCATCACCTACAACCGCTCGGACTGCAATTATTTGTCTGACGAACAGTTTGCCGATGCCCCTAACATCCTGGCCGCACTGAAAGAAAAGCCTGAGTTCATGCACGTGGCCACCGAGCCGGGTATCAAAAGCAAAGCATTCGATGACAGTAAAATTTCAGCGCACACGGCCATCATTCCGACGATCAACGTGCCTGATATTTCCGCTTTGTCTGACCTTGAGGCGAAGGTCTATCAGGCCATTGCGCGTCAGTACCTGGTGCAGTTCATGCGCAACAAAAAGTACCTTGAGGCCACCGGCGCCGTTGACGTGGCAGGCGAGGTATTTACCTACAAAGCCAAGACAACGGTTGATCCAGGCTTTGAGACATTGCTCAAGGGATCGAGCAGTGAGGAAAGCGACGAATCCGCGGATGACGATGAGGTGGCCACCGCCTTTGAATCGGTCAGTGAGTTGAAAACCGGCGATTCCGGTTCGTGCCGAGAAACCAGCGTCAGCGAGAAAAAGACAACCCCGCCTGCTTTGTTCACAGAAGCAACGTTGCTCGCTGCCCTGGTGCGTATTGCTGATTTTGTCAGCGACCCTGTGATTAAGAAGCTGCTCAAAGACAAGGATCGCGACAACGAGGCTGAACACGGCGGGATAGGTACGTCAGCGACACGATCAGCCATTATTGAAACGCTCAAGACACGTAATTTCATAACACTGGATAAAGCCAAAATAATCCCCACAGAAACGGGGATTGCCTTCTTCAATGCCCTTCCTGAAATTGCCACTCAGCCCGATATGACGGCGCTCTGGTCTGAACAGCAAACGTTGATAGAGCAGGGTTCATTAAGTGTTGGTGATTTCATTTCAAAACTGATGGCCTTTTTGACCGAACAGGTTAGCCAGGTCGATGTCGGAGAGATTAAAGGCGAACACAAGCCCCGTGAAGGTGGTTTGCCCCGTCTTGAGTCGCCCTGCCCCAACTGTGGCAAGGAAATCGTTATCAGCGCGAAGACGTACGCCTGTACTGGTTGCACCTTTAAAGTATGGGCTACCATTGCCGATAAGAAGATCACGGCCAGCCAGGTCGAAACGCTGATAAAGAAGGGCAAGACGGCTGAAATCAAAGGGTTCGTCAGTAAAAAGTCAGGAAAGACCTTTGCCGCCATGCTTGTTTTGCAGGATAAGACCACCGGGAATGTCAGCTTTGAATTCTCGCCAAAAAAATAGTATTTCAACCATTAGAGTCTGAGGTTATTTATGGCTAGTAACACCTACGACGAAGTTATGCGCGTTCTGTCTAACGTGCGTAGCATCCGTGCGTTTGTCCGCGAAAATGATTATGAGTTGCTGCTGGAAGCGCACGAAAAATTAGGTGTAGCGCTTGAGGAACGTAAAGAAGAATACGCCGCTGAAAAGGTTGAGCGCGAAGCACGCGAGGTTAAGCGCCAGGAGTTGCTGGCTCTGATTGAAAGCGAAGGGTTCGACATTGGCCAATTGCTTGGGAATGAATCTCCCACCGGCAAAAGAAAATCCGCTAACCGGCCTCAAAGTAAGCGGGCACCTAAATATAAATTTACCGAAAATGGCGAAACTAAGTATTGGTCCGGTGTCGGCAGAAAGCCAAAGCCTATCGCGCAGGCCATTGAGAATGGCGGCTCCCTGGCGGATTTTTTGATTGCTGACGATCAGCAACGGCTCGACGTTTAAGCCATCTTTCATGAGGACTTCATCATGAACGAAGAAAAACGCATGACCCTGGATGACTTCGACTTTAGCAAGGTGAAAATCAATCCACCCAAACCAACGCAAGATCAGGCACACGTTTTGTTGCGCACCGTCGAAGGCGCTGGTGTTGCACTGTGGCGTGAGTCACCCACTGGGCAAGCTGAACTACTGCCTACCCGGCGCGACCTGTTTAAGTACGAAGGGGGCTATAGCTGGGGCTACAGAGGTGAGGGCTGCAAGAATCTGGCGTTTGCCATTGTTGGTCGTGCTTATGAGTTTGACGATCTGTCGCCAGATGATCTGTATGAGAAAGCAATCAAACTGGTGGAAACACTGATTCCAACGCTTGAACAACACGTCGACCACGATGTGACAGTCAACGCTATCCGAACAGCGCTAGGCGATGGACAGCGCCCGATCTTTGACTGATCGAGCTACCTTTAAGCCCCGTTGATTCGGGGTTTTTTGGGGAGTGATATCACCTGGCAGGATCTGCAGGGCTGGCCAGGTCGAAAACTGATATCAAAATCCCGCCCGGGCCTGGTGCGCCGGCGACGATTCTGATATCTGTAAGGATCAAGACCCAGCCCGGACTAGGTTTGCCATGCCCCTGCTATGACAGGGGCATTTTTTTGGCTGGGCGCTGTATTTGCCAAAAATCGACCGTCCACAATCGCGCAGGAGGCGTTTTCTACGCTCGTGAATGGCTTGGGGTGGCTGTTAGGCCAGCGATACCCCAAGGCGCCCGCAGGCGCGCCCGTGACCGGCCAGCCTTATTTGTTCGAAACCTTCCCAAGTGTGTCAGAGAGAATAGAAAAGGCACGTCGAGCGGCGTTCCGTACCGGCGTCGAGGGACTGTCTAAGCGTTGCGCCAATAGCTCCAGGGCCGAGTTCACGAAATAGATGGGGGTTGTAATGACGCGCCCTGGATAGACCTGTTCCAGGGCGTCTATAAACCTTTGCGCGGCTTCCTGGGCGTGCTTGTTGGTAGGCCACGCAGACGGTAGCGCTACAGCATTGGGCATTGCGGCCAGGTCGCGGGAAATGGTTTCTAAATCTTCCTCCGACCCCCTAAAGGGCAAAATGGTTAAATCGGCTTGTTCAGCAATGGCCTTGTCTAGCTCAGGTCGGTTTCCCCCGCCGTCAACAATCAGCCAGCCGTTTTTGGTGTTGCTGCTTGCAGTAATGATTTTCGCCAAATCGGCGCCGTCCCGACCGTCCATGACGCCATAAGGACGCCCCTCGGGCTTGAGAACTCGATGCGGGTCTGTCAGCACATACGCCGCAGGCTGCCCCCTCAGAATCGCGCCTAGGCTCATCAAATGCGCGGTCGTTGTCTTCGTGGTTCCGCCTTTTTGGCCGCCGATAAAAATCAGATTGCTCATGACTTAACCCCTTTTTCCAGCACCTCTAGCATGATTTCTTGAACCGAAACGCTGCGGCCTTCCTCCTTGCTTCGTTCGGCTGCTTGGCCGACATAGCGGGCATACAAGCTGCGTGACGGCCGCAATGTCATTTGCATGGTTCCGCCCTCCCCCGCTGGCTTTTTCGCCGCTTTTGCGGCCGGAGCTGCCACCAGTGGCGCGCTCGCGGCGGCGCTCAAGGTTGCGGCCAGGTCTGTTACGCCTTTTGCAGCTTTCATTTCACAACCTCATAAAGTTAAGAAGCTATAACGTTGTAGCGTTAAAACACTATAGCTTTATGAAACCACAACCTCAAGAGGTTTTAACCTCATAACTTTACGAAGTTACAACGTTGTGAGGTTGTGAGGTTGTGAGGTTGTGAGGTTGTGAGGTTGTGAGGTTGTGAGGTTAGAGCATCACAACCTCACAACTTTATAAAGTTAAGTCAGCGGTAGGGCGTCCAGCTTCTGCGCCACTCGTTCGGCCCCCCATACAGCGGCGTTGCTTAGCTTGCGCACCCAGGCGGCGCGGGTACTGCTCCACTTAAAGCCGTGGGCTTGCATGACCAAGCTGATGTGTTTCCGTGCGTCCGTGCCAGGCTTGGTGTCAAAAACGAACATCACGCGGTTTTCTTCGGTGTCCTCCCGACAGGTGTAACCGTTGCCTTTGCGTTCAACGGTCGCCCGCTGCTGGTTGGCCGCTAACTGCTTGATCCGTTGTTGGGTGCTGCGAATAACCGCGTTGTTATTGCTCAGGGCGTAGGCCGGAAAGCCCACGCGACCGGCAAAGTCTTTTTCCAGTACCTGGGCGGCGCCTGTCTCAGAAAACCCCAAGGCCACCAACGCCAGAATTTTGCCCTCGGTCGCCTGTTTGCTGCGGATGATTTTGTTAGCGGCTTTCATGCGCTCTTGCGAGCGCTCCAACCCGGCCAGCTTCTCGGTGAGTTTGGTCACGGCGTCCGGGTCGTCGCTCGAAATTCCCCCGGTACCGACCGTTTCAGCTTTCCGGGCGTAATGGTTGGCCTTGTCTTGAAGTGCAAAGGATTTGCCGAACGTGGTGTGAATCCTGTCCCGATAATTGCGGTCGCGGCGCTCGCTGTGATGCCCGACCAAAATAGGCTGGCCGAAGGGGATCACCGAGGCCATATCACGCGCTTTCTGATACGTGGCGTCACTGGCCTGGCTCGCGCTCGCGGCCCGGTCTTCGTAACGCTCACGGCGGGCCTCTAGTTTCAGCTCGTAGGCATTCAAAGGCCGCGCCTCTGCGCTTTCGACGGCAGGGGCAGGGCGGTTTGTGTCCTCGATCACCGGCGCCGCTGGGGTAGGGCGGGTGTCGCTGATTTTGTCGGTGGGTTCATCGTCCGGGGTGTCGTCCAGGGCTTGGGTTTGGCTGATGTGAAACACCGTTGTGGTTTTGATTTTTTTGACCGGTACGGCTTCCCCGGTCGCTGGGTCTTTTTTGGTGCATGGGATCACGGTCACGATTTTGACCCCGTGTTCACCGCGCTTGACCGACCGGCCTAGCGCTTTCCAGGCGTTGAACGTGAACACGTTGACACGCGGTTTAATCGCATCGGCAGGAATCCCCATGGCCTCAAACCCTTCAAAGATCGCTTGAAAGTTCGCCACGCTTTGGCCGGTCACGGCGTTCTCCAGGGCTTGCTGTTGCATCTGGTCTTTGCTGGTGGGCTGTTCGCCGTTAACCCTTGCTTTGCTAGATGCTTGAGCCGGATTTTGATGTGGCTGTGTGGTGTGATTCATGTCGATTTCCGCCTGAGTTGTGAACCTTGCTTCGCTGAGTGCCCTTCGCCGTAGCACGTAGGTTGATTGGCCGGAAAAGGTGCGTTGCAAGGGCGGAAAACGAGGCCGCAGCTAAGGGAGCGCAGCGAGTCTGAACGGGGGAGGGTGGAGGGCGTAGCCGGACCCTTGAAACGTGCCCCGGCTGATCTACCGTCAAGTGCAGGTGAAGGGGACTTAGCGAGGCAAAACCCCAATGGCACCGACGACATGAACACAAGTTCTTGCAGGGCGCAGCGCTGCAAGCGCCGGTGAAACCGGCGTGCTTGGGTAAGCTGTTAAGCGCTGTGCTTTGGGGGCTTTGGCGGTTGGGGTTGAGGTGTTAAACGCGGGTCAGTAGATCGCCCTGGGCGACGTGATCGAGCAAGGCCGACGCGGAAACCCTGGCGCCGTCGATCACCTGGCGCTGTACACGCACGACGGTCTCCAGCTCGGCCACCCGCGCACGTAACCGGGTGATCTGTTCGGCCTGGGCTGCAAAGCCTTTTGCGGCATCGGTCACGGCTTTACTGGCCGCTTTGGTCTGAAAGTGCGTTTTGAGTGCGTCCGCCAGGTCATCGGGGAAGTCACGAATGATCAGGTGCATGGTGAACCTCTACTGATATCAAAAAAGCCGCCAGGTCAGCTGCTCGATCGGCTTTATGATATCAACAAAACCCCTGTTTTGATATCAGAAAAAATCCTGCAAGGCGGCGCCGGCGGAGAGTTTGATATCTTAATAAAACAGGCGTGCCCAATTTTGACGACATGGCCATGTCTCACAGCTCGACGCTAAACGCCGTCAATCCGACCTTATCCGCGAATTTGACCACGGCCTTGAGGCTGGTCCAGATGCGCAACGGCTCCCGGCGACTGCGCACCGGCACCAAGCGCGCCGTAGGTCCACCGAGACGCACCGAGAGCGTCCACATGGCGTTGTCGCCCTTGACCCGGCCCACCACGGCCTCACGGATGGCGTGTTGTTTGCGGCTGTCGGCACCCGGTGATTCCATTGATCCATGGCTGACTGTTGCGCTTGCTCGCGGCTGCGCTCGTTCTGCAACACCTGAGCGTTGCAGCGGTAGTCGCAAAAAATCTTTGCCTGGTAGATGGACAGCGGTTCGCCACCACGCTCGACGTGATTGACCGCTGACACCATCAGCGGATGGCGACCGCAGAACGGGCACGGCAGCAGCACGCCGGTATGGCTCGCAATGCGCAGCTCCAGTGCATCGGGGTCTAATTGCTCTAGGGCCATGGTCGTTCCTGGGGTCGGGTGAGGGGGTCAGACTGCGTAAAACCAGTCATAGGGGGTCTGGTAGTCCAGTCTATAGGGGTGTGGTTGCCGAGGGGGATAAAAAAGGGGACCACACACCCGCTGGGTGTACCCCCCGATTGAACATAAGTGGCGTTATTCGCTTAATAGCTACTCAAAGGCTGTAGCCTCAAAGTCATCATTTGGGAAGTATGGCGGATCATTCAAAATAGCTTCGATGATGCCAAGAATTCCTAGTAAATCCCTCCGTGCCATACTTGCTGAAAATGTGCGTTCGTTTCGAAAACAGCATGGTTATTCGCAGGAAGCATTAGCTGATAGCTGTGAACTTCATCGAACCTATATAGGTTCGATTGAGCGTGGGGAACGAAATGTTTCCTTGAGTACGCTTGAAGTTCTTGCTCGTGTCCTTGGTGTCAGTGTCCCGGAGCTGCTGACCCAAGGAGCAAAGTGTGAGCGAGAAAAACCACCTCGATTATAAGAAAGCTATTGCATCGTCAGGTAAGGACATCTACTTCCCCTTTGAGGTGGGTAATGCGGATTACTGGATACCTACTTTCCAGCTCGAAAAGTTGCTGAATGAGGGCTTGAAAGGCCTTTCTTTAGCTGGGCTTGCGCTTCGTACTCGCTCAAAAGTCGTGAAAGTAGCTGTCTGCGAGGCCCTTGGATATCCAGTTCCAAAGTCTTTTACAAAAACACAACCGCGCTTTTTCGGGCAGCAGCTTGATACATACACGCAGAAGTCATTGAATCTACAGATTTGGAATGAAGAACTGTCGCCTTCTAGGCGTTACGCAATAATTCAAATCACAGACGATGACGTGGTGGGTAAGATCAAGGTGATAAATGGTCAAGAACTGGCCATTCTGGATACGACTGGAACTATTACGAGCAAATACCAGGCAGGTCTCGACGTTGGTTCTGATAATCATGAGTTGGTTTCACGGTTAGACACACTTCCTATGCAGCTACATGTTCAGTCGGCTGGTCGGTTCGACGCAGCGATCAGTCCGATCCAAGAGCCGCAAAGCGGTATGTTGCTGCCAATAGCAGATATTTTTGATCGTCTTTCACCATTGGTAGGCGTTTCGTTCGCTGACCCTGGTCGTGATCAAGAGCGCAATCGTGGTGCCGCTCTTCATCGCCTGGTTTGCGAGCGGTTAGGCTATAGTCGCTATGAGGATAATGGGCAGTTTCCTGATATCCGGCACCAACTGCTGGAGGTGAAGCTTCAAACATCGCGAACCATAGATTTAGGATTAGTGCTTCCCAGTAGTACAGGGCATATGGATATTCAGCAGGTAGGGAATTTCCACCCACGGCATTGTGATACACGATATGCCATGTTCTATGCCATCACAGATGGGAAAGAAGTTACGCTAACCCATCTTTTTGTCACTACTGGTGCTGATTTTTTCAACCGGTTCCGCCGTTTCGAGGGAAAGGTCATTAACGGAAAAATTCAGATACCGTTACCTAGAGATTTCTTCGGTAACTAGCCCAAAAACACGCCAAACGAGCGCATCGAGGTCGGCAATTTTCTGCTCCGATGCGCTTGATGAAAAGGTTGCATGGATTGATTTTGCTAAGGAAATAATTTCCTTAGTCTCTTCACGTGATGGATCAGGTAAGGGGAACTGCTCAACGTATTGAGTAATGAAGCGCCGTCTACCTGCATACAACTTGTTGTTGAAACGATGATCGTAAAATGACTCTATAAACGTCGAGTTAGCTACAGCTAAAGCCAGCCACAACAAATCATTCTCACCTTCATTATCACACTTAAGCCAGTAGCACTCGCCATTGACGATGCCACCATCAACATCCATCCAGAAGGTAGGCTTTTCTGAAATATCAGGGAAAACAATTTTTGGTGATGACCAGGCAGCAGGGTCTTGTGGAACCCACAATTCATACCAGGAACGACCTGCTTTTATTACGTAGGTACGTGCTTCAAGTACATCACGGTGTTTCTCCAGGTAGCTTGCTGATTTTGGATAAAGACTCAAATCAACGGGCCTGCGCCCTCTCGAAGTGGCCTCGTGTGGGTAGAGAATTTCTTTGATGTGTTTTGCTTTTGACGGTATGCAGGCCTTGAACTGTCTAGCATTGTGGCGTGTTATCAGTGGCCGAAGTAATTCAGGGCAGCCATCTGGCAACTCCGCCCAATCATTGCGAATGAAGACCTTATCAGCGGTAGATTTGACTCCCACTCGAATCTTTCCGACTCTTCGAAAAGTCTCCCAGGTATTGGCTTCTACGGTTGCCAGCCATTGATCAGTTGACTTGGTAGAAACACGCCAGACCCCTTCAACGTCTTTACCGTTATCTAGGGATCCGTGACGAACCCTGAAACGGCGACCATCAGGCACTGATACGACCGTATCGTCGTCCTGCTCCAGGGAGGAAAGAACGTCACTGGCTTCGGCTTGGGCCACATCTTGTGTTTCATAGATGGTTGAGAAAGCAATTTCATCAGACTGTTGATGCAGCCGATTATCTGTACCACGGGCGACTAGAACGGATGGCAAGACAGCTGCATCAAAAAGCTTTGTATCACCCAAATCCCAGGCGTGCAGGATGTGAAATCTGGACAGAATCTCTCGGCGTATAGCCTGTCCAGACTTTGTAGTCATGAAGCGGTTCGAGGTGATGATTCCTGCAATACCCTCTTTTTCGAGTACCTGAGAGATACCTAGGAGAAATGGGTAGTACAGGTCAACCCGACCAGTAAGCCCAAAGTTTTTTGCCAATTCTTGGGCCTGCTTTGCACCCATAATTTGGGTGCGTACATACGGTGGATTCGCGATCACTAAATCGAACAGGTCTTGAGCTGTTTTTTCAGAAGAAAAAAGATCTCCGTCATTCTTGAGGCTAAGAACATGATCAAGGAAATCTTTCTGCTCTAGATAGAGCGCTAAGTCAGGGAATTTTTTCTTTAGCCTAGCGGATGCAATAGCTAGAGCGAACTCATCAGTGTCATAGCCGAATACCTCAACTCGTTTGTAAATAGCCTCTGGAAGCTTCTTGAGTAGTGCTTCAAGAAGCGCTCCATCACCTACAGCCGGATCCAACACTCTGACTTTGCCTTGTTTAGGCCAGACCGCTTCCCGGACGATTTTGGTGGCGACAAAATCTGCGAAGTCAGAAGGGGTATAGGTCGCTCCCCCAGATTTTTGTAGCGTTACCTCGCTGTACCTCGGGGGATTGGCTATGTTTTTTACGAGGTTAGCTTCGCTACTCATGGTCATCCGGCACTGAAATTATTAAGGCGCGAAGCATATCCGATTTAGGCATGCAGCGAGGGTCGCGTCTCTCCCCGGTGGAAGCGATCATCAGATGCTTAGTCCTATGCGCATGGAGCCTAGTGTGACTCACATCGTTTTTAATCTATACATAAACTGATACGGTTTAGGCCTCCAGCAGCACCTCGTAACGCCGTCTAGGTGAACGCTCAAAGTGATACGCTTCTGTGACAACACTTAAAGTGATACACCGGAGCTGATCCATGTTCATTCGCGCCTACCTTCGTGCCTCTACTACTCAACAAGACGCCACACGAGCCTCCAGCTCTCTGCAACAGTTCGCCCAGGAGCATGAGCAGGTCATTGCTTCCCAGTACATTGAGAATGCCAGCGGTGCGAAGGCCAATCGTCCGGAGCTGGAGCGTCTGCTCGGCGATGCTCACGACGGGGATGTGCTCTTGGTGGAGTCCATCGACCGTCTTTCACGTCTTTCGGAATCAGACTGGAGAATGCTCAAGGCGGCCATCGACGCCAAAGGCCTGCGAATCGTTGCCATTGACCTGCCAACTTCACATCAGGCGATGAGGCTCAGACAAGGTGACGAATTCACCAGCCGGATGCTGGCTGCCATTAACGGGATGATGATCGAGATGATGGCTGCCATTGCCCGTAAGGACTACGAGCAGCGTTTTGAGCGGCAAGCACAAGGTATTGAGAAAGCGAAAGCGAGAGGGGCCTATAAGGGTCGTACAGTGAACTTGGATCTCCACCAGCGTGTGAGGGAGCTGTTGCAGGCTGGAATTGGGATTCGAGCTGCTGCCCGCCATGCTGGGTGCTCGACCACCACTGTGCTCAAAATCCGTAGTCAGACACCGGATTTACCATAAACGCCGTTATTGGTAATGCGGCCTCACTCCGGATTCGGCACCGACTGCACCACCTGCGGATCATCCAGCCAGTAACCACTGCCATGCACGCCTTGCACCCAGGCCCGATTGCGCCGCCACCAATAGGCCAGCTCATTACGCGCGCCCAGCTTGAGCCAGATGATCGCTGCACCAGGGCGCCGCAGCGCATGGGTGGCATCGGTCGGGGCTAAGCCTGGCGCGAGCAGTGGGGATTGTTCAGGCAACATAAAATGGGTTCCTTCCTGTTCAGTTCGTGTCGCGTTGTCGGTTTTTAGGTCGCAGCTTCCAGGCCGCGACCTTGACCGGGAAAAACCACCTGGCCGCCATCCGAGGCGCCAGAATTGCATGCACCTTGGCGTCAGCCATGGCCCGGTCGGCTTCGGCGTTGAACTCCCGCCACGGGTCGGCAGGATCGCCCAGCACCAAGGGTGAACCATCCTCATGGAACACCCGGCCATAACAGCCCGAACAATAACGGCCCAAGTCAGCCGGGGCATCCATGCAATAGAGACAGGTAGCCATAGTGGGTTCCTTTATGAGAGGGCTACTTTTTCGGCTTACGTTTTTTCTGGGGTTCGTCCACCTGGGCTTCCAACCGGGCCAGCCAAAAGGCCCCCAACGACAAAGCCCCAAGGACCAATGCAACCACCACGTGGGACACCACCGACGCCCAATATTTGAAGGGTTCGCTGGCCAGGGTGTAAGTCGTCCGTGGCCCCCACTTGTTGGTGGACATGGTTACGCCGTCCACCAGCTCCTGCACCACGCTAACGACCAGTAAAACCGTGGTAACAACCAGAAGATAACCCACTGCCCTGGTGGCCCATGCGCCAATACGAGGATTCGCCATGTAGTTTCCCTTCAAAAAAGATCGAGCTGTTTGGCCTTCTGGTATCCCCTGAGCCATGAGTTCCTGAACTGGGGGGCTTTGTAGGGACATTCAGATAAAGGGCGCCGGTTCTCCGCATCCAACGCGCCCTTGGCTTCTGCTGTGCGGTGAGGGTTATTGTCTTTGCGCTTATCCATTCCCTGTGGCCCCTAAGTGCGTGCAAGGCACTTTATCAACGCTTCTGCCACACACGGTGGAGCCAAATCACCGGCAAACTTGCGCAGCAAATACAGGTACTTAGGGTCTAGCAGCTTGCAGATTGGCAAACCTCGGACTGTGTTATATTCATGTTCGGACATGATTTTTCCCTCTCAGGATTCGTTGTGTTCCACGCCGGGGATGGTTACAGCCATGCCCCGGCATCCTTCACTTCTACTACGCCTTCCTCTTACACCCAATCCTCAACGCGCAAACCCGGCACGCGGTTAAATTCGCGTAGATTATTGGTGACCAAAATCAGCCCTTGCGAACGAGCGTGCCCAGCGATCATGTGGTCATAAGGACCAATGGGCGTACCCGCTTTGGCAAGTTCTGCCCTCAGTTGCCCTGTGTGCGCTGCCGCATCCTGATCGTATTTCAGGACTTCAAGCCGTGCTGCGAAGCCCTCCACATCAGCCAGGTTTCGCCCTGGGTTAGAGGATTTTTCCGCGCCGTAGATGAGTTCCATCAAGGTCACAGTGCTGATGCACAGTTGGCCGTGGTGCGCTTTGAACACCTCACGCACATGCTCTGGCTTGTTCTTCATGGTGAAGATGCAGATGTTGGTGTCCAGCATGAACTTGAGCATCAAAACGATTCCCGCTCTTGATCGGCGGGCTGCTCACGATCAGCCATAAAATCAGTCGTCACACCTTCACCATCAAACCAGCTATCCCAAGACTCTCCAGCAGGCGTCAGGATTCGCGTTCTGCCTATGGCGATCACATCCACTCGCTTAACATCGTCGGGGAGCGCAGCGGCCTTGGGTAAACGCACTGCCTGGCTACGATTACTTAGAAATACAGAACCTTGTTCCATGCTACACCTCTATGGATATACATAACGTATACCCCATGATAGCCGAGGCGCTGGATATGTCAAAGGGATATACACACCATTTATCGGCGGTAAAAATCAGACTGGGGCCGGGCAGGGTGACTTGTCGCGCTGACCGGCTCCAGTAACCAAGCCGGGGGACGATAGAGAAAACGGACAAAATCGTACGCTGCGCATCCGGCTTTGCCGTGGTTCTTGTACATTGAGGGGTAACACCACACCAATAATTGAAGGATCAACCAATGAAAGCTATTTACGCTCTAGCTGTCGCCGCCTGCATGGCGCTTTCCACGGCGGTTTTCGCCAATGAGCAATCAGGGGTAGAAGTAGGGAACCTACAAGCGATTGCTGGCCCAGCACCGTCGATTTCATACATCACCGGCACGGCCACCAACACCAGGGGCCAGCCATTAAAAAGTGTTTTCGTCCATTTCAATTTGTACGATGCCAATAACGCCCTGGTAGGGAATGCCATTGCCAATGCAAGCAACCTTGCTCCCAATGACACATGGAAATTCAAGGCCGGTGTGACCGTCCCGTATGACCACTTTGTTTTGGTCAAAGTTGACACCTACTGAACAAGAAACTCATAACTTAAAACCAAACCCAAGGCTAATCTTGGGTTTCAACGATTCATCCTTGCGCTGAATGAACTGGAGCTTTTGTTTCATCTGCTTCTTTTGACGTTCTGGACTGTGTAGATTTATCTCATTCTCAGGTTTAGCTATAGACCTTTGCCCGCTGTCGAGACTGGTATTCTCGATTTTCCAGTCATTCCGTTTAACATCCTTGTACCCCTTAACCTCTCCGTTGTTGTCGTATAGCGGCACTTTCACATCTATTGCCCCTGCCTTTTTTAGTCGTATCACACTTCCGACTTTCACCTGTTCACGCTCAATTTCCGCGATAAGATTTTTACCCCAAATGGTCACTTCCTTCTGCCCGCTTACGGTCTTATAGGTGATGTATTGAGAGTGTTTGTTCTTTTTGTCGAACTGGTAATTCGTTGAGCCGAACTCAACCACTTCATAAAGATTACGAGTTCTCTCTGGCTCTTGCTTCAAAGCGTTCTTGAGTGTGAAGTCTCTTTTATGGGTGGCCTTAACGTTGTAGCCCAAGCCTTGGAGTCTTAGACTCATGTTTGTACGTAATTGCCGCAAGTCCTCTTTTTTCAAATCATGCCGTACACCATCCTTGTCGGATATTTTCAGAACCGCATGAACGTGCGGTTTTTCAGTGTTGTCGTGATACGCAAGGACAAAAGCGTTATTCGGATACTTATCTGAAAGCGTTTCACGCACGGTACTGAGTAATTCCTCACGACTAACCTTTTCAGAGGGCGGCGGTGAAAATATGATGTTATGTGTTTGCTTCTTCAACTCGGCAGCTTCGTCAACGTTTTTCGCGTCTGGTGCTTTTATGCCGGATTGAACGATACTTTCTTTTAGTTCGCTGATCCCTTCTTCGCCTTTCCACTCATCGCCATTTTCATCATAAAGACTCAGCTCCCCATCGTGAGAAATATAGTCAAGCGTGTTTTTTATGCCTTTTGCAGTAGTTGCTGACCCGGTAATTTTTACCATGATTTCTTTACTAGGAAGCTGCCGTATTGCCTGCGATGTTTTACCGCCACTCTTATTAGACTGGTTAATTTTGAACGCAAAAGCAGACTTAGAAGCCTGTTCACTTCGCGCCCTTTTAATGCGCCATTCTTTGTCATCATTGGCGGCCATCGCTAACCTCTCATACCTTTACGGTTAAAGCTCCACCTATCAACAGTCGAGTCTTGCAGCTCATCAATTTTCTTAACAGCCATTTCCATGTAACTGTTGAGCGTTTGAATTTCTTTCAAGAATTCAGGATCATTGATTTCAATTTTCTTTGACTGGAACATCATGTGCCGAATGTTTCGGCCAACAGCGTCGATAGCAGTTCTCAACCCACGTATTTTTTTGAGTTCATCTGGCAAGACTTTCGACGTTACCGACATTGAAGAAATAACCCTAAACCTTGCCTCTTTTGATAAAGACCAGCCATGTGCTAAAGCGTGTTTCTTAATAGATTCTTTTTCATCAGTCGATAAATAGAAATACAATCTGTTTGTTTTTTCATCACTCGGAGTTTCATTACTTTCTAAATCGTTGTTTGCTATACTATAAACAAATTTCTTTGCCAAAGAACTAACGGTAACGCCTAGTTCTTTTGCTTTCAACACCGCTCGGTGGTGGACTTCTTCGTCCACTCTAAAGCACACCTTTTTTTCAAATTCTTTACTCATACAAGAGCCTCCGGCAGCGGGGAGAAGCCACAAATTGAATCACGAAGTGACGTCAATTGGGTGCGCTCTCCCTATCCTGCATCCATTCCTTGAAATTGCATCCGTTCTGATAGCTAAATATCGCACAAAAGGGCGAAATGCAAGGCTGTATAAGGGCAAAAATGGAAAACGCAAAGGCTCAGAAGCACGAATAGCTCATAGAGCATTGAGAGAGAAGGGCATTCAAGATTTTAATCATACGGCCAGCGGGTAAGGCACACAGAACCAAAGCAAAGTCTCCAAGTGCTGTCTAAGCCCTAAAGGCTCTCCGCCGTCGCTCCGAACAGGGGCTTGCCCCTGCGCCATTCTGGCTACCCCCCAGCGCTGCACAATCGAACCTATCGGGACCTGACCACATGAATTGCTATTAGTCATGGGACCGTTGCGAAAAACAGGGTTGAACAGAATTGGGGGCTACGCGGCGCATTTATGATTTGTGAAACAACCGCACATTTTTTGTAAGCCGCATAAAAAGCATGCCTTTGAATTTTCCCGATGAAAGGGGTCCCCACTTGTGGGGTTGAATTGGGTGAGGGCGCAGCACGAATTTAACTCTACTGGCGTCGATAACCCCACCTGGCAAGCGTACTTAAAATCAGACGGTTAGTACGTGAATGGCCTGGGTGTTGATTGTTTTATTGCTTTTGTCTTTACCTCAGAGAGAAATACAAAAATGTTTTTGATCTACTCCGGCGAAAGGGGTCCCCGCTTGCGGGGTTGAGTCGGGTGAGGGCGCAGCACGAATAACACCCTCACTTATTTGCAAAATCTCAAGATGGGTATACAACACTATCAACCCAATTAAGGAAAAAATCATATTCGATTTGTTTTACATTCCCTTCTTTAAGTTCATGGTGGACGTGATGAATGAACGCACTAATTTTTGATTCCACAAGTAGTTTTGCTTCTGAGACGTTATCAACACTTAGCGTTTTCATATTCAGTTCAAGATTCGCGGCCTCAATAATCAGGCCAAACAACTCTTTTCGATAGGCGCTTTGTAGCTTTCGTTTACTGGCATCAGTCAAGCAATCTGCATCTAGTTTGTTAACCGCTAAGGAATATTCTGTCTGGTCGATGGTGCCGCTTGCATTCAGCTCCATTAAAAATAATGACACTGCGTTGACAGCGTAGGGTTTTAATTCAATGCCCACATAAGAGGACGTTTCAATAATTTCGTTAAGACCGGTGATGATTAGTTCTTCGTTCGCGCTCATTGTTCATCCGTCCTTTCAAACAATCCAGTTTTCGACAATTAAGCCGTTCACGCGGTTAAATTCGTTTACGTTGTTTGTCACGACGACTAAACCTGAACTCCGGGCATGTCCAGCTATATGCAAATCATCAACGCCTATCGTGATACCTTTTTTCTCCAGGTCCGCACGTATTGACCCGTAATGACAGGCTGCTTTTTCATCGTAGTTCAAAACATCGAGCCGTGAAATAAAGTCCTCCACTGCACGGGTGTTTTTTTCGACGAACGTGCTTTTTTCTGCGCCGTGCATCAGTTCAGCTAGCGTGATGGACGAAATTACCATTCGACCTGCGTTAGAGTTGAATTTCTCCAACACTTCAACAGGCCGACGTTTGATCACATAAATTACGATATTGGTATCAAGCATATATTTAATCATCGAACGGTTCTCTTTCGCTTTGTGCCTGGTCAGCTCGTTCATTCATAAAGTCGCTTGAAACTGACTCGTTGCTAAGGAAAAAGCTATCCCATGTGTTTTCAATAGGTGCAATGATTCGTTCGTGCCCGATTGCGCGCACAATGACTGTTTTAACATCCGCAGGAAATCGCATATCCGCAGGAATACGAATGTTTTGTGTCCGGTTGTTGGTGAATATAGTTCCTTGAGACATAGCGCAGACCTCTTTTAAGGTTATGACCTTCAACGATAATACGCCGTCACTGCTCTATTGCATAGCTCTATAGCATAGGACGTTTCCCCCTGGAGAGCGCATATCTCAAAACGCATGCCTTCACCGAAGGCACATGACGGAGTATGCGTTTCCAATTCTATAAGTAAGCCTGCGCGCACACGCGCCCGGTTGAGCACTGGGGCGGCTTGCCGCCCTGGGGCGATTTATCCGGGTCTTAGCGCCCGAAGGGTGCCCGTAGGGCAGGGCAGGGCAGCTTTATCGCCCTGGGCCGCTGAGACAGGCTGTCACGAGGTCTTAAGGTTGCCGCTTTAGGGTTGCGGGTGCAGGGGTCGCAGACACCTGCCTGGGGTTTGGGGCGAGTAGCCCCATTAGATCGCGCCGTGCCGTAGGCACGACATGCGCGAGCATTATTGCAGCCGGTAGGCTGCCTGATAAAAAAGCTCTCGGCTTGCCGAGGCATTATCACGGCTTACCGTAGGTATGCCGTAAAGCCTTTAAGAAGATAAGAGGAAAAGAACAGAGCCTACTTAAATCAACCTTTACGGCACTTAATATTGGGGAAAAACACTTAATTTCTAACCCATAGGTCAACTTGACAGCATCGCGAGCGTTAGCCTGGTCAAATCAGGCGCAGCACGGTCTTTTTGCGGTTTGATAGGATGGAAATGAGGGCGTAGGCAGGGGGTTGGTACGAAAATACCGCCAGCGGCCCACAAGGAGCCCTCCGAGGCTATCGGATACAGGCTACGAGTGAGGGGTTTTGCGCAGCTATAGCCGCATTCGTCGGGCTAGCCATTCGCTTTGGGAGAGGCCGCCAGCCTTGGCGTAGGCTTCGTTGTAGGCCCGGATGCCGGTGACTGGAACGCCGCCGTTTTGTGCCAGTACCTTAGCTTGGATCATCGCAACGTAAGCCGCCCAGTCACCGTCCACGGCTTCATGACTGTTATCCGGCACTACGTCCTTGGGTTTCTGGTTCTTAACGGCTGGCTTAGGGAGTAAGCCTTTCTTTACCTGCGTGCTCCGCACCTGGGCGGTGACTTTTTTGTATTCATCATCTGTCTGGACGCCGCTTTGGATAGCGCCATTGCGCCAGTCACGCAAAGCCTTGGTGGCCTTGTCGCGCACACGCTTCATAGACAGCTTTGAAATCCGTCCCATGGACATTAAGAACTTTTCGGAAACAGTCTTGATAGCCGGTCGGCCACGCATACCGTCCGGGGTTTCTTCGTACTGTTCAAAGACCTCGATCGCTCCAGCTTTTTTAAACACTTCAACAGCTCGACGGAAACGGCTACAGGCTACCGGGGGATCGCCAGGATTTGCGCCAGGCTCCGTTAGGCCGCACATACGGGCAATTTCATCGAACGTGTAGTTGCGGAATGTGCCGTTTTTCTTGGGTTGGCCAACCCGCAAAGAGCTGTAGTCCATGACGCACACGATGGCCGACCAAATGAGCGATTGCGCCTCGCGGCCTTCGCTTCGATTCTGCCGGGGAGAACCATCGAGATTCTTTTTATCGCTCACATAAGCCAGTAAAGGCACCGAGGCCGGATCGAAAAAGTATTCGCGGGCCTTCTCGATCAGGTCAGTAACGATTTTGAGGCGGTGTCCATCGGCTACCGAGGGAAGGTTTAGGCGATCACTTGCCAGGCGTTCTGGGTTGTGACCACAGCGATTCCCGGTACCCAGATTTTGCCCTGGGTACGGGTAGGGGGTTCGTCCCCACATAATCGCTGTAGTGTCACGCTGGCTATCCTCGCCCTGGGCGGGATCTGCATACGTGGCTGAGGCTAAATCCATGCTCAACGCCTGTCGGGCGGTGAGTGATATTGACATTCCTCGACTTGCAAAAGCCCGAGGCGCTAGCCATAATCAGCTCACCTGTTGGTAAAACGATTTAACCGGCCCCGGTGTCTAAAGTCAGCGCCTGTTAACTTGAGTGTTCCATGAAGCCCCGGCGCCAACCGGGGCTTTTTGGTTTCTGTGTTTTGTGCTACGCCCTCTGTAATCTCATGCCTGCCTTTTAGCCGTCAAATCCAGAGTAATCTGAGGGTCTTTGTCGCCAGCATCTAGTGCTTCGAGATAACGCATTACAGCTTGCCTCAGCTGCTCTGATGCCGTCGTTCCCCTCAATTGCATATCTGCATTAAATCGACGTTTCAACTGCTGCTCGATCTTGAAGTTAACAATCACTTGCTTATCTTCGGTTGGCATCTGTTTGCCTCGCCATACCATACGTATGCCAATAGCTTAGGTGTAAAACCGTTTTACCGCAACTTTTCCTGTGGCTACATCTCCTAGGTGGCGATGAGGCGCAGCCCCTGAAAGCATTAGGGCACAATCAAAAACGAATAAAAATAGCGGAATTCCGCTATATTCGTGTATATAGCGCGCCATTTGCCGTGTTTGCTGGTCCAAATCGCATAATTATTTTTGCTTTTTTTGTCTCATGACCAAATTTGCATCGTTTCCAGCTCCACTTCTTGGGAGCAACATGCTCAACCCCCACTTGCTAACATCCTCAACTGACCGTGAAGACGTGATGCCAAGCCAATGACCAAGCCAGTACCTGCCGAACGTCTGATCTTCGCTCGCAACTTCCGACAAGCACGAAAAAATGCAGGTCTGACCCAGATGGCCATCAAAAAGCTCACGGGATTTGACCAGTCGTGGTTGAGCCAGGTTGAAAACAGTCTGAGTTCTATCAGTCTGGACAATATGGCCGTCTTGGCTAAAGCGGTCGGGGTCCCGCTGTGGAAACTCCTGCTCCCTTAGCCTGGGGTTGTACGCCGGAATCCCAGAAATTTCCGTCAGCCCAGCTCCAGTCCCGCCACGAGCGCATCCAGGTCGATGAACTTGCCGTCAGTCTGGAAGG
>NZ_JBUZVP010000044.1:0-34629 GCF_055409485.1 Pseudomonas sp. A125
CTGGGTGTCTTCGGCGCCAGCAGGGAAACCCCACTTCAAGCCGATGCCGAACAGTTCACTGGTGGTGGTCAGGAACGACACCGCCGGCGGCAGGCCGACCTTCCCTTTCAGGTTGGTCAGGTTGGAGCTTTTCCAGATCGACGAGATCTCGAACGCGCTCACAGAGCGGACCCGGGCCAAGTAGGCGCCCGAGTAGATGCCGGTGACGTCCACACTTGTCGACCCGGTGCGCTGGACCTTGATCCAGTTGCCACTGTCCTTGCGCCACTCCACGTCGTAGGCGATCGCACCGTTCACGGCTGTCCACGAGATGTTCATGGTGCTGATGGCGATGCCCTGGTTCACGGCGTAGCTCGACGTCAGAGTGACGCTCGCCGGTGCCGGAACCACGGTGATCGGGATAACGCTGATTGGCCGCTCTTCCAGCCGGGCGCCGGTATCGATGTGCGCGAACTTGCTCGGGTCGTACTGCACGGCGGAGATTTCGAACACGCCAGGCTCTGGCCGGGAAACGCTGGTCACACGGTACAGCGGGATGGCCAGGTCGTCAGCGTCGAGCGCCCACACCAGTTCTCGCTCAGGCGCGACGGAATATGCAGTGGTCACGGTGACATGCCGACCGCTGACCAGTTGCACGGTGCGTCCTTCGCACTTGCCGTCGGGCAGATTGAGGATCAGCCGGTCACCGGGTTTGGCCTGGGTGTCACGGTCGAGCGTGATGACCTTACCATTCACCGACGAGATACGTCCGCCCACCGGCCGGCCCGCCAACAGTTCGTCAGCGATGGGGATTACGTAGCCAGGAAGCGGGATACGCCCGTCGAGGCCTACCTTGAAGGTAACAGTCCTGTCCTTGGAGTTGGTCAGCAAAGCCCACTTTCCGCGGCGCTGTGCCTCCGATTCGCGCGTGCAGCCGATCGCGCTGATCTCTAGCGGGTTATCGCCGTAGCGGCGCTGCAGCTTCTGATCGGTAACCGCGGTAACGTCGGTGTCGTAGTTATTCCCCGGACTGTCATAGCTGACCAGCGCCCGGCTGTAGCGAGTGCGCTCCGATGCGCTCGAATAGGTGAATGGCTGACGCCCCTCCGTGATGACGTTCGCACCGCTATAGGCGAAGTCGTAGTCGGTAGCGCGCGGCATATCCGACAGGGTGAACACCTGGCCCTGAGCCCAATAAGTCATGCCCCGGTAAATCGCGGAGATGTCGCGCAGCAGCGACCAGGCGTCTGCCTTGCTTTGCAGGTTCAGGTTGCAGATGAAGCGGGGCTCCATGCCGCCCTTACCGTCTGGCACGAGTTGATCCGCGTACTGGGAAATTCGGTAGAGCTCCCACTTATCGACCATCCACGGTTTGATGCGGCGGCCCAAGCCGAAGCGATCGGCCGTGGTGATGTCGTAGGTCATCCAAACCGCGTTATCGGTCCAAGCCTGCTTGAAGGTGCCGTCCCAGATCCCAGTGTATGAACGCGATACCGGGTCGTAATTGCTCGGTACCTGCATTTTCTTGAGCTTGGTCTCGACGGTCACCGCCGGAATGCTCCGGAACTGCTCGGCGGAAAATTCAATGTAGAGCAGCGCGGTGTTCGGGTACTGCAACTTGGCGTCGATCACCTCAGTGAAGCCGGCGATCTGCATAGTGTCGGAGATTTTGTTGTTGTTCTGGTTGATCGTCAGTCGCGTGATACGCATCAGCCAGCCAGAAGTAGCCTTTGGCAAATCGATTCGGCGGGTTCGCTCGTACACGCTGGTGGTCTTACCGTCGACAGCCTCGTTCAGCACCTGCTGGTAAGCGCCGCCGTCGGTTGCCAGTTCAACCTTGTACTCAATCCGGTACCCGTTGATGTTGCCGCCGGCGTCCACAGACTGGAGCGCTGGCCAGGCGAAGCGAACCCTCACTGCCGAAAGCTGGACGTTGTTGATTGCACGAACCCAAGGAGTACCACTACGCAGTTCGGTGCTGATGGTGGTTTCGTTCTCGATCGACGGGATGCCCTGGATATAGGTCTGGTTCACCGCACCGGTGCGCCATTCCCACTTAACGTTCGGGAAGTTCATGTTGCCCTGAGGGTCTTGCAGAGGGGTGTTGTCGAGATATATGTCCTTGGCGGTTGGCGTGCCTTCGAACTCACCCTCCCCGATGGCGATCAGCATCTTGGCGATGGCGACGGAACGGAGACTGTCCGGGGCTTCAGTTGGCGTTTTTGGTTTCTCTTCGCCGCCCTTGGCGCCGTGGATATCAATCTTGCGTGCTGCGCCCATGCTTTTCTCCAGGCAATAAAAAACCGCCTCATGGGCGGCTGCGGTGCTTCAGGTGTTGGCTACATCTGGTCTTCGGCGTAGATAGCGGCGCTGATGATCGCGCCTCCTACCCGTCGCTTGCCGTAGCAAAGCGGAACAGGGTTGCCTGATGCGGTGGTGTTCTTGGCGCTGCCGAAGGCGTAGCCGGGTGTGTTCTCGGGCGCAGCGCTGGTCTTCAGGCCGCCGGCCTGAGGGCTCAGCATCTGGATTACACCGCCGGCAACGAGGCTGATACCTATGGGCATCAACACTTGAAAGCCAGGAATGAACGAGACGGCGATCAATATTGCACCGATGATTGTTTGCAATAGGCCCGCACGCTTGCTGCCAGTTATTACTGGGGCTATACGAATCTCTCCTGCCCCCGTGAACGCTAACTCGCCCTCGGACAAAGGCTTCACGCCGCGGAACACCGCAAACTCAATCCCTCTTGACTTCGCATTGGACAGAAACCGCTCGAAGCCTGGGATTTGCACACAAAGCGCTTTGATTGCTTCCGCCGGCGACCGCACGGACAGTCGGAACGATCTACCGAACTGCCTTAGCTGCCCGTAAAGCAAAATCGTGGTCATGGGTTGGTAGTTGATCGCGAGCGCTGACATGCTTTTCTCCAGGCAACAAAAAGCCCGCCGAAGCGGGCTGTATATTCGATTTGATTTACAGACAGTTGCGGACCGCGGCTTCGATTGCTGTGCGGCCAACTCCTGGCGCCCAGGCGGATCGCTGATAAAAGACAACAGAGCTACCACTGGAGGTCTTGTTGATCTCAAGCAGTTCGTCCGTTAACTGCATCGCGCCAATCACAAGGCGGTAACCGTTCTCAGTTTCCGACATCGTCGCCTCAGATCTTGCGTCCTGCCAGTGAGGGAATACACAAAGGGCATACTTCTTCGGTTCTTTTTTCGTCGTCGCACTGACGGTAGGCGTGTTCGTGCGCAGGTCGCTGGGTGACACACACCCCGCCAGCATCGCCACCGCTACCACCGCTATCCAAATCCGCATGCTTGCTCCTAAAAAATTGATCCGCCGAAAGTGAAGAACTTGAACGATATTTTATCGTCACCCACATCTCTCATTTCAAAGCGAATTCTGTCGAGCCCATTATCTACTCGAGAGGCTTCAAGGCGCATGAACTGGGTCAGGCCACCACCGAAGCCGTTCACCTCAAGAGCGCTGACATCATGAAAAATTAGCGACACCGCATCCAAACCTAACTCATTGGCAGACAGCACCAACTCCAAATCGTATTTGAAGTCGTTGAATTTGATCTCGATTGCCATAACACAGTTCTGCTCTCGCAGCAGATCGTTCAGACGATCAAGTCTATCCATGTGTCCACCCGTCTGGGATCAAATGCCACGCCACGCGCATGTCGTTCCCTCTTTGGTTTGGCGGGACTGTAGCACTGGGAGGGGGATGGAAAAAGTCCACCGCGCGGACTTACCAAACCTACCATCCGCGCTGTCTTTTGTCGGTTCGGTAAAAATTCGTCGTGCCGTCAAGCACCTCAGGATGTAAGTGGAGATAGTCCCAAGCAAGATCGGTAATGTTATGGGCGAACCCCTCGATGAGATCACCTATTGATGCTGCCCGGTAAATAATACGACTCGCAACCAGACCCTGAACTACACCATCGTTAACTTTCAGAACGTTCGTACGCGTATTTTCAGCAACGTAGTAACGTAAAATTTGTTTCTCCCCCTCGGTCAGATACTGAAGTTTTTTAATTACTCGAAGCTGATTTTTCCGACGATTTAAAAGCCTTCTAATCGAATCCCAGAAAGTCGAAATGACGTAGCCGCACCAAAGCGCGGAGCTCACCAAAAGAGTCAGCCCTAGCCATTGCTTATTTTCTGCAGCAAGCTTGCTTACTCCTATGCGATCAAGCCACTCACTTGGCATGAAGAGCAACGCAGCGGCAACCACAGCAATTAAAACAAAGTAGCGCGGGGCCAATTTCAGTAGCTCAAGTAAAAATTTCAACAGGTCAGCAAGCATTAATGGATGTCACTCTGAGTTAGCCTGGCTCTTCAGGGGGGGGCGCCATCGAGCTGTAAATGATTTGTCAGCTATACGATAGCACGGCCTAAACATCAAAAGGCCACCACCCGATTTTAACCTGGCCAGGCATCCAGTGTGGATGGAATGCCAGTAACTGGGGTGAGTCTTGGCGTAGTAGCTTTGTGCCTCATTCTGGAGGCACGCATGAAGCGCAACGCAGAATTATCCGAGCAGTTCACAGAAACGCTGAGAAAAACGGAAGTTGGCAAGCAGATGATTATCAACTTCCGAGGGGCGCCCACCCCCGTTGAGGTGAAATACACGTTTTCCGGCGGTTGGGTGGTAACACAAACTCTCATCCCCGGAATGGCGCTAGTGATAACGCGCGGTGAAGACGGGTATCTGGAGCAAATAGATATCACGCTCCTTCCACACGAAGGCTTGAGTTAGCCCTCACCAAATCAAAGGATTCCCCAGTCCTTCGCCTGCAAGCCCAAGGACTGGGGTTGCGCCAATATCGGCGCGTTTATGACCTGGAGGTCAACTATGTCGTTTAAAATTACTGGTATAAATGTCGTAACCAGAGAAAACCCGTCGTGTTTTCAAGTATTGCTCGCCCATGAAACAAACGGAGCTCAATTTAATTTTAGGGTTGTTATACCAAAAAACGCGTACGACCTGACTATTCGCGAAATTGAAGAGCACTCTAAAGTAGAGGCGAAGAAGCTAGCTCAGAACGGCTAATTTTGCTTCGAGCGCTGCTACCCGTACAGAGATCGTTGATTCAACCTGAGATCTTTGGCTCGACTCAGCGGTGAGTCGAGCTTTCAATTCCAGAATCATAATCTTGAGCTCTTCCAGCTCTTTCGTAACCACTTCGTTTGCGATCATGCTTCTCTCCTGTCGCCGTGCCGCGTCATTTTGGTTGTTTTGCGTCTTTGTGCCTCAGGATCAGGCGCGTTCTGTCATGCCACGGGCCGCCGAAAACGATGATTTCGGACGGCCTGCCGTACAGGTGGTGCAGTAGGAATGGGCCGTGCCCGAAGGTGCCCGACTCTTCCCCCGGTAGCGCCGGATCAGTGCCCAGGTAAATCCCGGCGTGGTTCGGGTGAGCCGTCCTCCCGACATGCATGACGATCAGGTCGCCGCGCTGCGGCCGGTCGACGCGAACAAAGCCGGCGGCCTCGTAGTGCTGCTCGTACAGGCTGGCATTCTCCGCACTCTCCCACCAGCCATCAGTGCGCTGGAAGGCTTCGAATTCAAGACCCCATTCCCGCTGATACCAATCAGCACAGACCTGCCAGCAGTCCCAGGCGCCGTGAACAAACGGTCGCTTGAGCAGCGGCGTGCTGCCCGTTGGCGTGATCGTGCGTAGGTCGCCCTCGGGCCACGACAGGATGTGCCAGGGCAAGGCCGTGGCCTCGCACATGGCCTGGTCGTGAGGTGAGGGCCGGCTGGTTGCGTCTGGGTGTGAATGAACGATGCCGATCACCTCGCCCATGTCTTCCGCCGCGGCGTAGTCCTCGGGATCAAGTCGAAACTCTTCGTTCGGCTCCGTGGCGATGTTCCGGCACGGGAAGTACTTCTGCGCCCGCCCTACAGCCAGCAGCAGCCCGCAGCACTCTTTCGGGTACTGCGCTGCCGCATGCGCCTGGATCGCCGCAATGATGTGCTTGCGCATGGTCAGCTCCTGGCTATCAGGGACACGGCAGGGAATCCGCCGAAGGAAAGTTCGTTGTTCTCGCCGAAGCGCAACTTGCAGGACGACAGGCAACCCTTGCACTGATCCTTGGCCGGGTCATTCGTGGGGTTGTCCTCGTCGTCGAACATGGCAGCGCCGGTGTAGCCGCAGTCTGGTCCGCGATAGCCGTTGGTCATGGCCCAGTGGCAGAAGGTCGTCATCTGGCGCCCGGGCAGACCGTGGTTATCGATCTCTCCGGGAGACGACAACTCCCAGACCACCGCCTCACCGTCCTCGCTGGTTTTCTGGTCGATGTACCAGATCTCCAGCCCTTCCTGAGTCGGGTCAGCAGTTGGATTGCCATCGGGGAAGTTGGCCGCGTCCAGGTACTGGGCCAAGGTCTCGCGAACAGTCAGCTTGAACTTCAACATGTCCTCGAAGGCCAGGCACAACGCAGTGACGCGCCCATTGATGTTGCCGGCGGCGAACGTCGGCCTGGTGGCCGTGCCATCGCTGTTGGAGCCAATGCCCTCAATCTGCACCGGCCAGGCCGCGTACTCGACGCCCTGCCACCAAATCGACTTGGCCGGCAGATCCTCCTCCGAATGCTCGTAGGCCAGCAGTTCCTCGGGCGTGTGCGGGATCGCGTGACCGTGGAAGCGCAGGTAATCCGCGCCGTATTCAGTCCCGTCAATTTCGAACAGGCGAATTTCGGCGCCGGGCTCCAGTTTCTGGATGTCCGTGATCAGTGCCATGGGTGGTTATCTCAGGGATGAAAGGTTTGTTCAAAGGTCGCGGTGATCGCGTAGACCTGGCCGCCGCGGTGCACTGCCTTGTAGCCGTTGCACTTGTAGAGGCCCAGATCTCCCAGGGGTGGCTGCCAGAGGAAGCCCTTTGCACCCTTGTGCCGATCGATGAAGCCCATGATTTCCTTGATGCGATCCTTCATGCCGGTGAAGGTGACCGGCCAGGACTGGGTTTTGTTGTTGATCCCGTCCTCGACCGACTGCGCGTAGCCGTCAGCAAACTGCTTGGTGCGCACGCGCTGCTTGATATCACCCTCGACGCCCTTTTCAGTGGCCCAGGTAAATCGCTCGATTGCCATAAATCATCCTTTTACGTTTCGGCTGCTCACGCCGCCTTGGCGCCAAGACTTGGCGATCTCTTCTGTCGCGATTTGCCGGGTGCGCGACTCCATGTTGCGCTGGAACAGTTCGGCATCGAACTCAGCACCGTCTGGGCGACCAGCCTCCTGATCCGTCAGGATGATCGGCATGCTGAGGCTGAGGTTTACCCCTCCACCGCCGCCGCCAACCGCAGAAACACCCAGCTTGCCGTTGGCTGTGCGAGTGAGCGGCATGATTGCCTCATCGCCCGCCTCGCCCATGACACCGGTTTTGCCGTTGGCCATACCGAACGCCGTGGGCTTGCTGACGACCGAATTGGTGAATGCGCCGCCGTCGGCGAACATCTGCACACCGCCAGACCATGCGCCGCCCTTGGCCTGGACGCTGCCCGGGGTGAAGTTTGAAAGGTCGGTACCGGTGTACCCGGCCTGGCTTGCCCCGCCAGAGCCACCGCCGCCACCGAAGTAGCTGGCCGTTGCGCCAACTAAGCTGCTCAACAATGCCGAACTCGCCTGGCGGGTAGCAATCCGCGCCATGTCCGCAAGGATCGACTTAGCGAAGTCCGAGAACGATGCCTTGCCGGTCATTGCGAAGTTGACGACCGCGTCCTCCATGCTGCTGAAGGCATTGCCGAACAGGCTTTTGGTCTGGCTGGCAATGTTCTTCGCCGAATCCAGATAGTTGTCCCAGGCCGATGTCGCGCCCTTCGTCCAATCGCCCTGAGCCGCCTCCACATCCGCGTAGTTCTGCCGGATCTGGTCAGTGGCGGCCTTGTTCGCGTCTGCGAGTGCTTGGGACTTACGTTTGAACTCCTCCTCCGACATGTTGCGCGACGGGTCGGATTTCTGGTTGGCCAACTCCAGTGACTGCTGCGCAAACCGGTCTTGCTGGCTGTTCAGTTCGCCGTTGAGCGCGTTCTGGCGATCACCCTGGCCCACGCCGAGTACTGCGCGTTGGCCGGCAAGCTCCAGTGCTCGCTGCTGCTGACCCAGTGCCTGGACGTACGACGTAATCGACCGCTCCTGCTTGGCCAGACGCCCAGTCTCGTTTGTGGCCAACACCTCAAGCTGGCTGTCGGCCTCCTTCTGCGCCTTGACCATCCCAGCGCGCGCGTCAGCGATCTTCTGATCCAGCTGGATGCTCTGGGCAGCAGTCGTGAACTTCTTGCCTTTGACAGCCTCCAGCGCGGTAATCTCGGCCTCATAGGCTGCGGTCACCTCGTCGCGCTGGTTGCCGATCAGAGCTTCACGCTTCAGTGCATATTCGGCGTGAGAAATCAGCCCGGCCTTCTCTGCCGCGTCCAGTTGCTTCTGGGTGTTTTTGTACTCATCAACGATGGCCGCCAGGTTGTTCTTGGCGTTGTTAAAACTGGTCAGGTCAACCTGATTTGCAGCCGCCTTCGGGTCCTTAAATTTGTCGTTGATGTTGGAAATGTTTTTATCGATTGCCGATTGATCGAGTCGCGAATCCTTCGGATCAACCTTGCGGATGTCGTCGAGTTGTCGCTTGTAATCCTTCAGGGCCTCGGCGCGCTTCTGCTCGTTGGTCAACGATGACTTCGTGAGCGCATCGACTTTTCCCATAGCAGTGACGGCGGCCTGTTGGGCCTTGGCTTGGTCACCATCGTATTGAGCAATGTCCGCCTGGGCGGCCTTCTCATCCTCCAGCATGTTCAGCCGGTCGCGCCTGAACTCAATCAGGGCATCCTTGGACTTTTGGCTTTGAAACAACCCGTCCATGCTTTCGGCTTCAAGAAGCCCGGCTTTGGCGTTTTCGATGTCCGCGTTGATGTCGCGGCGGCCAGCGTTTTTAAGCGAGTCTGCTGCTTGGGCAACAGCGTTGTACGCCCGCTCCCAGAAGCTCAGATTTTCCAGAATCTTCGGCGTACGTTCGTTGATCGCATCGGCATAGGATTCGGTCGCCAGCTTCACGGCGCCCGCATGGTCGCCCTGCTCTTCCAGCGCGGCGATCTGCGAGTAAACCGAGGCCGTCAGGTAGTGGTACTGCTCATTCAGCGCAGCAGAAGCCTTTACCGGGTCATCTGCCAGCTTGGAGAACTCAGCGACTGTTTCGCTCACTGCCTTGCCGGTGGCTTCCTGCATCGACACGGCAGCCTGGGTGATGCCGGTGAAACTCTCGCCGGCGATCTTGCCGTTTTCGGCCAGCAGCGCCAGCACTGCGGCAGCCTGGCCGGTTGTGCCGACCGTTGCGCTCACCTGGCGCGCCATATCGCCGAGCTGGCCGGCGCTCACGCCCGCGTAGTTGCCGGTGAGAATCAGTGACTTGTTGTAGCGGCCCTGCTCCTCGCTGCCCTTGTAATAGGCAACCGCCAAGCCTCCCACGGCTGCGGTGGCCAGGGCCAGCGGCCCCAGGATGGCGAGCAACCCGGCAGCACCTGCGCCAGCCCCGGCGCCCAACTGAGCAACGGCACGCACGCCGCTACCCCAGTCGCCCGAGGACAGCGCATTGCCCAGTTGCACGACGTTTTCCTGCGCCTGGCGGGTGCCGAGGCGCAGCTTGTCGAAACCGGTGGTGGTCTTTTCGAGCTTGGCGTAGTCCTTGTCGATCTTGCTCAGGGCAGTGTTGTACTGATCCTGGCTGATACGGCCGGCATCCAGGTGTTTGCCCAGTTGCTCGACCTGCGTGTCCAGCTTGGCCAGCGCGCCGCGGGCCGGGTCAATCGCCCCCAGCAGGCTGTTCAGCGCTTTCTGCTCATCCATAGCAGACTTGGCCAGCGCGATTTGCTGCTTATCGAGCTGCGCCGAGATCTTCGCGGCCTCGGCCTCGCCATAGGCGCCGGTCTTGGTCAGCTTGGTGAGCGCGTCACGCTGCTTTGCCAGGTCCTGCGTGGTCTTGGCGCTGGAGGAAAGTGATTTCTCCAGTGCCTGCATTTCATTCATCAGGCTGGCAGCGGATTGCTCGGCCCGGCCCCCGGCCTTCGCCATTTCATCCAGGCTGGTTTTCGCCTGGATTGCATCGGCCGAGTCGATCTTGACGCCGAGTTCTGCAATGTTCATCGACTCACCTTGAATAAGTGCCCGTGGTTACGGGCTGTTTTCCCTTTCCTCCGCCATGACGCGCAGGGCTTCGCCTTCCAGCACCTGAAGGTCAGGGAAGATTTCAGCGAGTTTCTTTTTCTTGATGCCGAGGAAGCCGGCCACGTCGCGGATGCAGGTGTAGTCGAGGCCGATCGCGCCACCGGCGCCAGCCCGCCACTGGGTCGACATCCGGTTGAACAGGAAGAACGCCGACCAGTTGCAGGGCCAGACCTCGGTCACCTCTTCAAGGTCGCCCGGGGCAAGCCCAAACAAACCGATCAGTTCAGCAGGTGCCGCCGGCGCGTAGAGTGCGCGGGCGGCGTCCGTCAGTTTCCCAGGCGGGCCTGATTGAATGCGCTCTGGTAGGCATTCACGACCGCCTCAGCAGCGCCCTGGCAGGAGGTCACCAACGCACAAATGCTCTTGTCGTCGAACTTGTCGTCGAAGCCCCAACCGACTACCAGGTCCTTGATCTGCTGCGACTGCTGCTCAGTGTCAGCAGCAACGATTTCGGAAAGCGTTGGGCTTTCGCCCAGGGCGGCCCGAGCTTCATCGCGCTTCAGGTTCCACTCATCAAACAGAGCGGCAAGCCCCGGGCGATCCCGATACTTAAAGGTGAACTCGATTTTCTCGGGCTCACCACCAACGATAGGGATCGACACGAAGGCCTTGAACGTCGGGTTTTGGGCGATTCTGATCTTTGCCATGGGTTACGCCACCGCAGTCAGGTAACGGGTCGGTTCGCCCTGCAGCGCCAGGTTGACGGTGCGGGTCAGCAAGTTGCTGCGGGACACAGTCGGCTGGTTGGAGAAAGAGGTGAAGGCGCCGTAGAACAGCGTGTCGTTCCCCGGCAGGTTCAGGCGCGCAGCCTGAATGGTCTGGCTGGCATCCGCTGCACGCAGGATGGCGTTGAACGCCTGGCCCGGGTCATCCGCAATGGTCAGCGCCAAGCTGGCCGCCGCTTTGTCGGTTGGCATCTGGCGGCCCTGTTTATCTTCCAGGAACACCACGTCCAGATAGTTCTGGGTGCCGCCGGCGAAAGCCACGTCAGTGATTTGCGGAATCTGCACCCAGGTCAGCACCTTCTTCAGCGAGCCGATGCCGGAGCCGGCCGGGTAGACCTGCACGTCGGTGGTGTCGATCCCTTCAAGGGTGATGGCGGTGGCAGTGGCAGCTTTCACACGCACAACCCGATTGCCCAGGCGAGTCCAGCCGGATGTGACGATCACGATATCGCCAGCGGCGAGCGTACCGCCAGTCACAGTGGCCACGGCCTCAGCCGCGTTGCTCAGTGCCGAAAACGGGATGTCCGGGCCATAGGTGGCACCGTGCTGGAAGGTGCCGCCGTCCGGAATTTTGTAGCCCATGGGTATTTCCTCTTTGCAGATATGAAAAAACCCGCTCAATGGCGGGTTCGTGGGTTTGCCCAGTGGGCGGGATCAGTTCGTGTCGGCCCGGTATAACAACGAGACCGGGACGGTGTAGGTGGAATCGCCGGTGATGCCGGGGCCCTGTTCGACCGGCGACATCGTCACCACGGTGACCAAGCCCTTTGTGTCCCTGGCGTATAGCGGGAACAGGTCGGTCAGCTCAGTTGCTATAGGGTTCGTCTTGGTCTTACCGGTGCCCGCCGGCGCGATGATGCTGACTTGGAACACGCCGGTGAACAGCCGGTGATCACCGCCGAGCGTGTTGCTCACGGTGTCGCCAGGGATCGTGAAAGCTCGCAGGTAGGTCTCGCCTGCCGCGGGCATATAGGCCGTGTTTTCGAAGACGATCTTAAGCTTCTCCGACCTGGCAGCGTTCCAGGCGATGAGCTTGGCCTCGTAGATCGAAGCGATGATTGCGTGACTCATACCTGGTTGTTCCTGATGGCCTCCAGCACGATCTGCTGAAAGCGAGCCACGGTTACTCGGACCATGCCGCCGGGGGCCTGGGTGGAATGGCCGAACTCCAGCGGAATCGCGTAGGGCAAGTTGTTGATGATGTAGGCCATCTGGCCGGCGGTGAAGTCGCTCATTGCAGCAACAAGTGCCGCAGTGGTTTCGGCACCGCTCGGGTCCACCTCATCGAAGGTAACGCTCTCGACCACGCCCAGCGAGATGTGCCAGTTCGCACGGAAGCGGCCGCCGACGTAGCCCTCAGGCGCCTTGATGTCCATGCCGTCGTTGAGCTTACGGCCTTTCTTCAACCTGCCGCCTTTCGTGAGGTTGGCAGGATCACTGCGCAGCGCGCTGTTGTGATCGTCGACGGCCTTGTTGTACTGGGTGGCCACTGCGTTCTGCGCCCAGATCTCCGGGTTACCCACGGGAGACATGCGAATCAGGCTGCTGCCGACCTCGATGATGATTTCGCGCACGCTGGCATCGATGGCTTCACCGGTCTGAGCGGCGAACTCGGCAAGGCTCAGGGCAAAGCTGCCGGACTGTCCGGCGCCTGCCCGGCTCACGACCGTACCTGCAGCTCATACAGGATCGGGGTACCGGCGGGGTTGACCTCTTTCAGCGGCGGGACGATTGACCAGGTGCGGCCTTGGGCCACGACTTTGTCGAGCAGCCCGGGAAGCCAGGCCAATCCCTGCGCCGCGATTTTGAGCTTCTTGTCGCCCTGCCTGATGAGGCTGCTGTTCTGGAATTCCAAGCCGGTGAAGTCGAGCAGGATGCCCTGGGCGATTTGCTCAACAGTGGCGCCTGGCGCTTCGCCGCCCGTCTCAGGATCATACTCACCCGGCTCAGTCTTGCTGATGGTCACGGGCTGGCCGAACTCAGTGATCATCTCCAGAGCCATCACGGCCATTTCGTCGTAGAAGGCCATGGTGGCTCCAGAAGTGAAAAGCCCAGCGCAATGGCTGGGCCTTTGAATGGGTGCGGGGTGCCGGAACTGATCCCGGCATGCAAGGTTCCGTCCGGACTCGAACCGGCAACGCTGGTCGCAAACCCTGCAGGAGCGCCGGAATTTCACCGGCAAACCCGTGTAGCTTCCTTGCGCATCAGCCTGCGCATTCCCCCACATTACAATTATGCACGAACAGCGAACAGCCCACGCTTCTGCAAATAATCCGCAAACTGCGTAGCGCTCGGCCGGTCAGGCGCCGCCGGCAGTAACCGGTTGCTGGTAGAGGGGATCGCTGCGTACTGCCGCGTCACCGCCCCCTCAACACGATCCAGCAAAACGGCGCCTTTGCGCTTCTCCACCGGGTCAATATCGTCCTGATGGATCTCAGCGGCCAGGGCCATCTGGCCATACTGAATGCGCGCCGGCAGGTAGTTGTTCGGCTTGATCTCGTGATCCAGCAGTACTTCCCGGCGCGGCCAGGACAGTCCCTGCTCGCTGCTCGTCTTGCGCCCCTTCCAGGTCATGCCATCCATCACCAAGGCCGCCCGGCGCAGCAGCGCTTCCTGCTCGGGAACACCAGTGGGGATGACCGTGCCGAACTTCACGGCATACATGGCCAGATCCTCGGCGCTCGCGTAGCTTTCGGCGTCCGGCTTACCGGTGCCGTCCTCGATGATGAGTGTCATGCGTCAACTCGCTGGAATGGTTTGAAAATTGGCAGACGGATCACCGGCAGCCAGCAGTATTACTCCTTGGGCAACTCAGCGACGAGTTTTTCCAGGGATTCTTTCGAGGCGTTGGCCCGGTATTGGACCTTGGCTTCGTCCAGCTTTGTTTTCAGCGCCGCGATTTCACCGGTCTCATCAGCCGGCAGCGTGAGGGCAGACTTCTTCAGCACTTCAACCTCTGCGCGCAGCGCGTCGACAGTCAAGGCCAGGCCGTCACGTTCAGTGGTCAACTCGCCAACCGAAGCATGGATGGTGCCCAGCACGTCAAACAAGCGCAACGCCAGGTCGCCGGACACTGGACGATGGATTTCGCCAGCCTCCAGGCCGTCGATCAGCTGAACCATTTCGCCATTCTCGGCTCGCAGATCGGCAAACAGCTTGGACTCCTCACCAGATGCCACCGCCTGCATACCGACAACATCAGGCTCTGGCAACGCAACCACCTCAACATCGACGCCAGCATCTTCGTATGCCGTGACGATTTCGGGATAGTCACCCACCACGGTCACTGCCGTTGCATCGCGCTCAACACTGCGGAACAGGCCCGGGACGCGATAACGCTTGCCAGGCTCAAAGCCGTCAAGCTGGTTTGTGTAAACGAGTTCCATCGGAATCTCCGTAGCGGCCATCACTGACCGCTTCCTGGGGTGGTTATCAGCCGCCGACTGGTGGCGTGGTGGTGAGATTGATCATCACGCCGGCGGTGACCTTGTTGCTGTCCGAGTGCTTGACCCAGTTCGCAGCAGAGCCGACGGCGGCCAGAGTCGGGTTGGTACCGCCCGTGGTTTCCTTCCAGCTGTAACCCAGCACGTCGATGTTGACGGTGCCCTCGGCGCGGTAACCGATAGCCAGGTTTTCCTCGTCGTTCACGTCGTAAGAACGGAAACCCGGGGCCTGGGACTCGGTGATCACCACAGCATTCGGTAGCAGGCCGAAGATTGCATCCACTGGCGCCTTGTCGGTCACCAGCACCGGCTTGCCCAGGGTGCCGGGCAGGCCGCCGTAGATCACTACGCCCGCTTCTTCGTAGACCTTGTTCGCGATCGCTTCATCAACGATGTCGAAATAGGCAGACGAGTGCATGACCCACAGCGCGATGCGGCCAAACTTGTCGCCGAATTTGCGCATGCCACGGGTCAGCGTCTTCTTGCCGTCGGTTTCGATGTTGGCAGACACCACCATTGCGGCGTTGGAGCCAATGGCGGCCTTGAGCGCGCCGGTTGCGTACTCAATGAAGCCTTCGATTGTAGCGTCAGCCACGTCTGCGCCGATGATCTGGGAAAACTCATCAACCGCACGACCGCGCCGCTTGAACGCCTCTTCGGTGGTCTGGTACGGGCCGTATTTCCACGGAGCCTTGACGCCTACAGCTTCGCCGGCGCCGATTTTCTTGGCGGTGACCTTGCCATCGGAGTTGACATCGCGGTGTTCCAGACCGCCACCGAGCTTGTAGAAAGCGCGCTTGCGGAAGTCGCCTTGGATCAGTTCGTTGTCGAGAACGATTGCGCCGTTGGACGAGGCGTTGAACACGTCCAGGTTGTCCTGAATGCGCTCCAGGTATGCGGTTTGCGCCTCATCGTTGTAGATGATCAGGTCGCTGTTTACAGTCGTTGGCATGGGTCTTTCCCCTTACTTGGGCAGTGCGAGATATGCGGTTTGGCCGTGCTTGCGCTGAAAATCGCGCTTTTGCTCGGAGGTCATTTCGGAGCGCTTCGATGCAGCCTGGCCGCCGCCCCCGCCCGGGGCATGTGTCCCTGAAGCCCTTGGCCACAGGTGGGGTGCGCTTTCGCGCAGAGACTCGGCCCATTCGAGCGGAGTCAGAGGGGTCTTGCCGTCTTTGCCGAGGATGGTCTGGCCATTCTCGTCAACGGCGACCGCTTCGCCCTCTTCGTTCAGAGAGAACACGCCTTTGGCGCGCAAGATGATGTCGTCGGTTGCTTCCGGCAATGCGCCGGCTTTCAATGCTGCGCCGCGTACCGAATCGCCCAGGACTTTGCCCTGGAACTTGGCGGCGAAGGCTTCAGCCTTCTCAGCGCGACCGGCGAGCGTCTTCAGTTGCTTGTCGTGCTCGCCACGCAGGCGCTCGGTGCGCTTATTGAACACCTCGTCCACCTTGCCCTCGGTCAGCAGCTTGGTTTCTTCGTCCTGCCCCGCTCGACTGAGCAGGCCCTTGACGGCGTCGATGTCGATGCCTTCAAACTGTGTTTCAAACTGGGTCAGCTTGCCGGAGGTTTCCTTCAGCTTGCCCAGCAGTTCCGAGTTCTTGGTTTTCAAACCGGAAACGGATGCTTCAACGGCAGTCGCGATAGCGGCCTTGATTGCCGGGTTTTCCGGGTCGATTTCGTTTTCTTCTGCCACGTTGATGCACCCCTTGGGTATGTTTTGCCCGCTTTGCAGGCAATAAAAAACCGCCCGGAGGCGGCTGATTGAATTTGTTCGGTTAGATCCCTGCTCGCTCGAAGGCTAGCGGCTCCAGCCCCTTCATCTGCACCAGAGTCAGCGGCGCAAAGTTGCGATCAAGCTGCAGCTCAGTGAAGCGCTCGACGGTCAGCTCGCCCTCCCGGAACAGTTTGGCTCGGACGGGGCCGATGGCGACGTCCTGGAACGAGGCTGGCTGCTGCTGGAGCCAGTGGTAGTAATCGAGATCAGCACTCACCTGCTGCCCGCCGTCAGCACCCACTGAAGCCCGCGTAGCGCCTTTGGCGAACATGGCGCTGAGTTTGGTGAGCAAAACGAACGTCGTACGGCAGTTCGGGTGGAACGGAGGCCTTGGCCCGGAATCCACTGGAAACTTACGTTTGTCCATTGAGCGGCATTGCTGGCTGGTCTTGCTGTCCAGCGTGGCCACCATCTGGATCTCTTCCACGATATCCGTGTTGGCCTTGGCCACCTCCATCCGCGCCTGGGACGACACGTGCTGAATCGCGGTGTGAACGACCGTGCTGGCATTGCGGTTGGTGGTGGCCAGGATGCCGTCTTTGTACCCTGCCGCCTTGGTACCGCGAATGCTGCGGACGATCTGGAAGTTCGTCTGACCTTCGAAGAAACCCTGCCGGATCGTGCCTGTGACGCGCTCACGCTCTGCACCGGTCCAACCCTTGATGAAGGCCTTCAGCAGCTTCCCGCCGCCGGTGCCTCGCACACTGAGCGGATTCGTCAGCACTGCGGTGCGAATTGCAGCGGCCGTCGGCGCGACCACATCCAGCGACACACCAACCGGCGCCGACCTGGCAATGCTGGTCGCCTCGAACTCAGCCTCGTAGTTGGCGATATCCACCAGGTCGAGGTTCAGTTGCGCACTGTAACGGTCGAAGATGCCCAGCAGCAGGCTGTCGACCTCCTTCAGCAACGCTTCCAGGCGCTTCGTGTTGTATTCGGTCAGATCCGACTGGGTAATCCGGTCGCGGATTGAGCGATCAATCTCCTTGAGGAAAGGAGCGAACTTGCCCACCTCCCCTGCCTTCAGCTTTTCGAGGAAGACCGCGTGCCGGATCGTGGCATCAAGTACTGCCGGATTTACCGCCATTTGGTTTGTCCTCGTCGTCCAAGCCCAGGCCGTCGCCCTGCTCTTCCAGTTCGCCGTCGATCTGCAGGTCAGTGCGCTCTGGCGCGATCAGGCCCAGCTTGCGCAGGTAAGCCCGGAGGTCTGCCTTGGCGAAGCCGCCTTGCTGCCACAAGCCAACCAAGGCCGTGATCATCTGCGGATCAGCCGTCAGCTCGACGAACTCCTGATTCACCTGGTAGGCGACCTTCTTGTCAGCGATGCCCATGTAGGCGCAGCACCACATGATCGCCCGGGTATAGGCCTCACTGACGTTCGCCACACAGCCAGCCAGCACAGACGTAGATGCCGATTGATCGCCGCGGGACTCCGTTGCGGTCTTGGCGGCCAGTGACGCCACCACCATCCGCGCGCCCAGTTCGATCATCATCTGGTTCTTGTCGGCCATTGCCTCCTTGACCAGGGTATTCGGCGCCGGCTGCGCGTAGCCGAATGCACCACCAGCAGGCAGAAGCATCGGCGCGCGCGCGAACCGACATAAACCCCCTTCGCCTCGAGTAGCTTCACCCACTGCTCGGTCAGGCCGGAAATCCATGGCTGGGCCTGGCCGCACCAGAAGACGCTGTCTTCGTAGTCGGCACTGTTCCGGTAATGGCCCAAGTTGATCATAGCGATGTCGTAGAGCGGCGATTCATCGATGCTTGGATCGTTGTTCTGCGCGCCGACGAAGGTGAATGGGATCTCCTTGAGACGCCCAGTGACGCCTTCCGGCCTGAACTCTTCGATGATCGCCAGCGGCCCGCCACCTTTCGGACCGGACCGGCGCCAGACGCGGCAGACAAAACCATCATCCTCCAGCGCAAGTTCCCGGTACTGTTCAGCTGTCTTGTAGCCAAACCCGTCAGGTATCTCTGGCGACTCCCGCAGCACCACCAGCGTCAGCACGCTATGACCATTCACCATGCCGGTGCGCCAGTTGATGATGTCTTCAGCGCAGTAGGACAGGATCACCGAGTGCCCGCCGATGCCGTCGTCCTGGTGATAGTCGACGTACAGGCCGTGGCGGCCAGCTTCAAGCACCTTTTCAAGCGTGCCCTGGGAGTGTTGATAAATGCTCACCCCGGAGCCGTTGGCGTTGTCTTGCAGGTACTCCAGCTTCTTCGGTACCGAGAGCGTCGGGTCTTTGTGGAAGGCCAGACCCAGCAGCCCGTTACGGGTGTGCCCGGTGGCGTTCTTGAACACTGCCCGCTCTCGGTAAGCCCGGTTCCTGTCTTCGTTCTCCGGCGACTTGTCGTGTGCGTTGATGTACGGCAGCCGATCGACAACCCGGTGCTGGCCCGCGCAAACGTCGCGAACGGTCGCCCAGCGATCCAGCACTGCCGTGTATTCCGCCCGCTTAAAGGAGACGTCGTTGCTCATCGGGCGTATCCCATTTTGATAGAGGTTGCCGGCTTCCTGGCGCTCTTCGCCACCGCGAAGTACCGGAATCCATCAGACCCGTGTGAGGTCCAGTCGTGAAGTGGTTTGTCTTTCCAGCAGCCGCGCTTGTCATCCCACTCTTTGCGGTAGTTTTCGATGCAGTTGATCCCCTGTTCGCACTTCGCCTCATCGAACACACAGAGCGGTAGAATCTCCCGCGCCGCTTCGATGCCGTCGCTGATGCCAATTTTCGGGACTACGTCGAACGTCATGCTGTAAATCTGCCCGTCGATCTCGTAGCCCTCTTGAGCCAACTCCCGGCGAGTCTTGGCATCGCTGCCGAACTCCCGGTTATCAATGTCGTGCGGCCCCCAGTGCTCGGAGTAGGTGTAACCCTTGTCCTTGAGCACCTTCATGTAATGCCGCAGGCCCTCTCCGCTGTTCTCGTAGTAGTCGATGATGTGAAACTCTTCACCGACCTTGCGCACGAACCAGATGGCCGTGGAATCACCGACACCGATGTCCCAGAAGGTCATCACCGGCAGGTGGCTGTTGTTCGGGATCACGCCGATACGCTGTTGCGCGTAGAGCTTGGTCAGCTGCTGCGCGTAATAGGCACCCTCGACAGACTGCTGGAAGGCTTCGACGGGGATCGAAGGGTATTCCCGCTTCATGTCGTCGCCGAGCGTCTTCTCCTTGGCTGCGTACCAGGCGCGCTGGCCGTCGTTGGTGACAACCCCGTGCTTGGCGTGCAGTTCGTTGAAGTAGTCGGTCAGGCGCTGCGGGATGACCACGTCAGTCGGGTCAAGCCAGTAGGCCTTGTTCTTCCACCAGGAGAAGAAGAAAAACTTCCAGTCCAGCAAGCCCAGGGCCACGCCGGCTAGCTGCTGGCGTTCGGCACTCTGCGAGTAGTCGAAGAAGTAGCCCGCCCGGCCCTCCGCCGTCGATTCAATCGTGACGAAGCAATCGGTAGCGACAGCCTCGAAGGCGCCGGTGACGATCTCTCTGGCCTTGTGGGGAAACTTGGCGCAGATCTTCCCGAACTCGGATACGTGCAGATACCGTAGAGTCCCGCCCCGGAAGGACGTGGACACGTAGAGCGATCCGCCCTTGCTGAACACAAGCTCACCAGCAGCATCGTTAGAAGCAGGGTTGGCAGCGCGTATCTCAGCAGGCAGGTTGTCGTAGGCATATTTGACCTTCTCCCGGAACAGGCGCTTGGCGTCATTCAGGGTGTGAGCGATCAACGCACACTTGGCCGACTCGAACAGCGCCGCGTCCAGCTGGATGATGCAGCACTCGGTGGTGAAGCCAAGCTGCCGAGCCTTCAGGATGATGTTTCGGGTGTGCATCCCGTCGAAGTATTCGATCTGCTCGTCCGTCATCCGGAAGCGAACCTTCTTGCCCTGCTTGTCGGTGATGAAGTAGAGGTTGTTCAACCGCCAGCGCTTGTCCCGGAGCAGCTTCAAGTGCTCGGGCTTCATGTCAGGCTTCCTTCGATAGATCGTCCATCAGTGCAGCCAGGTCGCTGACTGTCTTGTCGCCGGTCTCGGTGTCGAGGTTGTAGGCCTGGCGCTCGCCCTTGATGACCTTGAGCTGGGCATCTACACCAGCGTTCAGGGATCGGGCGAAGTCGCCAGCATTGTCAGGGGTCACATCCATGTCGACGAGGACTGCGCTGAGTTTGTCGGCAATGCCGCGCCACTGAGCCAGTCCAGAGCGGTGAGCCAGGACGACAGCTGCGGCCTGGTCGGATGCCTCTTCGATGATCTCGGCATCGGTAACCACTTTTGACTGGTTACTTTTGGTGGTTACCGCCGTGGTTACCTTCTGCTTGGTTGCCGCTCGAACCTGGTCTGTCAGGTCGCGCTTCCAATCTTCTTTCTTTGCCCGCTTCAGGATGGTCGCGTGGTTTACACCATGCGACTCACCTATCGCGCGAACCGAAAGCAACCCGGCCCGGTAGGCACGTTCGATTGCCTCCCAGTCGGGGTGCTTGGTTGTCATTAGGTAACTCCGGATACAAAAAGGCCTCGCATTAGAGCGAGGCCCGCTGAATCTCTTGGGTTAAGCCAAGGTCAGAACAGCAATATCAAAAACCATTTCTTCTGGTTTGCTCTTTTCAAACCACACGCATTTTGCGCCTTCTTCAGGTCCCGAGCCCCATTCTCCTCCATAATTACCAGTCTCTGTGACAGTCATTTTTGGTCCGCCACTCTTCAGTTGAACTACAGCGCCTTTAACAATATCCGACATCTCACAGCTCCTTGCATGAATGAGCTGCAAACATATGCGCCGGGCAATATTCTTTCAATAGCAGAGACGTCAGTCAGTCTGCAGCAGCACATCAATCAGCTTCTGCTCACCCAGGCGCATCGCACCCAGGCATTGCAGGTCGTCGCACTTTGGGCCGAGGCCGAACACGGTCACCTCTCCCTTCGCACCGATCAGCGTAAGGGCGCCTACGGTGCACTCCGGATGCTCACCTGCATCGAGGTCGTCGGCGATCTTGCGCAGGGTCTTGGCGGCATCGCGCCAGTCTTCCCGCTTGAACTCCAGAACTTTGACAGTCATTCGGTCACCATCTGATGGGTTTGTGCATGTGCATGGCCGTGGAGCAAGCTGACGACTAGGCCTTGAGGCAGTCCGGCAGCCTTGGCAGCGTCAACGGCTTCGGCGATAGCCTTGTCGAGAGCGCTTACCGCTGCATTGACGTCCGGACTCATTAGCAGAACGTGCCGCAGGCGAGTCACTTTGCTCACGGTGCAACCTCGTACTGGAATGCGCGATCAGCAGGCGTTGCCGTCACAAACCGGCAGCGGTGGCTGTCGAACGGCTCCTTGGTGGCGATCGTGCGACGGTATTCGGAATCTGTCTTGCCGGTAAAACGTTCACGGTGAACGACCACACCTTCACGCAGGAACTCGACCTCGGCCGAACCCAGCAGCTTAGTTACGATTACTTTCATTGGATTGTCCCGCGCCACGATTTGGCGCATTCGAAAACGTGGCGCGGATTACTGGGCTGTCCGGTTTAGAGCTTCGTCAACCTTGTCGACTGCTTGGGCCGCAGACGTTGCTGCCTTGGTGGCCTTCTCTGCGGCGGTACCAGTCTGGCGAGTGAGCTCTTCCAGGCGCTTGTCGCGCTCGCCCATTGCGGTGTCGTAGGCCTTGCGAATGTCGGTCACCTGGTTGCTCTGGCTCTCGGCAAGAGACCAGTAGGCGGCCTGGTAACCGAGAACGGCGCCACCCCCCACCAGCACGACAGCGATTGCCCAGACCTCGGCCCGGCGCCACCAGCGGCGTGCGATAAATTCCAATGCGCATCTGTCCATCAGGCGATACCTCCCAGCTTGGTGCGCAGGCGAGTGATCTCGTCGCTCTGTTGCGTCACGCGGTCAGTGAGTTGAGCGACCTGGCTGGTCAGCGCTTCGATCTTGCCTTCCATGCGCCCAACGGCGGCGGCCAGATCATTCCGCTCTTTCGCAAATTGATCGGCGCGGGCCTCGGCTTCTTTGCGGGCGGCGCGCTCTTGGTTGAGCAGTTCATTCAGACGTTTCAGCGTACCGATATCGGCGCTATCCATCGCGCGGTCAGTCGCATCCTTGGAAAGGAAGCGGCGCAACCAAAGCAGGCCGCCCAGTACAACGGTGGCGCTACCGCCCAGCCAGGTAGCTGTGCCTGGGCCGAGGTCAGTAGGATCCATCGTCACTCCATGAAGAAAATGGCCTTGGCCAGTAATAGGTCAGCCCCGGCGGCACTCCCTTCTCAGTGCGAAGGGTGTGGCGGGGCCGAAAACGAACAAGCCCGCACAATGGCGAGGCTGAAATTACGCAAACCGTGAGGGTCTTCCCCCTGTTGAAGCAAGAAGAGATAATCCCGCTTTTGTAAGGAGAGGCAGATGACCAAAATAAATGGATGGTGGCGAGTATGGATCGTTGGCGCTGTACTACTGGGCATTGGCTTCGCCTGGGTGGGGAGTGAAAACCTCCCGACATATCCCTACGATGCTCTTGACTACCACAACTCAAGAATCGGCCCGCTTCATATAGAAAAGATGGCTGCTGCAGAGGGAAAAACGCCAGCTCGTTCTACTGAGAATATCCAACAAGACATCGACGCTCTCAGTGCATCCATGAGCGCGATCGTAAAAAACTACAATCAACGAAAGTTTGAGTCGCGAATGGAGTATTTGGGAGGCTGGATATCCTGCTGCATTGCACTCCTAATAGGTCTTTGGGCGCTTCGCTGGGTGATTGCCGGCTTCGGCGCAAAGCAAATCCGTAACCAGTAGGAAGCAAAATCGAATCTTTTCGATTGAATGCAGAGTCGCCCCCAAAAGTACATCCGAGAAAACATCCACTTAGGTAGCGACGCTCCTCGGAGATATAAAAAAGCCCGGTATTTTCCCGGGCTTTCTATTTCTTCTAAGTGTATTCAGCAGGGGGTCAGCCCGACGCCATCAGGCACAGGCTTGGCCGAGGCCATCACAAAGTGATTGCTGGATACGCGCAGGTTGGAAGCGATGCCTTCGTCAGTGGGTTGGCTACCCGTTCGCCACATAGCGAGGGTTAGTTCCAGCCGTTTCACGCCGACGCTTGGCAGATCGGCCAGCATCACGGCGGATCGGTAGGCATAGGCCACGGGCTCGGCGAATGCCGACATGGAGATACAGGACAGGCAGGCGGCAAGCGCCAAGCCCAGGTAAGCGGACATTCGCTTCATCATTCGGCATTCCTTGTGGTGGTTTTCTTTGGGCAATAAAAAACCCGGCGCAGTGGCCGGGCTCTTTGAATGAAGCTTCAACCGAAAATTGATTCATCCATTGAGTCAATCACATCCAGCGCAATCGCCTCATAAAGATTCTTCAATTCGCTTTCCGCGAATGCGAAAGAAATAGAGAAATCAAACCAGCCTTCGCTCGTTTTCAGGCGAGCCAAGTAGCCACCCTTGGACTTTCCAAGTCGCAGCTGGATGATCAGAGCTTTTTTCGGTAACGAGATAGGTGACTCATCGACGACAAGGCGAATAGCAAACTCAACTTGCAAATCGGAACCGCTAAACGAAGGCCCGAGTACCTGCTTGAATTTGCCCGACTCCATGACGCCAACCTGACAGTAGGCTTCTTCTGGCTTACCTGGCGTGGCGAACTTCTGCCCAGCCAAGCCAACGTGATGCTCAAAACCTCGATAAATACTGTATGCCTTCGTCTGAAGATCATTCCAGTAAGCATCCTGCGCTGTTTTATGCTTGGCGTACGCGTTTCGAATATCCGAAAAATCAGTCAAGGCGCCTTCCTCTAGCAAATCAATGAGAAAGGCCATAGTAGGTCACCAAGTTTTCTAACAGAAGGGTAATAACGAAAAACCCCGACACGATGGCCGGGGTTCTTGCAAGTCAGTCCTACACAAGCAGGAATGACAGGATGGGTGAATAATGCGACATGGCGACATGATATTGCAAGCCCTTTTGAGGGACTATTTTCATGCAGCCTCTACCGACAGCACGCCAACCGCCTCAAGCATGTGCTGGGCCTCGACCAGAGCTTCATCAACCATGGACTCCAGGGCCCCTTTGATGGATTTATTCCAGCGCTGATAGGTGCGCTCCGTCAGGCCCTGGGAGTCCCAGTTCGTCATGTCGTAGTTCGACTCGGCGAGGACGATCATCTCACCCGGCTTCGTTTCAGCCACTGACCTGGCGTGCTTGTTGGCGCGAGCAGCATCGGCGTCGGCCGCTTTGTTGCGCCAATCCCACTGCCCCTCATCCTTGTTTTCCCGATGCTTTGGAGCCTTGACCTCGACCACGGCGCGCTGGATACCTTTCGACTGCTGCGGCACAGCCCAGACCAGTACTGCCTGCTGGGTGAAGCGCAGTGGCGCCGGCGATGGCACAACTGCGACAAGCCTCCCAATGGAATCGATCTTGCGCCCGCGGTGGGTGCTGTACTTCGCCACCAGCGCGTTCCAGTGGCGCGGACTGAGCTGGGCGTGCAGCAGCTTGTGCACGATGCAGTCGGCGAGCAGCGCAGCATCCTTGCCGGTGATCTCGCCTTTGAGCTTGCTGGTCTGCACGCGCGGTTCAACGTTGCACCCGCCGGCGCTATTGATGGTTTCCGCTGCCAGAGCGCGGACGACTGCCGAAATAACGTTTTGATAATTCATGCTGCCGCCCTCTTCAGTTCTTTGGTCATTGCCCGGTACTCGGCCTTAATGGCCTTGATGTCATCCACGGTGTACTTGCGCACGCTTTGGTCCGATTCCAGGGCGTCGACCTCCTCCTGGCCGATTCGCGCTATCAGGCCGATCCGGTAGTCCACGGCGTTGCCAGACAGGAACCGGTTGTCCTGCTTGCTCTGTGCGTGGCAGTTGCGTTCATCGAAGCGAAGGTGCGGAGCAGAGCCGACGCTGCGGTAATGACCTGCATCTACTGCGTTGCCGCTCCAGTCCAGTGGCTTGCCGCTGGATATGCAGAAGTGGCCAGCGGCCTGGTCCCGGGTGCGGATGTACTCGTTGAACGCCTGTTGGGCCTCGCGCATGTGATCGCCGCGGCTCTTCAGCTTCTCCTTGCGGACCTTGATGTCCTTGCGTTCGATGTCCGCCAGCGCCTTACGCGCCTTCGGCTCATGCCTGGGTGCGTCGATCATTGCGCAGGCCGGGCTGCACACCGCCTGACCCATCCGCGAAGGCACGAATGAGGCCCTGCACGTTGCAACTCGGCATTTCTTCGGCTTGGCCGGCTTCCGTTCGATGGTCATACAGCCTCCTTGGCTTTCTGTTGCTCATATGTGAAGTTGCCGCGTAGGGGCATCAGGTTCTTTTCGTGCTTTACCGCATGCATGCATCTGAATTTGCACAACCATCCACCTACTCCGGCCGCCGGCCTGAACTCGTAAACCTTGCCCGTGGTTGGTGAGATGATCAGGTCGCCAGGCATTACAAATCGCACCAGTTCCGCGGTCTCGCCCAAGTACCCACCTGAAATCACCAGTGCCAAGTCGCCCGGCTTGAAGTTATGGCTCATCAGTAGCGCCCTCCCCAATTATCCTTTTGTGTCCAGCGCACCTGGTGCTCGGCGCCAAACGCAAAAACCCACTCGATCAACTCCGAACACTGCTTTACGGTGAGCTTGCTGGTGCGCTCGTAGATGACGTCGAAGCCGTTGCCGTCTACCGCAGGTATCATCTGCGGTTGATCGCCCGACTCGCGTAGCCAAGCGGCCGTCAGCAGGCGCTTCCAAATCAGGACGTCCCACTTCTTCCCGGCGTGTTCGACCTGAGAGGCGATATCGGCCAGCGCTGCGTGCAGGGCTTTGTTCTGCTCCCCGCTGCGGTCCACTTCGGTGATGGCCAGCTTCTTCGGCTTGGCCAGGTCCAGGCCGGCGATGTAGCCCATGGCCTTGTTGCGGTCTGATTCGTTGCGGATCTGTAGGCTGGTCATGGCTTTACCGCCGGGCGATCGCGCCACTTGACGTAGAAGAACACGGTCAGCAGCGCCGGCCACAACATGCTGCCGAGCCAGATCGTGGCGGAAAGCTTAAAGCTGGTCTTCCTCTCCAGTGTCAGCCCGGTCAGAAGGCCGATGTGCATGCATGCCATCATGAAATAGAGCTCAGTCATGACTGCTCTCCGTTGCCCATGGCGGCGGCCTCTTCTTCCCACGGGAAAGGACTGTACGACTCAAAGTCAGTCTCCCAGTGAGCGGGCTCAGTCATGCCCACGTTGTCGTAATGCGCCTGGCAGTGGCGGCACTTGAAAACGTAAAGTCCCCACCCCTTCTCGAAATAGTCTTCCCGATACTCAAGGATCTCAGCCTGGATCAAGGCCAGTTGCTCGACAGTGATCTGGCCGATGATAGCGCTGATGAATGGATCGTCGCCTTCGCTATTAAAGACCTCGATCCAGACCGACTCTTCACCATTGCGCCATACGTTGGCGTCGTACCGGTTCTGCTCAATATCGTCGCGCAGCGCCTCGTTCTCGGCCTTGAGCTGGTCTCGCTCGGCACCCCATTGCATGGCGGCCTCTTCCCACTGCCGGGCGCACATGGCGAGATGCTCATTCTCGGTGATCAGGGCCAGGACTCGTCCGGGGTCTAAAGATGCAATGAACGCAGCGTCTTGGACGCTGAAATAAGGCCGCTTGAAGCACTCAGCGGCGTACCACCGGCTCTCACCCACTTCGCCGCCCCAGTTTTTCGCAGCAGATGCGGCCCGCTTCAGTTCGGTGTAGTCAGTCATTTCAAAATCCCTCCTTGCCGCGCTGCGATTCCCATTCAAACGGAATGACGATCACCCCGCCCTCCCGAAGCCGATCAATGCAGCGTTCGCCAATGGCAGCCGGCAGCGACTGGCCGTCCAGATTGGAAACGATCACCGTCGGGCGCAGTTCTTCGTACCGGCCGTTGATAATCGCGAACAGGGTCGTCAACTCGAAGTCACTGGGCTTCTCCTTGCTGACGCCGATCTCGTCCAGGATGAGCAGCGAGGGGCTGATCAGGCTCGACAGGATCTGGCTCTCGCTCTGGTCGCTGGAGTGGTCGTAGGTGGCGCGGATGGCCTGCAACACGGCGCCGATGGTTCGGTATACGGCCGTCGCGCTGGACTTGCCCATGATCTCGTTGGCGATGGCCACGGACAGGTGCGTCTTTCCGGTGCCAGGCTTACCCAGCAGCAAAAGACAGCGGCCAGTCTCGGCGATCTGCGCGAACTCAGCGGCATACCGGCGGCAGGTGTTCAGCGCCTTTCGCTGTTCCGTGGTGGTGGCGACGTAGCCGTCCAGGGTCTTGCTGGCGAAGCGCTTGGGGATCAGCGCGGCGCCAAGCTTGCGTTCCATGGCCATACGGAGCTCCATCGCCCTGTTGGCCAGTTCTGCAGCTTCGGCCTTCTCGCGGATGATCCGGCCGCACTCAGGGCAACCGCTTTTCAGCTCCTTGCCCAGCACCGGAAAAATCTTCTGGTCGTAGTGCCCGTGGGTCTCGCACTCGGCGGGCTGAATGCGGGTACCCGGCGGCAGTTCAGGGGTTTGCTGGGCAGGCTCAGATCGCATAGGAACCGTCCTCCCGCTGGATCAGGCCGTCGGTGTAGTTCCGTTCGGCAAAGCCGGTGTGGCGCGACTGAGGGGCAGGTGCCGGTGCGGATTCAGCCAGGCGCTTGATCACCCAGGAAGCCTTGAAACCCTGCCAACCGGAATTCAGCGCTTCGGTGATTGCATCGTCTGCGGTGATCCCGGCCTCGGCGCACTTGGCCAGCTCGGTGTTCACGGTCGCCCAGACGGTGGCGGTCACTGCGGCGCGCTTGGCTTTGCGCTGTGTCAGCCAGTCGGCCAGCAGTTGCTCAGGGACGTTGTGAGGGTTGTCGGCCAACAACTGCGCCATGCCGAACGGAGTCTTGCGATCAGGCTTCGGAGGTTCGGCCGGCTCTTGGGGCGGATTAATCTCTTTCGTAGAAAGAGTTAATAGGTGTTCTTTCTTTGTATAAAGAAGGGAGTGAGCAGTTTTGGTCTCACTCGCAGGCGGTCTCAGTGAGACGATATTGTCTGAGTGAGACGTTTTGGTCTCAGTGAGACTCGGTTGTTTTTCTTCGAAGAAAGACCACTCACGGACAGGCGCGATGCCGATATCCCCACGGCTCCCGCCAACGCGAAAAATGATCCGGCGCTCAAGGAGGTGGCTGATCGCCTTCGACGTGACGTCACGGCGCAAGTTGGTCTGTTTGCCGATATCGTCGGCAGTCAGGCGTTTGGTTTCCAGTTGATAGCCGATGGTCTGGCGTGCAATGGCCATGAGCACGCGCAGCTCACGCGCTGGCAGGTCAACCGTAGCCAATGCCTCCATAAGGCTATTGTCCATACGGGTGAATCCCCGAGGGTTGTGTAACGCAAAAATGTTTGGCATGATTTCTCTCGCTTAAAGCAGTTGAAGAAGCCGACCTCGTACGTCGGCTTTTTTGTGCCTGGAATTCAGGCGATGGATTTCAATGGCCGCGCCCGGGCGAGCAACTGCTCCGCACGACGCCCCAACTCCCCCGCCTTCGCTTCAACCTGGCGGCACTGCTTGGCGAACGCTGGCAAGTGCGGCAGATCCAGTTCGCACATCACTTGGTCGTCGAACACTTCGCTGCCGGTGTCGATCACATCGCCAAGGGCACGGATCAGTGCGCCGAAGCTTTTGTTCGCGCATTGGTCGCTGGTCATCTGGCGGGCGCCGGTCAGGCCGTGGCGGCTCGCCAGCTCGTTCACACAGTGATCGCGGAATTCGGGTTCAAGAGCGTTGACCCACGACTCTTCCAGCCAGGACGGCATTTCCTGGTCACCGGACAGCCAGCGCTGAACACGTTTGAGCCAGCGGCCGGTAGCCTTAACAAACTCATTTACATCGGCGGTCAGTTCCGCAGAGTTGAAGTCAGGAACGTCTTTCTTCTGGGCGCGATCAGGAATCGACAGGTGCAGTTCGCGGCTCAAAGCCTGGGCGAAGTCGTCCTGACTCAGGCTGGTGCGTGCGATCTGGTTTTGTGCATGGGCGACCAGCACCTGATCACGGGTTTGTACGGTGTGTCTGGAACTGGACGTTTGCATGGGGACTGCTCTCTTCTAATCTGGCTTCAATGGAACGGCGGACAGGGATGTCGCTTAGGCAGCCATCTCGGCCCATGGAAACGACGGACAAAGGGATTCTTTTTTGAAAGCACCTCCGGTCAACGCCTCCGCTCGCTTGGCAACCACTGGAGACATGCCGTGCTTCTCGCGAACCCAACCGGAAACGGTGCTTTGATCAACCTTGAGCTTTTCAGCCGTGACCTCCTGAGTGCCGAAGAAGGCAACGAGGTCCTTATAAATAGTGTTCATGCTGCCCCTCCATACGGGAATACCCATATAGTAGTTTATGGGAATACCGATTTGCAAGGATATGGGAGCACCCGTAATACTCGCCGGATGGAATTCAAAGATCGTTTAAAGACAGCGCGCCGGCACGCCAAGCTCAACCAGGGCGAATTGGCCGCTAAAGCTGGCATCACGCAGACGTCGATTTCTGACCTTGAGCGTGGAAAATCGAAAGCCACCGCGCACGTCGTGAAGATCGCCGACGCGTGCGGGGTGAGCGCCAAATGGCTTTCCGATGAGATCGGACCAATGCTGGCACTGGGGTCGAGTGCGGGTTCTGCGGAATCGAACATTTCAATTGCCGCCCAGCCCACCAAATCATTCCGCTACCCGGTTGTGAGCTGGGTTGCCGCCGGCGCCTGGGCGGAAGCAGTGGAGCCCTACCCGGCCGGAATCTCCGACACCTACGAGTTTTCGGAGTACGACTCCAAAGGACCGGCGTTCTGGCTGACGGTCAAAGGCGACTCGATGACAGCGCCCGCCGGCCAGAGCATCACCGAGGGCACGCTGATCCTGGTGGACACTGAGGCTGAAGTCGCACCAGGTAAGCTGGTCGTGGCCAAGCTGCCAGACAGCAACGAAGCCACATTCAAGAAGCTGGTTAGCGATGGCGGCCGGCTGTTCCTGAAGCCACTGAACCCGAGCTACCCCATCGAAGCAGTCGACGAGAACTGCCGGATCGTGGGCGTAGTGGTGCAGGCGCTGCAGAAGTTTTACTGATCAGATAACCTATTTGTAGGCTATCTTGGGTTGAAAAATTAGAAGCAGGGATAGCTTATGAAAAGACCATTAATAGAGCCCAGGTTTGTCGGTGTTAGATTTGAAGATCACACCATTCCTCTAGAACTGCTTAAGGATATCGCCGTCCTTGAGGAGTTCGTTATTGCCGTCGCCAAATGGAAATTTGTAGAAGACAACAACCGAATACGAGCCCCGAAAGGGTTTACGGATGCACTATCAATCGCCCTTTCCGGCGTCAATAAGGGAAGTGCCAAACCTGCTATTGCCATTGATTACATTGATCCATCGGCCGGGCTATTTCCTGCGGCCAACGAGGACTACTTCTTCAGAGCAGTGCAAGCTATTGGTAATGCAATTGATGCAGCAGAGCACAACGAACCTATCACGAAGCATCTCCCGGCAAATTTGCTTGGGTACTTTGACAGATTCGGTCGAGGCTTGCGGGATGGTGAAATACTCGAATTTTTCCCCGATAAAGCCCGACCGGCTCGTCTGACCAAACTCACCAGAAGACGCCTGTTGCTTGCATCGCAGAACGAGGAGCTAACCGATGAGGTTACGATTAGAGGCCTCGTTTCCGAGCTAGACCAGGACAAGATGAGCTTCGAACTGCAGATACCTGGAGGCAGGAAAATTTCTGCCAACGTTGACGCTATTCACCTGGATACTATTCTTGAGGCCACGAGAGGATATCGTGCAGGCGTTAAAGTCTCAGTTTCCGGTGTCGGTCGATTTGATCGGTACGAAAGGCTACACTCTTTCGACCTAATCGAGGACGCAGCTATCATTGATACCAACGACCCACTGGCCAGGATTGACGAGCTGAGACTGTTGAAGGTCGGTTGGCTGGATGGTCGTGGCTTCGTTCCTAGTGCAGCGGAGTTCGATTGGCTAGAAGTCTTCTTTACGGAAAACTATCCGTCGACCCTGCCCAATCCCTATATTTACCCAACTGAGGATGGCGGTATTCAGCTTGAGTGGAGAACAGGAAATCAAGATTTAAGCTTGGAAATCGATTTGACCACGAAGGTCGGAGATCTTCACGGGCTCAATACAGAGAGCTTAATTGAATTGTTCGAAGTGCTTTCCATGGATAATCAAGATCATGTGCGGCGACTCGTAGATGTAGTGTCCAAAGCCGCGAAGGGAGAAATTTAATGAAGGAAAGCACCCATCTTCTCCGTCAAATTAATCCAAGCTTTATTCAGGACGGAAAGATCACATCCCAAGCATTCAGCCCCACACCAAAGGACGATAAAAAGCTCTCTTGCTATGATGGGGACCTAATTGCCCCACCAAACGCCTACTCCCACTTTGTCGAATCACTTGGGCTTAGGTCGGTAGGTGTCGTCTCTGTGACAGTTGGTGAATGTGGAGCCCTGAATCTTCAGGCTCTTCCTGATCCGGAGCCCTTCAAAGAGCACGCCATAATTGACTTTGAAGGCAACGATAAAAACGATATCAAGCGAAAATCCAAGCTGCTTCGGACGATAGCCGAAGAGAGAAATTGGCTCTACAAGCCTTGAATAAGCCCGGCCCAGCGCCGGGCTTCTTGTATCTCCAACTTGAGATGATAAAATCTGTGCCCTCCCTCTCGAATGGACTCGTTTTCATGCGCCTATCCTCGATGCCGCTGGCCTTATGCGCCATCTTCACCTGCATCTCCTTAACCGCCCATGCCGACACCAAAAAAGAAAGAGACATCCACTGCGCGGCCTACTACGAAGTGCTTTCAGTAGCTGGTGACCAGCCAGACATAAGCCGCAGTCAGTCCTCAAGAGCCTCCTATGTACTATTGGTGCATGCTGGCTATACCCCGCAGGCTCAGGAAGAAGTTGCGCAAAAAATGGTGGAATTGCACAAAGAGACACCAGGGCCGATGACGCCAGCTAGCACTGCCAAGCTGCGTGAAAAATACGACGCCGAATGCAAAGTCCTTCTGAAGGCCGCCTTGTGAAGATCCTGGTGCTTGTTAGAGCTGATACCTTGGCGGTAGCAGCATAAGCAGCCGTCATCAAGCCCGGCCCAGTGCCGGGCTTCTTGTTTCTGCCCTTACCAGTTAGGATCGATGCTCGCATCCGTATGGAGGGGGCTGCATGAAACCGACTACCGCCAGGCTCGTCAAGATCACTGCTTTGGTCAGCGTATGCGTTAGCGTGACCTACGTAGCCCATGTCGTAAGCCAGGAGGTAGCCTACGTTCATGCGAAGGTCATCAGACTTGCAAGCACTGACACACGCCGGCAGGAGCTCCGATGGCCTGAAGCCGTCGCTTTGCCGGAACTACGAGTTTCTCCCAAGAAGATGAATTCCCAGTTCAACGCAGAATGATTACTCTCGCTAGTATGACGATCAGCATTTCACAAACCTTTCACAGCAGAGCGCTTATGGTTACCCCAGCTCCTAGCGATCATCCCTTTAAGCCCGCTACCCCCCATCGCGGGCTTTTCTTTGTCTGCGATTTATTGCGAGGCGGCTGAGACTTGCGGCTGCGATGAAGGTACAAGACCGACAGGGTTCAGCTTTCCAGTGGCGTCCTCTGGCAGCGTGTACATGGCGCCTGTGAGTGGATCCACTATCAGCATACCTATCAAGCCGCCGATCAACAGGTTGCCCCAGTACCAACCGCTAACAGTTGATTTCAAAGGAACAGTTGTCTCTGTGTAGCCTTCCTTCTGGAAGGTGACGTTATAGCTTTGGCTTTTGAAGTAGCCTCGGCTAGTCTCCAAAATCGCGGTGCCTGGCGTAACGCCCTTCAGCAGCACGTCTCCGCTGCTGTTTTTGATTACGTAGTTGGCGTTTGTAGGCAGGCTGTAAAGGCCAACTTTCGGCTTGCTATCGCTCACAATGCTAGCGCAGCCGGCCAGAGTAATCATTGCAGCAAAAGCGGTGGCACCTGCCACCTTCCCCATCTTCATACCATCACTCCGTTGCGCCGTCATTGGCATAGCTGATGTTCAGCCGGGCGCGATTGTATCGAAATGATGGCAATTAGACATCCATTTGATAAAAAGCTTCTTCGCGGTTTTGATAAGCCCCATCATCATGCGATATATGCATTTATGCATGAAACTTCTTGCAGCTCTATTGCCAAGATGTGTCAGCATCAATACTGTGTATGCATACAGTATTCGCAAGGAGCGAAGCATGAACCAGGCACACTACCCCACATCAAAACCGCGAAATTCCTACGAGCTTGTTGGCCGCCGCCTGCAAGGTTTAATCGCCTCTCCCCGGGTCCAGAGGATTCAGTTGGTCGAGGTATCAAGGCGCGAGGACGAAAGCCCTGAAGCCTGGCACCAAGTCATCCAGGACATCGGCGACACCGCCGGCATACGGGTCGAGCACCTAGATGACGGTGCCGTCAGGATCGGCTGGCGCGAGTACTGCGACTCATAAAAGAGCCCGCCGTTGAGCGGGCTTTTTATCGCCTCCCATAAAATATATGGGAATACCCATTGACGATAAATATGGGATTGCCTATATTTACATCCATCGAGACGCCAAAGCGAATCGCCAGCAGAGAAACCTGCGCCGCTCTTTAGCGACACCCCTTGCCGGATCACCACCGGCCCAGATTCAAAGGCAGCGATGAACCGGCCTAAACGGTTCAGAGGGTTGGCAACTGACCCGGGCGTGCAGCGTAAAGCGCCAAGAACAGTTATCCAGCGGGAGAACAAGCCGAAAGGCCCGCGGCTGGAGTGACATTTGATTCAAGCCGGTGACCGACGCCAGTAGCGGGTTACGGCGCCACAGATTTACTGATGCCGCTTCTATGAGGCGGCATTAGAAATCAACGGAGGAATGTATGAGCCAGCCCAATAGAGAGGACTTTTTGTCCTCGGAGATTTCCAGCTACGAAGAGTTGTTGGCCAAAAGCCTTCAGCTTCAGGACCGCGTAAAGGAAACGACTGCCTCCCTAGAGGCTGCATATTCCGGCGTGATCAACGCCAAGCATGTGTTTGAAGAGATCAAGAAAGAAAACATCGAAGAGCTTCGGGTATTCAGGCAAACGGTTACTCGCGAAGCTGCCGAGATCACCCAGGCAGTCAAGCAACTGAAATCAACCCTCGATGCAAAAAGCCTCTCCGAACTCAGGGAATACGTCGGCCTCTGTGAGCGCCTGAAGGCTCTCCAAGACGCAGGCTTCAAATTCCCCGACTGAACAGCCAGCGCCACGACAGCCTGTCGTTAAGTTCCCGGAGCTCTATATGAGAACCCATCGGCGTGTAATCCACACCGTCAGAAAACTTTAACGTTTTGCAAGTGCTGCTCAGATATTCCCGTCTAGAGAGTAGATAAGCGGGGCAGTGATCGTAATCGGGCCATCTTTCATTAAATCGGCTGGTGGTTTTGGCAGTGGCTGGGCGCGACGGATTAAC
>NZ_JBUZVP010000045.1:0-33489 GCF_055409485.1 Pseudomonas sp. A125
CACACCGAGCCTAGGCGAGGTGCCGACAGGCGGGGCAGAGCGTTTTGGTTACTTTTGCGCTTTTCAAAAGTGACCCGCTGTAAGAGCGGAACCAATAGCCGCCGTTACCTAAATAACGGATATACACCCAACCCTAACCCCGCGCAGCAAACACCCCCCGAGCAATCGACCGGGCCACACAATCAGCCGCCGCCGACCCAATCCGCCCTATTTCCACCTGCCGCCGAGGCCCGTCCGTCACCTCCACCGCCCCCGAGGCCAACGCAAACACCGTATCCCCATCAAACGGCAAATGCGCCGGCCGCACCGCGCGGGCAATCCCGTCCTGGGCCATAATCGCCACCCGCTTGCACTCGGCAACCGTCAACCGCGCCGTACTCGCCACCACGACCAGCGTGGTATTGGCCCCCGCTTGCAGGCGCCCCATGGAATCCAGCCGCGACAACTCCGGCATCGGATCACTGCAATCCATCTCCGTCACCGGCCGCGCCCCACCAAACTCCCCCGCCACCTCCCAAGGCCAGGCCCAGAACGTCTCGCCATCAGGCATGTAGACCGACCCAATCGGGTTGGCCACGACCAAGGCGGCCACGACCAACCCGTCGCCCAGATCCAGGGACGCCGTACCCAGCCCACCTTTCAAAACCCCAGCCATCGCCCCACGCCCAGCCCCGACAGAACCCAGCTCAAAGTCCGCACCGGCATTGGCCAATGCCTCGAACCCCAACCGCCGATACGGCGGCTCCAGGCCCCAATCCTTGTCACCGCCATTGGCCAAATCATGCAACACCGCCGCCGGCACAATAGGTATCGCCGGCGCACCCGGTTTCAAATGCAGCCCAACCTGGTCCTGGGACAACTTCGCCGCCACCGCATCCGCGGCCCCCAGGCCAAACACCGAACCTCCGGCAAACACCAGGGCGTGAAGCTGTCCGACCATGTTCTCCGGCTCCAGCGCCGCGGTTTCACGACCGCCCGGGCCACCGCCGCGAATGTCGATACTGGCCGTCCAGAAACCATCGGGGCGGATCACCGTAACGCCGGTATCGGCGTGCAGGTCTGTAGCGTGGCCAACCTCAAGGCCGGGAATATCAGTGAGGGCGTTACGCGGGCCGGGTCTAGGCATACAGAAAAGCTTCCTTGGGTTCAGGTATGCCGTGGGAAGAGCAAGGGCTGTGCCAAGGAGACGCTCCCCAGCCCCACAGTACGCCGGATAACTCGCGCAAAAATCCGCTGCACAAAAACCAACAGCCTGCCCTCGCGCCTGTTAGAAAAACACCAACCATTGCCCCAGCCGACTGGCAACTCCTTGTTATCCAAGTCTTTTCAGCGATGGCACAGCCTTTGCTCTCCTGCCTCCACCAGAGCTTGAACTCAACAAGCCGACCTCGAACAAGGCTCGTCGCCTAACCACACTGGAGTGCTGCACATCATGAATTCATCACGCGCCGCAGGCCGCCGCCAACCCGGCAAGGCCTTCGCCCATACCCTGTTGTTCCTCGCCGTGTGCGAGGCCGCCAGCTACAGCAGCCTGACCCTCGCCGCCGACGCACCGGCCAGCGACAACCCCCTGGACACCGTCGTGGTGATCGGCAACCGCGGTCAGGCCCGCACCTTGGCCGAGAGCCCGGCACCGGTGGATGTGATTTCCTCCAAGCAACTGCTCGCCACCGGCCAGGGCGACCTGACCCGCGCCTTGAGCAAGGTGCTGCCGTCGCTCAACCAGCCAGCCTCGTCGGGCTTCGGTTCGACCTCCATCGTGCGCCCCATCAGCCTGCGCGGCCTGAACGGCGACCAGGTGCTGGTGCTGGTCAACGGCAAGCGCCGCCACAACAGCGCGCTGCTGAACAACGCCACCTCCCTTAACTCCGGCTCGCAACCGGTGGACCTGGACATGATCCCCACCGCCCTGGTGGATCACATCGAAGTCCTGCGTGACGGTGCCTCGGCGCAGTATGGGTCGGACGCCATCGGCGGCGTGATCAACATCGTGCTCAAGCAAACCGACCACGGCGGCAGTGTGTCCACCACCTACGGCCAGAACTATGAAAACGGCGACGGCGAAACCGTGCGCCAGACCGGCAACGTTGGCCTCGCGCTGCCCAATGACGGCTTTATCAACCTTGCTCTGGACGTGAAAAAACAGAACGTCTCGGACCGTTCCGACGCAGCGCCGTACACCGACAGCGCCGGCAATACCAGCCAGCGCCACACCTACTACGGCACCGGCTTGCCCGAGGCCAAGAACTTCAGCCTGGGTTACAACGCCGAGTTGCCGGTGAGTGATGACCTGACCCTGTATTCGTTCTCTACCTACACCCACCGCAACTCGGAAAAACCCCTGGCCTTCCACCAGCCGGGCAGTTTCAACGGTATCCAGACGCCCTACCCCGAAGGTATCGAAGACAACCTGCGCTTCATTGAAAATGACTTCCAGGTGGCCGCCGGCGGCAAAGGCAAAGTTGCCGACTGGGACTATGACCTGTCCACCACCTATGGCCAGGACCATGCCCAAGCCACGCTTACCGACACCTACAACCTGAGCTACGGACCGAATTCGCCGACCTCGGTGGACACCGGCGTAAAAACCTTCAGCCAGTGGACCAACAACCTTGACCTGACCCGCGCGTTTGACCTTGGGCTGTACAAGCCGACGCAGATTTCCTGGGGCCTGGAACAGCGCTACGAGAGCTACAAGATCGGCAAGGGCGACCTCGCCTCCTACGCCAACGGCCCGTTTGATGTCGGAGCCAACGGCGCGCCGATTGCCCCCGGGACCATCTCCGGTGCCGGTACCACCCCGGCCGACGCCGCCGAAAAAGGCCGCACCAGCGTTGCCGGCTATGGCGAGATAGGCCAGGACTTTACCGACAAATGGCACGTGGACCTCGCCGGGCGCTACGAGCACTACAACGATGGCTCGGGCACCACCACCAACGGCAAGTTCTCCACCCGCTACCAGCTGACACCGATCCTGGCCGTGCGCGGTACCTTCAGCACCGGGTTCCGTGCGCCGTCTTTGGCCCAGCAGATCTACAGCTCCACCTCGCAAACCAGCGTCAACGGCCAGCTGTTCGACTACCGCAACGTCGCGGTGAATTCCGACGTGGCCAAGGCGCTGGGCGCGACCACCCTCAAGCCTGAAAAGTCGACCAACTACAGCCTCGGGCTGACCCTGCAACCCACCGACAACACCAACATCACCCTGGATGCCTACCAGATCGTGATCAAGGACCGCATCGCCCAGACCGGCTACCTGGGCGGCACCCCGCAAATCAGCGCGATCCTCGCCGCAGCCGGGCTCAACCCGAACCAGGCGGTGACCTACTTCACCAACGCCCTCGACACCACCACCCGTGGCGTCGACCTGGTGGGCGACTACCGCCAGGACATCGGTGCCTATGGCAACCTGAAATACAGCGCAGGGTTCAACTGGAACACCACCCAGATCGACTCGATCCACGCCTCGGCCGTGGCCGCCCAGGCCCTCGGCCCGGACGGTGGCTATGACCGCCAGCGCCAGGGCAACCTCAAGTACGGCTTGCCGCAATCCAAACTGCTGCTGGGCACCACCTGGGCCTACAACAAACTTGAAACCAGCCTGAACCTCACCCGCTACGGCTCCTACACCGAGTACGGCACCGCCGAGATCTACGACCGCAGCTTCTCGCCAACCTGGATCACCGACCTGAACATCGACTACCACCTGACCAAGGCCGTGACCCTGAATGCCGGCGCGAACAACCTGTTCAACAAGTACCCGAAACGCACCGACCTGGTGAGCAGCTCCGGCGGCTTCCCGTACGGCACCTTTTCGCCTTACGGCACCACCGGTGGCTACTGGTACACCGGCGTGACGTACAACTTCTGACCCCGCCCGCGGGGCCGGCTCACCAGCCCCGCGCCTGACCTTTTACGGGAGCCTGTCCATGACACGACGTACCGATCAACTCAAACTGGGGGCCTTCCTGGCCAACAGCGGCCACCACGTATCCGCCTGGCGCCACCCGCTGGCACAGGCCGATGCCAGCCTGGATTTCGAGCACTTCAAACACATCGCGCAAACCGCCGAGCGCGGCAAATTCGACGCCCTGTTCGTTGCCGATGTGGTCGCACTGTGGGGGCATCATCACGACGCCCTGAGCCGCACCGCCCGCGCCGAACACTTCGAACCCTTGACCCTGATGGCCGCGCTGGCAGCCGTCACGCGCAATATCGGCCTGATCGCCACCGCCACCACCAGCTACAACGAGCCGTACCATATCGCCCGCAAGTTCGCCTCCCTCGACCACCTGTCCAAAGGTCGCGCGGCCTGGAACCTGGTGACCTCGGTGGTCTCGGATGAAGCCTGGAACTTCGGCCGCGAAACCCATATCGACCATGGCGACCGCTACCAGCGTGCCGAAGAATTCCACGATGTGGTCAAGGGCCTGTGGGACAGCTGGGACGACGACGCCTTCACCCGCGACAAGGCCAGCGGGGAATATTTCGACCCGGCCAAACTGCACACCCTGAACCATCGCGGCGAACATTTTTCCGTACGCGGCCCACTTAACGTCGCTCGCCCGCCCCAAGGCCATCCGGTGCTGGTACAGGCCGGTGCGTCGGAACCGGGCAAGGCACTCGCTGCCCGCGTCGCCGAACTGATTTTTGCGGTCAACCATGACCTGCCCGGTGCCCAGGCGTTCTATCAAGACATCAAGCAACGCGCCACTGCGTTTGGCCGTGACCCCGACCACATCAAGATCCTGCCCGGCGTCACCCCGTTTATCGGTGAAACCCGCGAACAGGCCCAGGCGCTGTTCGACGAGTTCCAGGCCTTGGTAGACCCGGTGCTGGGCCTGCGTTTCCTGGCCGACACCTTGGGTGATGACATCGACCTGTCGGGCCATGACCTCGACGGCCCGCTGCCGGAAACCCCGGTGGGCCAGCGCGGCAGCCGTCGTGACAAACTGCTGGAACTGGCCCGCAGCCAGAACCTGAGCATTCGCCAGCTGTACCTGCACCTGACCGCCGGCAACCCGGTGATCGGCACCGCCGAAGACATCGCCGACTTCTTCGAGCAGTGGTTCGAGGCCCGTGCCTGCGACGGGTTTAATGTGTTCTTCCCGTACTTCCCGGGTGCCATCGACCTGTTTGTCGACCAGGTGATTCCACTGCTGCAGCAACGCGGGTTGTTCCGCACTGAATACGAAGGCACCACCCTGCGCGAAAGCCTCGGACTGCCGCGCCCCGGCAACCGTTTTACCCAAGGGGGGACGAGAGTAGGATGACCAAGTTCTTCGACATGGAGCCCGTGTATGCCCCTTGAGTTCAGTTGGTTGATGCCCCTGTGTACGCCCGACTGGGCGGCGCAGCCGGGGCAGTGGATTCAGCTGGCCCAGGCCGTGGAATACGCCGGCATCGACGGCCTGTGGATCCCCGGCGGCGCGCTGTGTGCCGACAGCCTCGGGGTGGCGGCGGCGTTGTGCGCGCATACCCGGCGGGTGCAGTTGTCGGTCAGCGTGCCGCCGGAAGTCATGCTGCCGGCCGCCCTGGCCACCACCCTGCAAAGCCTGCAATCGATCAGCAGCCACCGGGTGCGCCTGCACTTGCCCGACGGCGAACAAGGCAGCCTGCGCAGCGCGTTTGGCGAATGGCTGAACCGCGACCAGCGCAGCGAACGCATCGGCGAGTACCTGGAGATCCTCCAGCAGTTGCTGGCACCGAATGACGGCGGCCTGGATTATCAGGGCCGCTATTTCCAACTGGAAAACGCCGGCGTCGCCCGCCGCGAACTGCCCGCGCCGCCCCTGGTGCTGGACGACAGCCAAAGCCATGCGCTGGTGGCCGGACACGCCCAGGTCTGCTTGTTGCGGCCCGGGCATCCACAGTGGCTGGCCCAGGAAATACAACGCTGGCACCAGCACCAACCGAGCCTGGCCTTTGCCTGTACCTTCGGCCTGATCATCGGCGACAGCGAGGACCTGGCCTGGGAAACCGCCGCCGCCCTGCTGCCGGCCCAGCACGTGCCCCGCCCCAGCGTCGCCACCGTGCCCCGCGACCGTCATCCGCTGCGTCAGTGGGAGGTCCACCCTAACCTTTTGCAATTGCATCCCGGCCAACCGCTGATCCTGGTGGGCACGCCCCATCAAATCGCTACGCGCCTGCAGGAACTGCACGGCCTGGGCCTTGGCCACATCATCCTGCAAGGCGGCCCGGCGGTCAGCGAGGTGCTGCGCTTCGGAGAACAAGTCCTGCCGCTGCTTTTTCAACACGGCCTGCGCAAGGAGCGCCTGCACCATGAACACTGACGTTCGCCCACCGATCCAGCTCGACTGGTTCCTGCCCACCAATGGCGACGGCCGCCATCTCACCAGCAGCGGCTTGCCCAAGGTCGGGCTGTTCCAGCAAGGCGAACGCGCACCGACCCTCGACTACCTGCGCCAGATCGTGCGGGCCACCGAACAGGCGGGATTCGACGGGATCATGGTGCCCACCGCCAGCGGTTTCGAAGACCCGTGGCTGATTACCGCGGTGCTCGCCCAGGAAGTGCGGCGGCTGAAATTCCTCCTCACCTTGCGCCCCGGCATGGAGCTGCCCGCCTACACGGCCCACCGCGCAGCGACCTTGCAGTTGCTCAGCGAGAATCGCCTGGCGTTGCATGTGGTGACGGGATCCAGCCGTTTTGAGCAGCGTTCGTTGGGGGACTTTCTCGAACACGATGAGCGTTATGCGCGTACTGCGGAGTTTTTGCAGGTGTTCCAGGCAGTGTGGGCCGCAGAGCAGCCAACGCACCCGGGGCGTTACTACCGCAGTGGCATCAGCACGCCCGTTGCGCCGGGCGCGCAAGTGCCGGCGATCTATTTTGGGGGGGCATCGGAGGCGGCTGAACAGGTCGGTGCCGCCCATGGGCAAACTTACCTGATGTGGTGTGAACCACCAATGATGATCGCCGAACGTATTTTGCGCATGCGCGAACTGGCCGCCGCCCGGGACCGCACCTTGCGCTTTGGCCTGCGCCTGCACCTCTTCGCCGATCGCACGGACGAAGCGGCCTGGGCCCATGTGGAACGGTTGCTGGAAGAAATCCCCAAGGACGCCATCGACCAGGCTCAACGGCAAATGGCCAGGTACGAGTCGGTGGGCCAGAACCGCCAGACCGAGTTGATGAAAGGCCGTGGACGCGGCGCGCGCGAGCTGGAGGTTTCAGCCAACCTGTGGGCCGGAGTGGGCCTGGTGCGTGGCGGCGCCGGCACTGCGCTGGTGGGCAGTTATGAGCGGGTGGCGGAGCGAATCGAGGAGTACCACCAGTTGGGGGTGGACAGCTTTATCCTGTCGGGTTTCCCGCACCTGGAAGAGTCGATTCATGTGGGCGCCGAGCTGTTGCCGCTGTTGCGCAGGATTGGCGCCGCCGGGCGCGCCGCCGAGGTGGGCCGGGCGTGAGGTCACGGGTACTTCGGTACCCGCTTGGGCCACCGCGTTTCACACCTGTGAAAGCTTGTGACTTGTTGCCAACAAACCCGTTTCAACCCCCAGCCAGCCCCTAGTATCGAGTCCTCGTGCGCCCCTTCACATGGACTGAACCAATGATCACCCGTCCCGAAAAACCCGCCTCCCCCCGCATCGCCCCACCCACCAACGCGCCCGAGCGCGCCTTCGACGCAGTCCTGAACAAAGCCAGAATCCTTGCCAGTAGCGGCCCGGGCGACAAAACCGTCAAGCCCGAGGACTACAAGGAAGTCACCGCCCTGCCGGCCAAGCTCGACATCGATACGCTCAAGGTCATCGGCGAAGACAAGGACGCCGGGGTGATCTACTTCGAACAGGACGGTGCCAAATACAAGATCAGCGCCGAGGGGGCGGCCAACGCCCAGGACGGTTTCGACGTGTTGAAAAACCTGCGCTTCGGGCATGCCGTGGCCCCCGTCAACCAGGGCGGCCCCAACGAAGGCACCCCGCTCTACACCTTCCTCCAGACCTTGGCCGAAACCCAGGGCACCCCGGCCGGCAAGGCGATTCGCGAAAGCCTGAAAAACCCCGACCAGCAACTGCTGCGCGAGGACGGCGACGGTGTGCGCCTGGCCAATATCAAATCGGTGGGCAAGGCCCAAGACGGCATCCTCAAGGTCAGCCTGGAAAACGGCAAGACCCTGGTCATCTCCGAACTGCTCACGCCGCAGGCGTTCAGCACCTACACCCAGGCCGGGGTAACCAAGCAGGCCTTGAATGACGGCAAGACCAAGGGGTATGAAGCAGTCACCAGCCTGCCTGGAGACCTGGATTTCAGTCAGTTGAAAGTCGTGTCCGAAGACACTGCTGCCGGGGTGATCCTGTTCGAACACCAGGGCCACAAGTATGCGATCAGCAAGTCCGAAGCCGACCTGCCACAACCCGGCGCCGACCTGAGCAACCCCAACCCCAACGCCGGCGGCACCTTCTACAACTTCCTCCACGCCGTGCACGCCAGCGAAGGTTCCCAGGCCTTCGACTACATCAAGAACGCCCAGTCCCTGCCCGGCCAGGAACTGCTGCGCAAGGACGAGGCCAGCTTGAAGCTGGGCGACATCAGCAAGGTCGACGCGCCCATGGACGCGATCCTGGTGGTCAACCAGGCCGACGGTAAACTGCTGGTGGTGTCCAAGGACATCACCCCTGAGGCCTTCGCCGCCTACACCACCAAGGGCCAAACCCTGGCCGGTATCGAAAAGGCCAAGGGCGACGGCTACACCCTCGCCGCCCCGGACGCGTACCTGGCCTCCACTGAAGACATCATGAGCGTGGGCGGTGCCGGTGATTATGGCCCCGGCCTGATCGCCTTCACCCAGCACAAGCCCGGCGGCAGCGAAGAGAAAATCGTGGTGTCGGAAGACAGCAACCCGCAGATGTTCGAACAGATTTGCGGCTACCGCAGCGACATCGCAGCGCAGACCACCGACGTCGACAAGCTGCGCACCGACAACGGCCTGCCGCCCCTCAAGGACGTGTCTGTCGACAACCTGACCACCACCGAGAAAGACGAAAGCGGCAACCCGCTCTCGGTGCAGGACCTGTCGATGAAAACCCTGGTGGACAGCTACCGCGCCGGGGTCAAGGACGGCAGCATCGGCAAGGACGACCCGCGCGCCAAGTTCCTGCGGGCGGTGGAAGCCAAGAGCATGGCCGACAATGGCATGTCGATCATTCCCGAGCACGGTTTTGGCAACCAGGGCATCGCCACCACGCCCATCGACGTGACCTCGCGGGATGTGCGCGACAACATCTTCGACACCAAGGCCATCGACCAGACCATCAACGACCTGCTCGGCGACTCGACCATCCAGCACGACATCAAGGCCAACCACGACGCGGCCCTGGGCAAGGTCGACGGCGGCCAGGCCAAGGTCGATGAGACCAAACAGAAGCTGATCGACAGCACCTCCTCGGAGAACTTCACCCGGTACATCAAGTCCCTGCAAGACAGTGGCAAGACCGAACTGGCCACCCAGGAAATCCAGACCGCCTACACCGCCCTGGCGGATATCGACCCGGCCAAGGCCGACAACTTCCTGCAAAACCTGCAAATCGACGGCTACACCGACGCCGTTGAAAAGCTGATGGACGACCCCACCAAGATCTCTGACGACAACACTGCGCTGGCCACCACCGACAACACCATGGCGATCCTGTCGATGCTCAAGGGCAGCGCCGACGGCCTGCCGCGCCAGGCACTGGGGGTGTATTCGAAGTTCGTCGACCAACTGCTCAAGGACAAAAATGCCGCCGCCGACTTCGGCAAGGCGATGATTTCCCTCGGCGACACCTGGCAAAAGAACGGCGTGATCAGCTTCAGTGACATCGACAAGGCCGTGAGCAAGGAGATCATGCCGGGCCTCAGCGAAGAGAACCGCAGTGCCTTCACGAAGAACCTCAACTTCCTCAAGGACAACGGCGTACTCGGCTCGGTAGGCGGCGCGATCGGCATGGGCCGTATCGTCTACCAACTGGCCGGGCAAGGCGGCAAGCTGGCGGATACGCCGATGAAACGCCTGGGCATCGCCAATGACTTCCTGGGCTTCTTGGGCACCGGCTCGCACTTCGCCACGCTGGGCTTGAAGGTCTACGACAAGTTGCGCGGCACCAACGCCTACAAACTGATGGGCTTCGACCGCTCCCTGCCCGACCTGTGGGCCAAGCCCGGCGAGGGTTACCACGCCCTGCCCAAGGACGCCGAGGCGATACAGAAGAAATACTTCGACATCGTCGACCAGGCCATGGACGACGGCAAGGACGTGGGCAAGGCGCTCAACAGCGGTGGCTGGAGCGACGAAGGCGCGAAAAAGGTCCAGGAAGGTATCGAAAAAGGCATTGCCAGCCGTGGCGGCGTGGCGGGCGCAGGTTTCGGCGCCAAGTTCGCCAGCAGCGCGATCAAGGTGATCGGCATGGCCACCGACGTGGCGGGCGGCGTGATCAGCGTGGTCCAGGCGGCGTTCACCTTGCGTGATGGTGTGCGCGAGAAAGACCCGGTGAAAATCGCCTCGGGTTCACTGTCCATGGCCGGTGGTGTCAGCAGCCTGGTGGGCGCCGCGGGCGGCGTACTGGGCACGCTGGGAGTGACCGGGCGAATCATCCCGTTCCTGGGGCCGGTAGGCTTCTTGATTTCGGGCGCGCTGTCGTTTGTCGGGGCGATTCTGAGCACCGTGCAGTCGCACAAACTGCACAAGATCTCGATGCAGAACTGGAACCAGATTCAGGACTTCAAGCAGGACGGGTTGCTCAAGCCCAACGGGGATGAGGCATATGTGTGGTTGCAGACCTACCTGTCTGACTGGGGCCAACGGGATGCGCCACAGGACCAGAGCATTTTTGATTTTCGCAAGGAAGAATGGGACGCGCGCTCGAGCATTCGTGGGGGCGATCATCGGCGCGATCACCCGGACTTTATCGGGGATGGAAATAACAATAATTCGGAGGACTACAAGTACTCGCTCAAACCGTCGGAATGGACCAACGAGAACCACGACATCATCTGGCGGGTGGGGGATGGGTATGGGGGTGAATACCACGATGTGGACAAGCCCTGACCTAAGCTACTGACACCTGGAAGATAGAATGTCCCAGTGCAATGGCTGTGGTGAGCCGGGCTGTTGTGGTGAGCCGGGCCGCTGTGGTGAGCCGGCTGCTGTGGTGAGCCGGGCTGTTGTGGTGAGCGGGCTTGCCCCGCGCTGGGCTGCGAAGCAGCCCCATCAAGAACAACGCATGTCTCCAGAAAGATTGGGGTGTTTGGTTTTTGGGGCCGCTTCGCAGCCCAGCGCGGGGCAAGCCCGCTCACCACAACAGCCCGGCTCACCACAGCAGCCGGCTCACCACAGCAAGCCCGCTCACCACAACAGCCCCACTCACCACAGCAGCCCCATCGACCACAATCCTGATACCAAGCATCAGATCCAGCAGGCATCCCACAGCGAGTAGTCGCCTACCCGCTCAACCAACCCGGCTCGCAGTGGATTGGCGATGATATAGCGAGCCATTTTGCGAATGTCATCCTCCACCCGCACGGCCCTATCGTGATAGCCCGGCTGCCAAACCCGCTCTTTGCTATGACGGCGCCGATTAATGGTTAACGTGCTGCGGGACTTGGTACGGCGTACTACGTCGGCCAAGGTTTTTTGCTTCAGCTCGAACAACCAATGAATATGATCGGGCATGATCACCCAGGCCAGGGACTCGACCAATCCCGACTCTTGAGCCTGCCGGAACTCGGCAACCAGGAGACGGCCGAGGAATAAATCGTCGAACAGCCGCTGCCGGTGATGGACGACGATGGTGATGAGATAGCTGCGTCCGGGCTCTGAATAACGGCCTTGGCGCAGGCGATGAGATTGGGGGGTGGGACGCATTCCATTGCTCCAGGAAAAGGCTCCTAAAGAGCATTAACCCTAGCGTGCGGTTGCCCGTGAGCCAGCGCCACTTGGTGACTGAATATATCTGATAGGTGATTTCATTGAGCTGAACCCTGCCTCTGAACAGGCTTTCTGTAGTGAGCGGGCTTGCCCCGCGCTGGGCTGCGAAGCAGCCCCATCAAGAACAGCGGAGTCTCCTTTGGGGCTGCTTCGCAGCCCAGCGCGGGGCAAGCCCGCTCACCACAACAGCCCCGGCTCACCACAACAAGCCCGCTCACCACAACAGCCCCGCTCACCACAACAATCCCTGCTCATCACAACGGCCAATCAACACAAGATGTGGTGCTCAGATTAACCGCGCCGCCACCAACCAATCCGCCACCGCCTGAAACGCAGCATCCGGCACAGGATCGCCCGGTACGGTCTTCCTGGCAATCGTCTCCGCCAGGCCCTTGTCCGGCGCCTGCGGTATCCCGAGGTCAAACGCCTCCTGCAACATCCCCAACGCCTCCTCCGGTGAAGCGCGGCACACCACCACCGGCACCGGTGTTTCCCCACGCACATAGCGCACGCCAATCACCCAGCCCTCGGTGGTGCCGATCATCATCGACGCCCGGCCCAACCCCAGTTTGGTGGCCAAAGCCTGCATCTCCTGGCGCTGGCGCCGCCGTTCGCTTTTGATCAGCGGGTCGCCATCAATGTCCTTGCGCTCGCGCTTGGTCTCGCTACGGGTCATTTTCATGTCACGGCCAAACAGCCAGCGCTGCATCAACACGTCTACCCCACCCACCAGGATGAAGGCGGCGAGTACGGTAAACACCAGCGGCTTGAGCACCAGGAAAAACGTCGACTCGATACACCCGGCGCCACATCGCGAAGACTCCATCAACGCCTGTAACGCATGCCGCCCCACTACGTAGAACGCCACGGCCAGCACATGCACCTTGATCAGGCCCTTGATGAACTCCACAAAGTTGCGCAGGGCAAACAGCTTCTTGAAGCCTTCAGCCGGGTTGATGCGCTTGAACTCGGGCTTGATCGGTTCCACGGAAAACACAAAGCCGCGCATGGTGATGATGTTGGTCAAAATCACCACCCCGGTGGTCACCGCCATCACCGGCAGCGTAATGCCGATCACCAGTTGCTCGGCATGGTCCAACACCCGTGGCCACACCGTGGCGAAGGGCTCGATGTAGATCTGTGCAGTGAGGTCGATCAGCGCCGTGACCTGGGCCTGGGCCCGTGGCGCAAGGATGGAGATGCACAGGGTACAAAACAGGATGACCATGCCCGAGACCAGGTCCTGGCTCTTGGCAACCTGGCCCTTTTGGCGCGCGTCCTTGAGCTTTTTGTCCGTGGCCGGCTGGGATTTTTCTTCGCTGGTATCGCCCATGCGCTACTCCATGCCCGCCAGGGTTTTCAGCAGTTCGACGGTACCGCGAAACTCCGCCAGTTGGTCGAGCATCAACGGAATCAGGAAGCCGATGTAGATCACCATCAGGATCGAGAAAAACAGGTTTTTCACCGGCAACGACAGGTCAAAAATATGCAGGTTCGGCGCCATGCGCGACAGGTACGCCAACATCAGGTCGGTGACCAGCAGCGAGATGATCAGCGGCGAGACCATCAGCACCCCGACGCGCATGATCTGGTCGAGAATAGACAGCACCGCCAACAGCGCCGAGCTGGCAAACACCGGGGTAAACGCGGTGACCGGCCATAGCTGGTAGCTGTGGTAATAGCCGTCGACCATCAGGATAAAACCGCCGGACATGAAGAACAGCGTGATCAACATCACCGTCAGCAAGGTCGACATCACACTCGACTCGCCGGTAGACAGCGGGTCTACCAGTTGCGCCATGGTCGAGCCGCGCTGCAGGTCGATCAACTCCCCCGCCACTTCCGCCGCCCAGAACGGTATGCCGAACAGCAGGCCGATCAAGATGCCGATCAGGAACTCCTTGATCAGCAACCCGGCGATAAACAGGCTGCCGTGGTTGGGCATCGAGGTCATGGCGTCGAACACCGGCATGAACATCGGAATTGAAATGGCCACGGCCACGCACCCCCGAATCATTCCGGTAAGCCCGAGGCGGTTGAACGCCGGGGTGATCACCACCACGCCCATGGCCCGGCAGGCCGCCAGCGAGGCCGAGCTGATCACCGGGTAGGCGACTTCCAGAAACTGCGCGGTAAGGCTGGCATCCATGGGCAGTCAGCGCGTCCACAAGGGGAAATTGTCCAGCACCTGGCTGCCGAGTTCCGCCACTTGCCCGGCGAGCACCGGACCCAGGAATACGATGGTCAGCAACACCGCCACCAGCTTCACCACCTGGGGCAGGGTCTGGTCCTGGATCTGCGTCAGCGCCTGGAACAGGCCCACGCTCAAGCCGACGATGATCGCCACCCCCAATGCCGGCGCGGAGAGCATCAGCACGGTCATCAGTGCCTGTTTCATCAATGACAGGAAAACGTCCTGGCCCATGGGTCGTGCCTCAGCCGTAACTCAGAATCAAACCGTGCATCAGGCGCGACCAGCCGCTCAATGACACGAACAGGAAGATTTTCAGCGGGATCGAAATCAGGTTCGGCGAGACCATCGACATGCCCATCGCCATCAACACGTTGGACACCAGCAAGTCCACCACCAGGAACGGGATGTACAGCAGGAACCCGATCTCGAAGGCCCGGGTCAGCTCCGAACTGACAAACGCCGGGATCAGCACCACCAGGTCGTCATCCCGCAGGTCGGCACGGGCTTCCGGCGACCAGATAGTCTCGGTGGCCTGCACAAAAAAGCCGCGCTCGGACTCGTTGGCAAACCGTGCCAGGTGCGCCTGCAACGGTGGGCGCAAAGCGTCGCCGAGGTCCTTGAGTTGCTCGACATGTTCAATGTTGAGGTCGCGCCCTTCCACCTGGCGGTACATGTCGCCAATCAACGGCGTGGTGACGTACACCGACAGAATCAACGCGATGCCGTACAGCACCAGGTTCGGCGGCGTCTGCTGCACGCCCAGGGCGTTGCGGATCAGGAACAGCACCACCGAGATTTTCATGAAGCCGGTGAGGGTCACCACCGCCAACGGGATCAACCCGATGGTGGCGACCACCAGGATGATCTCGATCAGGTTCGGCTGATAACCGGTCATGGGGTGGCGAAACTCAGCAGGCGCACGCCCAGGCCGTCACCGATTTTCACCAGTTGGCCCTGACCGACGCGACGGCCGTTGACCATCAAGTCGACGCCATCCACGGTTGGGGTATTGAGTTGCAGCAAGCTGCCCGCGCCCAGCTCCCGCAGTTGCGCCAGGGTCAGTTCCAGGCTGCCGACCTGGCACACCAGCTTGAGGGGCAAATCGTCCAGGGCCGCGGCGGCATCGACGTCAGTCATTGTGTTCTCCATGTCCAGAAGGGGCGATTTCAAAGGTTCCTGTAGCTGCAGCGACGAGCCATCGCGCTGGCAGCGGGCTTGCAGGCGGCCCTCAAGGTCCAGCAGCAAGCCGCTGCCGGGTTCGAGCATCAGCACATCGCCGGGCTGCAAGCTGCGCAATTCGCCAAGGGTCAGCCATTGCTGCCCGGTAAGTACCGAGAGGGTCTGGCGCAGCGCGGGCAACGGGTCGGCTTCAACGCGGCCGTGCTGCTCCAGCAGCTGCGCCACCAGCAACGCGGCGCTTTCGCTGAGGTCCAGTTGGGCAGCCATTGGAGGGTTGTTGCCAAAGGTCAGGGTCAGCGCCAGGTGCACGGGGTAAGGGCGCGGGTCTGCGCTGGTTTCAAGCAATTGCACCGGATGGCCGAGCAACGGTTCAAGGCGCTCGATCAGGTCCAGCACGGCCAATTCAAGCAGCAACGAGCGCGGCAATGACGGCAGTACTTGCGCATCGAACTGCAACGCCAACGGCACCAGCACCTGCTCCAGGGCGGCGGCTGACAGACGCAGGCGCACTGGCGATTGCCCGAGCAACAACTGCACATCGCGGGGCGTTTTCAGCGGTTGGGGACCGGCAGCCCAGGCGACGCGCAAATCCTGCCCGGCGCAGCGACCCTGCCACGCGTGGCGCCGGCGATGCAGTTGGTTATGTACCGTGAGCAGCGCCGGGTCGTAGTGTTCCAGCCACGGCGCCAATGGGTCGGCAAGGGCTACGATCATGTGCCGAGCCCTTGTTCTTCACGCAGTTCGCCGGCCACCCGTTCATTGTTTTCGCGCCCCTCCAGCAGGCTTTGCCAGGCGTCGGACTGGCGTTGGCGGCTCAGGCGTTCCTGGCGGAACAGCTCACGCTCGCGCTCCTGGGTTCGCAGGGTATGGGATACGTGGCTGACGTCGCCCTCGAGCAGTTGCTCATCGTCGGACAAGCCCCGCAGGCGATCCTGGGCCGCCTGCCAACTGGCCACCGACAGGCCTTCGGTCAGCGAGGCGTAGATCTGGCCGGCTTCATGGGCGATCGCTTCGCGGTGCAGGCGCAGTTGTTCCTTCGCGTCGGTCAGGGCGCCATGGGTTTGCACGCAGCGCTGCTGTTGCGCCGCCAACTGGCTGGCTGCCCGTTGCTCGCGCAGCACCCGCAGGGTTTGCAGGGTGCGCAGTTGTTCGGTCTTCATAAGGTTTTCTCCATCGTCATACCAACACCACACTCGCTGAGTGCATGCAGATCGAATGTGGGAGCTGTCGAGCCCCGGCGAGGCTGCGAAAGCGGTGGGTCAGGTAACATCAATGTCGGCTGCGCTGACGCCATCGCAGGCTCGCTAAAGCTCGACAGCTCCCACACTGGATCTTGCTGCGCTTTCGGGCTCATGCCAGCACCTGGCGCATGCGGATCAAGGTGTGTTCGGGGCTGCTCGGCTCGTCGGCGTTCTGGCGCAGGAAGGCTTCGATGGCGCCATGGCGGGTGATTGCTTCGTCGGCCAGCGGGTCGCTGCCGGCGGAGTATTCGCCGACGCGGATCAGCATTTCGATCTCGCCGTAGCGCGCCATCAATTCACGGATGCGCATTGCCAGACGTTTGTGTTCTTCACCGGCCACCTGCTCCATCAACCGGCTGCGACTGCGCAGTACGTCTACCGCCGGGAAGTAGTTGCGCTGGGCCAATTCGGCGCTGAGGGCGATATGCCCGTCGAGGATCGAGCGCGCTTCCTCGGCCACCGGGTCACTGGCGGAGTCGCCCTCGGTAAGCACGGTGTACAGCGCGGTGATGCTGCCGGTGGGACCGGGGCCGGCGCGCTCCAGCAGTTTGGGCAAGGTGGCAAAAAAAGACGGCGGATAACCACGCCGTGTCGGCGGCTCACCCACCGCCAGGCCGATCTCGCGCTGGGCGCGGGCAAACCGTGTGAGGCTGTCCATGAGCAGCAGCACGTTGCGGCCCTGGTCGCGGTGGTACTCGGCCAGGGTGGTGGCGACAAATGCCGCGCGCACCCGCTCGGCGGCCGGGCGGTCGGAGGTGGCGACTACCGCCACGGTACGCGCGCGGGCCTGGTCGTCCAGTTGCACGTCCAGTAGTTCGCGCACTTCCCGGCCCCGCTCGCCGATCAGGCCGATCACAATCACATCGGCCTCGCTGTTGCGGATAATGCTCGCCAACAACGAGGACTTGCCCACGCCGGGTTCGCCGAAGATGCCCATGCGCTGGCCTTGGGCGAGGGTCAACAGGCCGTCGATGGAGCGAATGCCCAGGGCCATGGAACGCACGATCAATTGCCGGGAAAACGGCGCCGGCGGCTCGGCATGCAAGGGGTAGGTCTGCAAGTTCAGGGTCGGCGGCAGGCCGTCACCGTCGAGAAACTCGCCCATGGGGCTGATCACCCGCCCCAGTTGCGCATCGCCCACCGCCACACCGAGGCTTTCGCCGGTGGCGATGATTTGCGTACGGGTCGACAAGCCTTCCATGGAGCCGATGGGCGACAGGATCGCTTCGTCGCCATCGAAACCAATCACCTCGGCGCTAAGGCTGCGACCACTGACCGGGTCGCGCAGGTGGCACAGCTCACCAATACTCGCGCCCGCCACACTGGCCCGCAACAACACCCCGCGAATACTCAACACGGTGCCCTGCATCGGGCGCAGGCGGGCCTGGGACAGCCGCTCGGTGAGACGCGGCAGCAGGTGATTGAGGTTCATGCCATGCCCTCTTCGGCGAAGGGCAACAGGCTGCGGCGCAGGGTGTGCAGTTGCGCGTCCAGCCCCAGCTCAACCGAACCCGCCGGGCTGCTCAGGCGTGCCTGGCCGGCACTCAGTTGCGCGTCGGCCTCTACGGCGATGCCATCCTTGAGCAACGGTTGGCGCAAGGCATTCACTTCGGCGGGCGGCACCCACAAGGTCAAGGCCTGGCCCTGGCGAAACGCGCTCAAGGCCTGGCGGGTGCAGCGCACTACGCGGTCAGTGTCATCCAGTTCGCCGAGCACTTCGCGCACAATGCCAAGGGCCAGGTCTGCCAGCGATGCTTCAAGCCCGGCCAGGTACTGCTGGACTTGGGCCTGGGTCTCCAGCAGCAGTCGCGCGACTTGTTCGGCGCCTTCCCGTCGCGCACTTTCAAAGCCTTCGGCGCGGGCGGTGTGCAGCCACTGGTCGCTGTCGGCCTTGATTTGCTCGGCATGGTCCCTGGCGGCTTGCACAAAGGCAAAGCCATCGGTCCACAACGCCGCTTCTTCGGCACGCAAGATCCGCGCGGCAGGACGGCTGGGTAATTCACTCATGGGCAAGCTCCTCGGCGAGCAACCGGGCGGCAACGGTCTGGACGATTTCCAGGTCACGGGGCAAGCGCCCGCTATAACCCTTGGGTGCGACAAACCGCAGTGACAGCCAACCTTGCAACTCGACGGGCTGGGCTTGCAGCCAGGCGGCGACACAGGTGAGGCCGTCGCGGTCGATGGCGTCGATCAACTCGGTGGGCTCGCGCAGCAGGTCTGCGGCACCGCCCAACTGCCGGTTGGCCAGGGCCAGCGTGAACGCTTCCTGACCCAGGCCTTCGCGCAGTTCATTGACCACTTCGCGGCGAATCTCCCGGCTCAGGGTCGAGGCATGCCAGATCGCCCCACACAGCCTGGGCAGGCGCTGAAATTGCGCCGGGTTCAGCAGCAGCACCGGCAAATCAGCGGCGGGCGGCGTCACCAGATGCGCCAGCGGCGCCAGTTGATAATGGCTGGCCAGCAACTGTTCCAGCCGCGGCCGGAAACGCGGCTGCCCATGCAGGGCTTGCAGCACCTCGGCCGGCAGGCTTTCGCCGAAACACTCGCCAAGGCTCTGCTGGCGCACAAACTGCAACGGCTGGGCGATCAAGCCCTGCCAACGCTCAACCAGGCTCATTCACCCTCCTTGAGCACATACAACGCCTGGGACTGGCGTCGCGCCCACTGTTGACGGGCCAGCACGCCGCACGCGCCAAGGGCCAGCAGCAGTAAACCGCCGAACAGCAACCGCGCCTGGTTGAGGTTGTCTTCCAGCAACCACAGGCCCATGAAGCTCGCCAGCCGTGGTTGCGCCGGGTTCTGGCTGATGGACACGGCGGCCTTGATCGCCGTCACCGAGACGCCGTCATAGCTCAGGCCGGAAATACCGTTGGCCACCAGGGTCTTGATCTGCGGGATCAGGGTGTTGATGTCGGTGCCCGGGTCGTAGCGCACCAGCACCGAGGCCGACGACGGCGAAATCACCCGCTTGAGCAGGTCATTGTCCGGCAGCACCACGTGCACCCGTGCCGAGACGATGCCGTCGATCTGCGACACCGAATGCGACAGCTCTTCGCTCAAGGCGTAGATCATCTGCGCCCGCTCCTGCACCGGGGACGACACCAGGCCGTTACCCTTGAACACCTCGCCCATGTTGGAAAAGCTCTGCTGCGGCAGGCCGGCGTTGTCCAGCAGGGTCATGGCTTCGGCGAAGCGCTGTTCGTCGACCACCACTTTGAGCTGGCCGTTGTCCTGCACCTTGCGCGTCGCCGGGATACCGTCGCGCAGCAGCACCGCGACCATGGCGTTGGCGTCGCGCTCGCTGAGGTTGGTGTAGAGGTCCATGTCGCAGGCCTGCAAGAGGCTGGCGAGCATGCCGATCAGCAGCAGGCGCAGGGCACGATTCGGGCTTGGCATGGCGTTATTGACCCTTGAGCAGCGTGTTGGCGGAACCGGAAATCTGCGTCGCACCGCGCACCACCATCTGGGTTTCGATGGAGTAATCGAACATCTTGCCCAGTGAATGGACGATCTGGTCGACCTGTTGCTCGGCGACTTTCTTGCCCGGTTCGGCGGTGGGCGAGGCACCCGAGGTGCGGATATCCGCAGCGGCCACTTGGGGCGGCGCCGACGGGTTATTGGTGAGCAAGTCGGCGCGCTCGGAAAAGGTCCGGGAGCGGTCGATAAAACTGTTCAGGCGCTCCATCAGGCCCGAGCCGATCTGATGGGGGCTGGCGCCCTCGGGCATGCCCTTGGCCGTGTTGGCCATGTGCTCGAACAGATTCTGCGAGGCCCCCGCGGGCCCCGCGCCGGCGGACGGCGGCAAGGCCGTGGCGCTGGCAGCGAGACTGATGGTCATGGGTGCGCCCTACTCTTCGTCGTCATCGGACAAGGCGTCATTCAGCATTTCCTGCGCCTTGGGCATGATGATGAACTGGCCGCCGATGGTGACCGCCTGGGTGATCAGGGCATCGGTGAATTCGGCGTCGGTCATCTCCGGTTTGTCGGCGCTCTTGGCGTTATCCACCGCGGCGTTGAACTTGGCTTCAGGGCTGGCGCCACCGGGGGCGAGGTTGCTGTCTACGGCGGTTACGGACATGGTCATGCTCCTTTGCTGGGGTTGGGGTGAATCAAGGGGTCTCGGTGCTCACCTGGGCGCCGCGAAACACTCGCACGCCCTGCTCGCGCGCCACGACGGGCGCGGCGGCCTTGGGCTGCAGGTGATCCACATGCTGCTGGACCAGCGCCAGGTACGGCGGCGGCCCGGACACGAATACTTCATCGCCCTCCGGGCCGTTGCGCATCGACAACTGCTGGCCGAACACATCGAGGTTGTTCAAATAGGCCTGCAACTGGTCCAGGTTCAGGGCGCTGGCCTTGAACAATTTGGTGGTGATTTCGTCACTGGCGTTGAGGTACAGCAGGTTGCCGTCGAAGTACCAGGTCAGGCCGTTGGTGCTGCACAGCATTTGCAGAAACTCCCCGGCAGTGGCCGCACGCACGGTGCTGCGGGCCTTGCCGCGCACCTTGTCGGAGAGCACCAGCGGGACGTCGAGGTTGTGGCCGAACTCTTCGAGGGCGGCGCGCACGTCCTGGTCTACCAACACGTAGGCGTAGGGTTTGGCGAACCACTCGGGCTCCTCGTCGGCGTGGGCGAGCGAGGCACCAAACAGCACCGACAGACATAGGAGCGCCATGGAAAATATGCTTACATGGCGTCCGCCTTCGCCCAACGAGTTGTGACGATGACCAAACACTTTTTGCTTGCCGCCAGCCTGTTGCTGGCTGCCTGTACCAGCACTGCGCCGAGCGATACCGACCGCTCGGTGAAACTGGCCAACGACCTGAACAAACGCGGCGACTACGCCAGCGCGGCGGCGCTGTATGAGCGTGCGGCCCAGCAACCGGGCGCCGGCATCGACCTGTGGCTCAAACTCGGCCAGGCGCGGCTCGACGGCAACGATGCGCTGGGTGCCGAACGCGCCTTCCAACAAGCCCTTGGCCTCGAGGCCCACAACGCCGACGCCTTGCTGGGGCTGGGCACCGCACAACTGCGACTGGGCAAAACCCAACGCGCCGTGACGGCCCTGGGGCAAGCTGCAGAGGCCAGCCACACGCCGGAGGCCTACACCCGGCTGGGCATTGCTCAAGTGCTGAATGGCCAGGCCGTCGCGGCACAAACCGCCTTCGCCAAAAGCCTGAGCCTGCAACCCGACGACCTCGACAGCCGCTGCAACCTGGCCCTGGCGTACGCCCTGGGCGGTCAGTCGCAACAGGCGCTGGACACCATCGCCCCGGTCACCCAATCGCCCCGCGCGCTGCCACGGCATCAGCGTAATGAACTGCTGGTGCTGGTATTGGCGGGTTACGAACAACGGGTTGCCAGCCTGCCGCTGGACGACATCCCGACGGCTGAACGAGTACGGCTGGTTGCAGAAGCCAACCGCATCAAAGCCATCAGCGACCCAGTTGCGCAGGCGCGGGAGTTGGGGCTGGTGGACACGCACTAAACCCAACAGCTTTTGATCTTGCTGTTGCCCTGCTTTTGATCTTGCTTTTGATCTATCAGGCCCCGTCAACCACGATGGCCGCAAGCAGGCACGGTGTAGCGGGTAAATCGGCAAGGATGCCGATTTAGCCGCGCCGGGCCATGGATGGCCCGTCGCGGCGGCCCGCGGAACCGTGCCGGAGTGCGGGCATGCCGAGCCTAAGCGAGGCACCGAGTGGTGGGGCAAAGACCTTTTGGTTACTTTTGGGGCGTTTGCCAAAAGTGACCCGCTGTAAGAGCGGAACCATAAGAAGCCGTTACCGCAGGAATGGATATATACACGGTAAGCTTCAAAATCCCGGTCGCCTGCCAGACCGCTATCGCGAGCAAGCCCGCACCCACAGTTGGATGATGGTGTGGCAGACAGATCTACTGGGCCTGGAATATCGCTATCGCAGGCAAGCCAGCTCCCACAGTTGGATGATGGTGTGGCAGACAGATCTACTGGGCCTGGAATATCGCTATCGCAGGCAAGCCAGCTCCCACAGTTGGATCGTGGTGTGGCAGACAGATCTGCTGGGCCTGGAATGCCGCTATGGCAGGCAAGCCAGCTCCCACAGTTGGATTGTGGTGTGGCAGACAGATCTGCTGGGCCAGGAATACCGCTATCGCAGGCAAGCCAGCTCCCACAGGGGGAATATGCCCAGGGGGTCATTGCTCACCTCCCGGAGCGCCAGCCTTGGCCTCTTGTTGAGCCTGGCGCCGCTGCAACTGCTCCCGGTCAAACCCCTCGATATACACCTGCGCCGCCCGCCCAACCGGTGCCGCCATCGCCGGCCCGGTCGCCCGCCCCTGATTCAAATCCTGGCGCTGCTCCACCATCTGCATCAAATTCAGATTGTTGGCACAGCCCAACGGCAAGGTCGCCTTGAAATCCTCATCCAACCCGACCTCGTCCTTGGCCGGCGGCTGCTGGCACTGGCTCGGCAACCCGTCCGCCTGATATTGCGGCGAGTAATACACCGGCGCCAAATGCGTCTTGCAGCCCACCACCAACAGGGGCAAACACATCAACAAACGCGAAACTTTCATGCCATGCCCCCTCATCAATTCATGTAGAAACCAAACGCCCCGCCACTGCGCGGCCCCGCCGCTGCAGCGGTCGCAGGCTGCGCATCCAACGGTGTGGCCAGCGTGCGACTGCGCACCGGCTCCACCAGGTACGGCGTAATCAAAATCACCAGCTCGGTTTCATTGCGCTGAAAACGCTTGGAGCGAAACAGGTTGCCCAGGATCGGCAAATCGCCCAATAACGGCAGCTTCTCGATGTCCTGGCTGCTCTCGCGCTGGAACAGCCCGGCAATCGCAAACGTCTGCCCACTGCCCACTTCCACCCGCGTATCGGCGCGCCGCACGCTGAACGACGGCACATGAAAGTTGCCGAAATCCACCGTACCGCCGCTCACCACACTGCTGACCTCAGGCCGCACTTGCAGGGCGATACGGCCGTTGGGCAGCAGCGTCGGATTGAACAGCAGCGACACGCCGAACGACTTGTATTCGATCCCCACCAAATCCCGATTCACCGGCACCGGAATCGCCACTTCACCGCCCGCCAGGAAGCTCGCGGTTTGCCCGGTCATGGCAGTGATATTCGGCTCGGCCAGAATTTGCAGAATTCCGTTGGCCTGCAACGCGTCGAGCATGCCGTCGATGTTGGTGTTGCCCGAACCGCTGCCCGCTGCCGCCAATCCGCCTGCGGTCGCTGCTGCCAGCGGCCCACCGGTAATCAGCCCGAAGGAAAACGTGCCGTTGCTGAACATCGCGTTCCAGTTCACGCCGTAATGCAACAGCTCGGAGCGCGACACTTCAGCGAACCGCACACGCAAATTGACCTGGGCCGCACCGGCATATTCAGTGGTGTTGACCGTGCTTTGGAAACCCTGGCCCTGGGGGTTGAGCAAGGCATTCAAATCCGTCGCTTCACCCACGCTGTGCACCGTGCCCTTGGCGATCAAACGGTTGCCAGCCCCGCTGATCTGCGCGCCACTGCCGGGGTGCAACGCTTGCATCGGTGCGGTCACGGCCTGGGTGGCGCTGCTCACGGCCAGGGTCAAGCCGGCGAGCTGTTTGCCGTCGGCGCCGAGGGCGATCAGGCTGGTATTGCCCGGCGCCTTGCCGAAGATATAGATCACGCCGGGCGACACCACTTGCAGGTCGGCAATCCCAGGTTCGGCCACCAGCACCGACTCCACCGGCGCTACAAAATGCAGGATCCGGCCTTCCCCGGATGCAAGGCTGATAGAACCCTGGGCACCGTTGGCGATGTCCTGGGCGCTGCAAAAAAACGACGCCAACGCCAGCAACAATAGAGAAAAACGAATCATGAGGCAGACGCCAGGGAAGTGACGGAAGCCGCGGCAGGTGCGCGGCGGTTGGAGATATCGGTGAGGCTGATGGTCACCAGCGCTTGCAGGTTGTATTCAGTGGCCAGCTCGCGAAACGACAACACGGCCAGCTCCAGCTCACCGCGCAGCACCAGGCGGCGCAGGCTGCGGCGCAGTTCCGGGTGCACCAGCAATACCGCGCTGTTGGCCTCGGTGGTTTTGTCGCAGGCCTGGCGCAATTGCGCGAGCAAGGCGCGGTTGACCTCTTCCGGAATCACTTCGCGGCTGGGTTCCTGGCGACGCAGGGACGCACGCAACTGGTCTTCCAAACCCGGCGCCAGCACCAGCGCGCCAATCACCCGGTTGCGGTCGGCGTACTGATGGCTGATCTGCCGCGCCAATGCTGCGCGCAGGTGTTCGGCCAGGCGGCCGGCATCGGTTTCCCGGGCGCCCCACTCCACCATGGCTTCGAGCAGAGCCCGTTGATTGCGGATCGACACGCCTTCGCCCACCAGCAAGCGCAGGGTCTCGGCCACCCGCTGCAACGGCACCAGGCGCAGGGCTTCCTTGACCAGTTCGCCGTAAGTGGCCTCGGTGCGTTCGAGCAGCAGACGGGTTTCCTGGATCCCGAGAAAGTCTGCGGCATAGCGGCGCAGGCTGCGTTCCAGCACGCCGCGCAATACTTCATCCGGCAGCAGGAAGCCGATGCCGGCGCTGCGCAGCGCGTCTTCGTGCTGGCGTTCGATCCAGTGCGCGGCGCGGCCGTTGAGCGGTGAATCGGCTTGCAGCGTGGCGATGTCCAGCAACTGCACGTGCACCGGATCGTCCTGCAACAGCAGGCAGTTGATCGGCATTTCGCCTTCACTCACCGGCACACCTTCCAGGGACACGCGAAAACTGCCCGGCGTGGCCTTGGCGTCCATGTGAACGCCCGGCACCGGCACATCCACGCCGAGGTCGCTGCGCAGGTCGTGGCACAGCGCTTCGATGCGCTGGCCCAGCAACTGGCGCGGTGCGCTGAGGGCCAGGGCGCTGCCGAGGGTCAGCAATACCCGAGTGTCAGGGGCCACGCCGTATTCCTGCTCGGCCTGCACCTCGACCACCGGTTCCAGCGTCTCGATCAGCGCTTCAGGCTCCACTTGGTTTTCGCGGGTATGGCGGCGGTACATCACGAAAGCCGCCCCCCCGAACACCAATGACAAACCGAGGAACACCCAGGTCGGAAAGCCCGGGATCACGCTGACACCGACCATGATCAATGCAGTCAACCCGAGGGCCCGGTAACTGGCGCCCAACTGCTTGAGAATCTCGCTGCCAAGGTCACCCGCTTCGCCGTCGCTGTTGACCCGCGTAACCACGGTGCCCGCTGCCACAGAGATCAACAGCGCCGGGATCTGCGCGATCAGACCGTCGCCCACGGTCAGCAGCGAGTAGGTGTGCACCGCCGCGCCGAAGGCCATGTCGCGCTCGATCATGCCGATCAACATGCCGCCCAGCAGGTTGACCGCAAGGATCACCAACCCGGCAATCGCATCGCCCTTGACGAACTTCATCGCCCCGTCCATCGCGCCGAACATCTGGCTCTCACGCTCCAGGCGCGAACGCCGGCGACGGGCTTCGGCCTGGTCGATATCGCCGTTGCGCAGGTCGTTGTCGATGCTCATTTGCTTGCCGGGCATCGCATCCAGGGTGAAGCGCGCGGCCACTTCCGCGACCCGTTCGGCGCCCTTGGTGATCACCACAAACTGCGCCACGGTAATGATCAGGAACACCACCATGCCCACCACCACCTGGCCGGCAATCACAAAGTCACCGAAGGCCTTGACGATATGGCCGGCGTCGCCGTGCAGCAGAATCAAGCGGGTGGTGGTGATGGACAGCGACAGGCGAAACAGGGTACTGAGCAGAATCAGCGGCGGCAGCGCGGAGAATTCCACCGAGTGGCCGATATAAAAAGCGACGATCAGGATCAGGATGCTCAGGGCGATGTTCAGGCCAATCAGCATATCCACCAGGTAGGTGGGCAGCGGGATGATCATCATCACGATGGCCATCAGCATGAACGCGACGATGATCACGTCGGTGCGCTGGGCGGCCATGCGCGCGATGCCGTTCAGGCGATTGAGCAGGTTCATGGCGCCACTCTCCGTGCAGCCAGGTAGCGTTTGAAGCACTGGCGCGCTTCGTCCTTGCGCTCGCCGTACCACAGCGCCCGGGCGCGCAGCAGCAACAGGCTGGTAGACTCGCCTTCCAGCGCCACCAGGCGGTCCAGGGCCGACAGTGCGCGGGTGGCGTCACCGCTGTCGGTGAACGCCAGCACCAGCGAGCGCAGCAACAGGCCGTCGTTGGGCGCCACGCTCACGGCAATCAGCAGCATTACCAGCGCACGCTGGGACTGGCCATTGCGCCGGTACAGCTCGCCGATGCCCTTGAGCAGTTGCACTGCGTCGTCGTTATCCCGGGGCATCAGGCCTGGACCTCCGAGCGTTGTTGTTCGAGGGTGCGGCGCATCTCGATTTCCTCGCTGATCAGGTCGTGGGCCAGTGCCTTGATTTCCGGTTCGGCGTCGAGGTTCGGCAACAGGTGCTGCATCACGTGTTCCAGCAGCTCCAGGGACCGTGCGCTGCCAAACAGCAGCGAATCGACGCCGGCGGCGCTGGTGAGCTCTTCCAGGTCACTGCGCAGGGAGCGGCGGGACTGGACCTTGCGGGTTTTGAGCAGCGCTTCGAAGGCGGTGGCCTGGCGCGAATTGACCGGGCGAATCGCCTCGACCGGCGCGCTGCGCACGTCACTTGGAACCAACGGACGGGGTTCGACTTTCATCCCGGGGCCTTAGCTGAAAAAAGCAGCGTCATAAAGTGAAGGTGAAGCGCTCTTCGCCACGGGCGAGGATCACCTGGTTGTTCTCGATGCGTTCCAGCACCCAGTTGTCGGCCAGGGCAGCGCCGGGGTAAAGGCGCTTGCCGCTGTCGTTGATCACGTAGGGATTGACGCCGAACCACACCGCTTGAAAGCGCACCCGTGGCCGGGCCGCATCCGCGCGCACTGCGACCCGAGGGTTGAGGACGATCTGCTGGCCATAACGCTGGTCGAAGGCTTGTTGCAGGGCGACCCACTGGGGCTTTTGTGCCCGCTCGAACGAGCCGGTGGCGTTGAGCTGGCCGTCGACATCATCGACCTTCACAGCGTCCAGGTGGGCGGCCTGCAATTGCGCTTCGAACCAGGCCTTGGCCTCGGCGCGGGAAGGCTTGGCCACGGTTTTTTCGGCGACCGGCAGGACGGCCTGGGCTTGCGGTGGATCGGTGCGAAACGCCAAGGCGCCGGCGCACACAAACAGCAAGGCGGTGGCGATGATCCAGGGCGTGAACGTGCGCGTCGCCACAGGCGGTTTTTCAGGGCTTCCCGGCAGCGCCAGGCTGACACCCGCCGTACCGATGCGCAGTTGCAGCGGCAGCCGCGCGCGATGGCCGCTGCCTTGGGGAATGCGGATATCACCCGCAGTGCCGGTGATCAGCACATCACCGCCGAGGGCTTCGACGGCCACCTGGGCACCTTCAAAACGCAGGCGCAGGTGCAACTCGGCGATCCCGGGATCGCAGAGCAGAAGGTCGGCGGCCGAAGCGGCGCCAAGGGTATAGACCGGTTGGTCGAGCATCAGGGAACTGCCCTGGTGCAAACCGTGGGTCACAAGCAGGGTCGGCACGCCGTTCGCGGCGGGCAGGCCCAGGGAAATCAAGGCTGTCATGGTTGGGTTTGCCCCCTTGAGAATCACAGGTCGCAACCACACCTGTGCCGATCAACAACGGTGCAACGGGGTAAGGCAGGTATACGGGCAGCGCCGGCGCTGCCCGTATGGCGAATCAGTTCTGCGGACGCTGTTTGGTAGCGTCGAGCTCTGCTTTTTTCGCGGTGCTGATCTCGGTGATCTTGGCCGACTTCTCGATAGCCATGTTGAAAGTTGCTTCCATCTTCGCGATAGCGTCGTCGGCGCCGCCTGCACTTACTGGTGGAGTAGTAGCCATGTTCAATCTCCTTGCATCGATAGGGAAGTTAAGCAGCATGCAAACCGAACCAAACTCCCAGCGTCAGACAGTGAGTTGGCAATGCAGCCGTCGGTTTGCATGGCGGCCATACTACTCACGAATAAAACGCCTTCGCTGTGAAAGCTTGTGAAACGTTCACGGCCGGTGCTGTGAAAAAACCGGCTCAACGCGCCGTTGAGAAAATCTCATCAACGGAGGGCCGTTGAACTTTTATTGAAAAACAGATACACGACAGAGCCCAATGATTACGGGGGCTTCTCCCTGTAAGAGGAACCACCCCGAGCCCTTTGAGGCGGTTTAGCTCCACGCAAAACCCTCGACCACTCAACATTATTTGAAAAATAATCCGACAACTTCACACTTTTAACTAATAGCCATTTGCCCAACTTTGCAGATATTGCCATTTGTAACAAAACCGACTTGATCATCGCGTTTTATAGCTCGGCGCGGACGCGTCCAATAACACTTCGCAACTTTCATCCGCCTCAGTTAGTGCACTTGCACTAAAGATCGATTTATATAAAACAACTACCAGGTGATCTATGACTGCGATCCCGAATGGCCTTGACCCTGCTGATAACAAGGGCCCGGCAGGCTCCCGGAGCACGTTCGAAAAAGCCCTGTTCACCGCCGTCGACCGGCCGGTATTCGACCCCTCGAAAATCCGCGGGCCGTCCATCCCGCTGCCGTACCAGAACGTGCAGGCACCGGTGGACAACAGCATCACCTACACCCCGCTGGGCAGCGATAAACCGGTGACGCTCAAGCAGATCGACAACCCCAGGCTGTTTGAGCAATTGGTGAACCAGTACAACGCGCAGCAAAGCGATGCGACCCTTGAAAAGAACCTGGCCGCCAGTAAAAGCGCTGGCTACAAGGAGGCTGACGCCAGCACCGTGGCGCCCGGGTTGGGCAACTACAAGGGGCTCGGCAGCACCACGGAACTGGGCCCGGGGCTGATCCGCTACGAGACCAACGCCGGCGATAAAATTGTGGTCAGCCAGAAGCAGACGCCCGCGCTGTTCGCTCAGGTCAGCGGCGACTCGGCCAAGCTTTTCGCGATCAACGCCAGCCAGGCCGAGGGCTATCGCCTGGCCGGCCCCACGGAAACCATGGACCCGGCGGCGAACATCGGCCCGCCCGAGGAAGTCGGGCCGGGGTTGATTCGCTATACCACCGCCGCAGGCGACAAGGTGATCGTGTCCCAGGACATCACCCCGGCGCTGTACGACCAGGTGGCCAAGCTGTATGCCGGCAGCACCGGCGCTGCGGGCGCCTCGGACACCTCGTGGATCGACACCTCGTCGTTCGGCGTGTCTGGCGCCAAGGCCTGGGACACCATCACCGGCAACACCAGCGGCACCCCCACCAAGGAAGAGCTGGACCTGAACCGCCCCAAGGCGGCTGCGCAACTGCTCTCGCAAAACTGGGACGCCTGGGGCCTGCACGGCGCGCCGATCGACTTCGCCAACCCGCCCACTACCCTGCCGCCCGAAGCTCAGGCCGTGCTCAAGTACGTGGCCAGCAGCCCGAGCCTGATGGCCGCGCTGGACACCGGCGGGCGCGGCAAGGCTGACAACGTGATCACCCATTCGGATGTCGACCACTTCATCGACAACGCCGGCAAGGACCTCGGCGCCGCATCGAAATCCTATGGCAGTTTCCTCGGCAGCCACCCCGGCGATTTGGCCAAGGCCAACGCCAAGTCGGCGGCGATCCTGATGGCCAACGAAAGCCTGGCCGCCGGCGCCGGTTCGGCGATGCGCCCGGGTGACGCCAACCAGCGCAGCAACGACGGCATGCTGCGCACCGACAACCTGGAAGCGTTGGGCAGCGATTCGGCGCTGAGTACTGAACTGACCGGCGCGGCGGCCATGTGGTCCAAACCCGGGATGTTCCATGCCCTGGAAACCGGCGGCGACAACCCGGCCACCGGCAAGTCGGACGGTATCGGCACCCGCGACAACATCGGCGCCTGGCTGGAAAAACAGGCGCCGAAAACCGACAGCGACACCCTGACCTTCCTCGATGGCGCCGCCACCCGCGATGCCGTCGCAGGCATAGACACCTCGGGCCTGACCGCCGACATCCTGGCCAACCCGCAGAACTACAGCGGCGAACAGAAAGCCGCAGTGCTGGTGCAACTCACCGATGCGCAAACCCGCCTGCTGGTGAGCGACTATGTGCCCCACTCCGGCCTGATGGACAAGTACACCTCGCCCAACTACGGCCTCAACCCCAACGAAGACAAGATCAAGGCGCAGCTGCAAAGCGGCATCGAAACCCTCTCGGCCGACCCGGACGTACAAGGCTTCCTGCAAAACAATCGTGGCCCGGCACTGGCCGACATCGTCGACAGCAACCCGACCCTGAAAGTCGCGATGCAGAACTACTACGCCAGCGACATCGAGACCGGCAAGAACCTCAACGACAACCTCAACGCCAAGGACCAGGACGGCAAGCAGGTCGACATGGGCGTGGGCCTGCAAAACGCTGCCAACGACACGACCATCGCCAACCTGGCGCTGGGCGGCAACGGCCATGTGGAACTGACCGGGATCGCGGACAAGGCCGGGCAAAGCGACAACATCCAGCAGTACTACAAGACCGAGCTGGTGACCGGCAAAGCCTTCACCGACGCGGTGGCCGCAGGCATGGACCCGACCGTGGCCGCCAGCAGCTTCGCTGCCAGCACCGCCTCGGCCCAGGCCTTCCTCGGCGACAAAGCCTCAGCGGATGATGCGGCCACCTTGCAGGTGAATTTCAACGAAGCCCTGGGCGATGCGTTGCTCGGGGGCGCCACCACCGACACCCTGAACATCACCCTGGGCGACGGCAAGGGCAACTTCGACGAAGCCAAGGTGACTGCCGCAATCAACGACGCCCAGCAGAAAGACCCGCAGATGTTCGTCACCTCCGACGGCGGCAAGATCGACCCGGCGCAGGTGGTGTCGATGCTGCGCTCGGTGTGGGACATCGGGCGCCAGGGCGACAAGATTGCCGACGCGCTGCCCAAGGCCATCGAAGGCATGAAGTTCGGCGACGTGAGCCCGGCGTTCAAGCAAGGCCTGTTGCACATCGGCAGCGCGGTACTGATGAGCGGTGTACTGATGGCCCGCTCGGCCAGCGGCAGCAACACGCCGGTGGCGGACGCGAACCGGGTATCCGCCGGGCTGCAATTTGCCGGCCTATTGATGGAAGGTGGTACCAAATACGCCAAGGAAGCGGGGTACGGCATCACCTGGGTCAACCGCCCGGACGGCGGCACCATCGGTGACTTCCCCGGCAAGGTGCCGGTGGGCAAGGGCCCGCTGAGTCCGCAGCAAATCGCCAACCTCGGCGCGGCGGGCAAGATTATCGGCTCGGCAGGCGGGATCATTGGCGGCGTGATCGGGGTGATTGGCGGCGTCGACTCGTTGAAAAAAGGCGACTACTTGACCGGCAGTTTCTCCGTCGCCACCGGCGTACTCGGCACGGGCGCGGCAGTGGCGGGGTTGGTGGAAGCCGGGGCCGGTCTGTACGGTGCCACGGAAATCGGCGCGGTGGCCGGGACCATCAGCGGCATCCTCGGCGGCGCCACGGCGATCCTCGGCGGCATCGGGAGCGCCTTCCTGCCCTTCGCCCTGGCCGATGCCCATGGCAAGGCGCAGGACGCGTTCTACGGCCAGCTTGCGCCGGTGCTCAAGCAATATGGCTTGACCGGCGGCCCGACGGAACCGGGCGACTATCCGGAAGACCCGATCCCGGCGATCAACACCTGAGCCTCCCTTGCAGCCTTGCGCGAAAGGGAGCCGCGCGGGGCTGTGTCTTGAACATGCACACAGGTTAATCACATGACGTATTCACAACGCAGCCACCTTGAAGACAGCGCTTTTGAAATTCACTTTGGTCCTTATCGACTGCTGCCCAGGCGTCATCTGCTGCTTAAAAACGGTGAACCCGTGAGCTTGGGCAACAGAGCCCTGACCTTGTTGATTGCCCTCGCCTCGCGACCCGGAGAGCTGCTGGAGAAAACCCAACTGCTGGATATCGCCTGGCCACGGTTGGTGGTGGAGGAATGCAACCTGCGGGCGCAGATCAAGGCGATTCGCCGGGCGTTGGGGGATGATGATTCGGTGTATATCGCGACGGCGACGGGCCAGGGGTATCGGTTTGTCGCGCCGACCTGGGTTGAGCGCCAGGCGCAGAAAAAACCGCTGGTGTTGGGGGTTTATAGCTGTCGCCGGTGTTTGGGCAGCGAAGTAACGCCGGTGCACAGTGCGCGGCAGGAGACGCTTAACAGCTGAACCGTGGGGATTATTCCGTTGGAAAAATATGTTTTTTCCAACGGAATTATTTGGCTGGGCTGGTCGTTGTATTTCCCGAGACTGCTCACTTTTATCAACTTTTCGGGAAACCCCTCATGAATCGTATTCACTGGCTCAGTTTGGCAAGCCTTCTCGCCATTGGCACCGCTCAGGCGGCCTCCTTGCAAGTTCCGGTCAACCTCGTCAGTGCCGATGGCGCGCCGCAGCCTGTGGGTACGGTGACTATCAGTGAGTCCGCCTATGGCCTGATTTTTACACCTGATTTGAAGTCCCTGCCGATGGGCGTGCATGGGTTTCATATCCATGAGAACGGCAGCTGTGACGCGGGAGTGAAGGATGGTGTGAAGGTGGCCGCGTTGGCGGCGGGTGGGCATTTTGACCCGCAGAAGACGGGTAAGCATTTGGGACCGTATGCCGAGGGGCATTTGGGGGATTTGCCGGCGCTGTATGTGAATATGGACGGGACTTCGACCAACCCGGTATTGGCGCCGCGGTTGAAGACGATTGCGCAGATTCAGGGGCATGCGTTGATGATTCACGCTGGCGGGGATAATCATTCGGACATGCCCAAGCCATTGGGTGGTGGTGGTGAGCGCGTGGCTTGTGGGGTGATCTGAATCGGGGCGTATCCGGTATTTGGGTAACGGCTTCGATGGGTTCCGCCCTTACGGCGGGTCACTTTTGAAAGGAGCCCAAAAGTAACCAAAAGGCTCTTGCCCCACCACTCGGCACCTCGCTTAGGCTCGGTGT
>NZ_JBUZVP010000046.1:0-32873 GCF_055409485.1 Pseudomonas sp. A125
TGATTACCAGGGCACCTGGGGCCTGATCCGCTTGCTGGAAAAAGCCCGCATCACCGTGCTGGACGACGGCGACAGCCGCTACCGCATGGAGCTCAAGGCTCCCGACGGGCTGAACCTGACCTGGAACCTGCGCACCGAACTGGGCGCGGGCCCGTTGGCGTTGCTCACGCTGCGGGGCTTCACGTTGCCGTCGCAGATCTTCCTCAATGAGGGGCCAGGCTATGCGCAGATTGGGAGAAGCGAATGAGTGTGCATCGTTTCCGTTCAGGCGCCTGGCAGGGCCAACTGCGGGTTGACGAAGTCAAAGGCCGCCAGCGAAAACCCTTGCTCATCCACCTGCAACGCCCACCCTTGCTTGTCCCAATCCCCCAGCACAATGCGCTTGGCCGCCTGTTCGCCAATCTGCAACTTGTGAATCGCCGGGCGGTGCGTGTGGCCATGCACCAACGTACGCACGCCGAATTGCTGCATCACCCTCGGCACTTCCTCAGGCGTCACATCGACAATGTCGTTGGCCTTCATCCGCACCTGGGCGCTGCTTTCACTGCGCAGCTTGCGCGCCAGCTTGTGCCGCGTACGCAACGGCAGGTGGCGCAGGATGAACAAAGTGATGGGGTTACGCAGGATGCGTCGCAACTTCATATAGCCAACGTCGCGGGTACACAGGCTGTCGCCGTGCATCAAGAGCACGGGCTCGCCGTAAAACTGCACCACACTCGGGTCCTTCAGCAAGGTGGCGCCTGCGGCTTTGCAGAACGCCTTGCCGATCAGGAAATCCCGATTGCCATGCATGATGAAAATCTGGGTGCCGCTGTCGCTCAGCTCGCGCAGAGCCTGGCCAATCGAACGCTGGAAGGGTGTCATCCCATCGTCGCCAATCCAGGCTTCAAAGAAGTCCCCCAGAATGTACAACGCCTGGGCGTAACGGGCGCGACCGTTCAGTAAATCCAGAAACGCCCGGGTTATATCCGGGCGCTCCTCTTCCAGATGCAAGTCTGAAATCAGCAATATCACTCAACGATCTCGGCTTTCTCGACGATAACGTCTTCTACCGGAACGTCCTGGTGACCTGCCTTGCCGGTGGTTTGCACACCCTTGATCTTGTCGACAACGTCCTGGCCTTCGGTGACTTTACCGAATACCGCGTAGCCCCAACCCTGCACGTTCTTGCCGCTGTGGTTCAAAAAGGCGTTGTCGGCCACGTTGATGAAGAACTGCGCGGAGGCCGAATGCGGCTCCATGGTACGGGCCATGGCGACGGTGTACTTGTCGTTGGAAAGGCCGTTGTCCGCTTCGTTCTGGATGCTTGGACGCTTGTCTTTCTTTTCTTTCATGCCAGGCTCGAAACCGCCGCCCTGGACCATGAAGTTGCCGATGACACGGTGGAAAACAGTGTTTTCGTAGTGGCCGGCTTTAACGTACTCGATGAAGTTGGCGACGGTGATCGGCGCTTTCTCGGCGTTCAGCTCGATGACGATGTCACCGTGGTTGGTGGTCAGTTTGACTTGAGTCATGTTCACTACTCTTTCAAGGAATTCGTGGGTTTGGGCGTTTTGCGCCTTACCTGCTTGGCAAAACGGCAGCCAAGGCGCGCAGTTTAGCGTGACCTGCGGGAATTTCGAGGTGGTTTTTTACCAGCGGTGCGTTAAATGCACCTGAACTCTGTCAGCGCCTTGACAGCATCAGCTATGATAAGCCCTTTGTTTTATCGGCCTGACTTCTGGCCAAGTACTTCGTCTGTTCAAGGATCCTATGAGCAAGCCCACTGTCGACCCTACCTCGAATTCCAAGGCCGGACCTGCCGTCCCGGTCAATTTCCTGCGCCCGATCATCCAGGCGGACCTGGATTCGGGCAAGCACACGCAGATCGTCACCCGTTTCCCTCCTGAGCCCAACGGTTACCTGCACATCGGCCACGCCAAGTCGATCTGTGTGAACTTCGGCCTGGCCCAGGAGTTCGGTGGCGTCACGCACCTGCGTTTCGACGACACCAACCCGGCCAAGGAAGACCAGGAATACATCGACGCTATTGAAAGCGACATCAAGTGGCTGGGCTTTGAATGGTCCGGTGAAGTGCGCTATGCCTCCAAGTATTTCGACCAATTGTTCGACTGGGCGGTGGAATTGATCAAGGCCGGCAAGGCCTACGTTGACGACCTGAGCCCGGAACAGGCCAAGGAATACCGCGGCACGTTGACCGAGCCGGGCAAGAACAGCCCGTTCCGTGACCGTTCGGTGGAAGAGAACCTGGACTGGTTCGCCCGCATGAAAGCCGGTGAATTCGCAGATGGCGCTCGCGTGCTGCGGGCCAAGATCGACATGGCCTCGCCGAACATGAACCTGCGCGACCCGATCATGTACCGCATCCGCCACGCCCATCACCACCAGACGGGCGACAAGTGGTGCATCTACCCGAACTACGATTTCACCCACGGTCAGTCGGACGCCATCGAAGGCATCACCCACTCCATCTGCACCCTGGAGTTCGAAAGCCACCGTCCGCTGTACGAATGGTTCCTCGACAGCCTGCCGGTACCCGCGCACCCGCGCCAGTACGAGTTCAGCCGCCTGAACCTGAACTACACCATCACCAGCAAGCGCAAGCTCAAGCAACTGGTCGATGAAAAGCACGTGTTTGGCTGGGACGACCCGCGCATGTCGACCCTGTCGGGCTTCCGCCGTCGCGGCTACACCCCGGCGTCGATCCGCAACTTCTGCGACATGGTCGGCACCAACCGTTCCGACGGCGTGGTGGATTTTGGCATGCTCGAATTCAGCATCCGCCAGGACCTCGACGCGAACGCTCCGCGCGCCATGTGCGTGCTGCGTCCGTTGAAAGTCGTGATCACCAACTACCCGGAAGACAAGGTCGAGAACCTCGAACTGCCGCGTCATCCACAGAAAGAAGAACTGGGCGTGCGCAAGCTGCCGTTCGCTCGCGAAATCTACATCGACCGTGATGACTTCATGGAAGAGCCGCCAAAAGGCTACAAGCGCCTGGAGCCGAACGGCGAAGTGCGCCTGCGCGGCAGCTACGTGATCCGTGCCGACGAAGCGATCAAGGACGCCGATGGCAACATCGTTGAACTGCGTTGCTCCTACGACCCGGATACCCTGGGCAAGAACCCGGAAGGCCGCAAGGTCAAAGGTGTGGTGCACTGGGTGCCGGCGGCTGCCAGCATCGAGTGCGAAGTGCGCCTGTACGATCGCCTGTTCCGTTCGGCCAACCCCGAGAAGGCCGAAGACAGCGCCAGTTTCCTCGACAACATCAACCCTGATTCGCTGCAAGTGCTCACTGGTTGTCGTGCCGAGCCATCGCTTGGCGACGCACAGCCGGAAGACCGTTTCCAGTTCGAGCGCGAAGGTTACTTCTGCGCGGATATCAAGGACTCGAAACCAGGTCAGCCGGTATTCAACCGTACCGTGACCTTGCGTGATTCGTGGGGCCAGTGATGCAGCCGTGAGCGGCTTTGCATAGAGAGAAAAGGAAGCATCGTGCTAACGATCTACAACACGTTGAGCAAAACCAAAGAAGTCTTCAAGCCGCTGGATGGCAACAAGGTGCGCATGTACGTGTGCGGCATGACCGTGTACGACTACTGCCACATCGGCCACGGCCGCAGCATGGTTGCCTTCGACCTGGTGACCCGCTGGTTGCGCTTCAGCGGTTATGACCTGACCTACGTGCGCAACATCACCGACATCGACGACAAGATCATCAATCGCGCCAACGAAAACGGCGAGTCGTTCGACGCGCTGACCGAGCGCATGATTGCTGCCATGCACGAAGACGAGGCTCGCCTCAACATCCTCAAGCCGGACATGGAGCCGCGTGCCACGGACCATATCCCCGGCATGCACGCGATGATCCAGATCCTGATCGACAAGGGTTACGCCTACGCCCCGGGCAATGGCGACGTGTACTACCGCGTCGCCAAGTTCATGGGCTACGGCAAACTGTCGCGCAAGAAAATCGAAGACCTGCGCATCGGTGCGCGGATCGAAGTCGACGAAGCCAAGCAAGACCCGCTGGACTTCGTGCTGTGGAAAGGCACCAAGCCTGGCGAGCCGAGCTGGGAGTCGCCATGGGGCGCCGGGCGTCCGGGTTGGCACATCGAATGCTCGGTGATGTCCACCTGCTGCCTGGGCGAGACCTTCGACATTCATGGCGGCGGCAGCGACCTTGAGTTCCCGCACCACGAAAACGAAATCGCCCAAAGCGAAGCGGCCACCGGCAAGACCTACGCCAACGCGTGGATGCACTGCGGCATGATTCGCATCAATGGCGAGAAGATGTCCAAGTCCTTGAACAACTTCTTCACCATTCGCGACGTGCTGGAAAAGTACCACCCGGAAGTGGTGCGTTACCTGTTGGTGTCGAGCCACTACCGCAGCGCGATCAACTATTCGGAAGACAACCTCAAGGACGCCAAGGGTGCGCTTGAGCGGTTCTACCATGCGCTGAAAGGCCTGCCAGCCGTGGCGCCTGCCGGCGGCGAAGCGTTCGTTGCGCGGTTTACCGAAGTGATGAACGACGACTTCGGCACACCGGAAGCCTGTGCGGTGCTGTTTGAAATGGTGCGTGAGATCAACCGTCTGCGCGAGAGCGATCTCGACGCAGCGGCGGGGCTTGCGGCGCGTTTGAAAGAGCTGGCAAGCGTGCTGGGCGTGTTGCAGATGGAAGCCGATGACTTCCTGCAAGCGGGCGCTGAAGGGCGTGTGGATGCGACTGAAGTGGATGCGCTGATCCAGGCACGTTTGACTGCCCGGGCCAACAAGGACTGGGCGGAGTCTGACCGGATCCGTGACCAACTGACCGCGATGGGTGTGGTGTTGGAAGACGGCAAGGGCGGGACGACATGGCGGTTGGCTGATCAGGCCTGATCGGTAAACGCTGAATGAAAAACGCCCCGACTGGTTCGGGGCGTTTTTTTTGCCTATATATCCGTTATTCGGGTATTGGCTACTATGGGGACCGCGCTGGCAGCGGACCACGGGCCGGACACCTGTGCGGGTACATAGTTGACATGTTCAAGGACAGATTAGGCCGGTTCAAGATCAAGCGCAGAGCTGCTTAATGTGGGAGCTGGCTTGCCTGCGATACAGACACCTCGGTACATCAGATACACCCAGTTGATGCCATCGCAGGCAAGCCAGCTCCCACAGTTGATCGTGCCCGCTTCTGATTTTGTTGTTGCTTCACCACACTCAAGCCGGCCGGCAGGCCGCTGTAAGAGCGGAACCCATATCTGCCCTGGCCAAAAAAACGGATATGTACTCGATTCAACCCAATCGCTCAATGAGCATCAGCGCTTGCCACTCACCTCATACCGGCTTTGAACAAACCCGTTATCCGACGCATACGTGCCGATATGCCGAAGCTCATGCCCACTGCCCGACTGGCTGAACAAGGGAATCCCCTGGCCCAGCACAACCGGAATACGCGTGATGATCAGCTCGTTGATCAAGCCCGCCTCAAGAAAAGCCTGAATCGTCTGGCCTCCTTTTCTGTGCGTTTGAAAACACCGACTGCCATTGTCCGGCAACGCTAATGTTAATTTAATCTTGCGGTGTAATAAGCGACCATTGCCAAAAATAACCACGGGCTGCCCGGCATGTGCCGATGCCCTTTTTTGTAATGCGAGGATGTAATGCGCCGTTGGTTAATCCGCTACCGTTACGCAATCATCTTTTGGCTGTGCTTCGGCGTGTTCCGTACGTCTTTGGCCGACTGGAACCCTATCCCGTCCGGCTCCATGCGCCCCACGTTGCTTGAGGGCGATGTGGTGCTGGTCAACCGCGTGGCGTACGACCTCAAACTGCCCCTTACGGACATATCCCTGGCCAAACTGAATAACCCCCGGCGCGGCGATGTAGTGACATTCTCGTCACCCAAGGACGGCATTCGTCTGATCAAGCGTATCGTCGGCATTCCCGGCGACACCCTGGAAATGCGCGATGAGGTGCTGTGGGTAAACGGCACACCGGCCACCTACAGTCATGGGCAGGACATCAGCGAGCCCCTCGCGCCTGGCCAGACAGTCCCGGGAATCAAAGTGACCGAGCTTGCGAACAACAGTCAGCGCACGATTCAGTTCATGCCGACGGTCCGTGCGTTGCGTAATTTCGGCCCGGTGGTCGTGCCTGCCGACAGTTATTTCATGCTGGGCGATAACCGCGACAACAGCGATGACTCCCGGTACATCGGGTTCGTGCCCCGTCGGCTGTTGATCGGGCACGCTCACCACATCGTGGCGTCAGCGCAGATCCTGGATCATTGGATGCCGCGATTGGGTCGATTTGGCGCGCCGATACTGTAGTGGGCTGATCAGGCTTTCGCGTTCAGCGCCCGCAGCGCAAACCCTGCAATGCGCTCCAGTTGCTCAACCGCCGCGCCGCCCTTGCTGGCGATTTTCATGCCGCTGAGGGTGGCCATCAGAAAATCACAAGCGCCCGACAGGTCGGTGGCGGCGGCCAATTCGCCCTGTTGCCGTGCTTGTTCCAGGGTTTGTTCGAACGCGTTGTGCAAGCGGCCGGCGCTGTGGGCGGTGAGTTGATTGACTTGCACGTCCTGCTGCCCAAATTCGCAGATCGCATTCACCCCCCATGCACCCCGCCGTGCCTTCGCGCAGGGCGCGGGTGGCGAAGGATTGCAAGGTGTCATGCAGCGCCTAGTGTTCCCGATACAGGTGCCGGGATCAGCGATTGAGGTTCTATTTTATGGGTTCTATTGTCGACCGGATTTCACCACCAAGGCGCCTGTCGGGGGGCTATTTCAGGTCGCTGTAGGTCAGGCGGAATTCCGACAACGCCGGGTGGCCGGCCTTCCACTGGCGCCCAAACGCCTTGCCTGCTTCTATTTTTTCAGCGTCCAGCTTGTCGGTCAGTTGCTGCAGATAGACGGCGGCATCACGGTGCTTCGGGTGTTGCCGGGTGCTGTCTGTCACCAGCCAGAACAAACCGTAGGCGTGGGCCGGGTTTGTCGCGTAGCCATAGCGGCTGACGCCATTGTCATCGACGTCGAACCCGGCGAGCGCGGTCGCGTAGGTCAGCACGGCGTTGAGTTCATTGAGCGCCAGGCGCCTTTCCAGGTAGGTCTGTTGGTAGGGAATGTTGTTGTAGTAATCCCTCCTGTTGGCCAGCCACGCCATCGCTGGCGGATAACCCTGCGCGGTGGCCGCATACCTCAACATCGAGTCGCGGGTGCTGGTGTTGTCGCCAACGGTTTTTTTGTCGAGCAACAGCGCTGCAATGTAATAAGCCTCTGCGCAACCGGCCTGGCCTGCCTTTACCAGCCAGGACTGGTCCTGGGTCAGCTCGTACAGTTGCAGTTTGGCGTCGCCGTCGCCCGCATCGGCAGCCGCCTGGGCGAGGCTGCGGGCTTCAGCCAGGGAGGCTTCGTCGCCCAGGCGCATCAGGGCGTAGACATGGCCCTGGGCAGCGGCCAGCCGGTACCAGGCCCGGGCGTCGCGACCAATGCTGCCTTCGCGGCGCCGAATCGCTTCACCCAGCGCATATTGGGATTGGACATCGCCAGCGGAGGCGGAGATGGTCAGCGGCGTCTCGCATTCCTCGAACTCGCCAAGGTGATACAGCTCCAGGCCCTTTTTTCTGGCGGCCTGTTGCTGGGCGTTAAGGTGGGAAATCAGCGAGCTCAAGGAATGGAGCAGGTCAAACAGCGTGGTCAGTGCATCGGAATGGGTGTACATGGGCATTACCTGTATGAAGAAGGAACGTTACCCAGTCAAGGTAAGGTGCCCGCGCCATACAGGGGTGGCAGATAATTATTGTGCCGGGTCAGCCGGTTTTTCAGCCCGGCGGCTGCTCACTTCGGCCGGCACATTGTCGCCGGCCATACGCTTGCGGAACAACGCCGTACGCGCCAGCAGCAACGTGGTGACCGGCACCGTGATCGACAGCAAGATCGGGATCAGCCAGCCGTGCAACACCGGCCCGGACTTGAGCACCGAAAAGTAGATGATCGATGCCAATGCCACACACCACGCGCCCAGGGTCGAGGCCAGCGCGGGCGGGTGCATACGCTGGAAGAACTCCTTCATCCGCAGCAACCCCAGCGCGCCGATCAGCGCAAACGCGGCGCTCGTCACCAATAAAACCGCGACGATCACTTCAACCCACAGCGGCAACACATCGATATTGATCATTCGATCACCTCCCCACGCAGCAGGAATTTCGCCAGGGCAAACGACCCCACAAAACCGAACAACGCAATCAACAGCGCCGCTTCAAAATACGTGTCACTGGCATACCGGATGCCCAACACCAGCATCATCAGCATCGCCAGGATATACAGGTAGTCCAGCGCCAGGACCCGGTCCTGGGCCGACGGGCCCTTGAACAGGCGGATCAGCGTCAGCACCATGGCCAGGGAAAACAGGAACAGGCTGAACAGGATCGCATTGGAGAGCAGGGCGCTCATTCGAAGATCTCCATCAGGGGCCGTTCGTAGGCGTGTTTGAAGTGCTCGATAAACTGCGCTTCGTCATCCAGGTCGAACACGTGGATCAGCAAAATGCTGCGGTCCAGGGCCAGTTCCGACCATATGGTGCCGGGCGTCACGCTGGTGATCATCGCCAGCACGGCGAGGCCGTTGGCGTCGCGCAGGTCCAGGGGGATTTTGATAAAGCGTGAGCGCGGTGGGCGTGAACCGCAGACCAGGATGCCCCAGGCCACGGCGAGGTTGGAGATGATCACGTCGCGGCCCACCAGGAAGAACAGACGGATGATCACACCCGGGCGACGGATGCGGATCGGCAGCGGGCGCAGTGGCGCCATCATCAGCGGCGCCGCGAAGCCGAGGATCGCCCCCAGCAGCAGGTTGCCGGGGCTTACGGACAGGTTCAGCACCAGCCACAGCAGCCACAGCGCCAACGACAGCCACGGGGCAGGGAACAGGCGCTTCATGGCTGCACCTCCAACGCGGCGGCCTTGGCTTCAGGGCTTGGCACTGGGCGCGTCGCCATGACCGCCATCACGTAGTGCTCCGGGTTGTTCAGGCTTTCGGCGGCGGCCTGGGTGTAGCGCATCAGCGGCTCGGCCTTGAAGGTCAGGGCGATGCTCAGGCCCAGCAGGAAGAAGATCGGCACGCATTCAAAGCGGCGCAGCAGCGGCGACGGGCGTTCTTCCGGGGTCCAGAAACGCTGGATGCCGAGGCGGGCGAAGGCGATCAACGAGGCCAGGCCAGAGAAGATCAACAACGCTACCAAGCCCCACGCTGCCGGGCGTATAGGCTCATCGACGGCATTGCCCAGGCCCATCGGGTTGATCAGGGCGCTGAGCAGACTGAGCTTGCCGATAAACCCCGACAGCGGCGGCATGCCGATGATCAGCAGCGCGCAGGCAATAAAGCTCAGGCCAAGAAAAGCCACGGTCCAGGGAATGACCTGGCCGACGACGGCTTTCTGTTCATCATCGAGGTTGGTGCCGGGCATTGGATGCAGGGATTCCATGGCCTTGGGCAGGGCTTCTATTTCATCGTCCAGGGGCATGTCGTTGGCCGAACGTGAGCGCTCGATCAACTCGGCCAGCAGGAACAGCGCGCTCAACGCCAGGGTGGAGCTGACCAGATAAAACAACGCTCCAGCGGTCAGGCTTGGCTGGGCAAAGCCTACCGCTGACAACAGAATGCCGGCGGACACCAGGATGCTCAGGCTGGCCATGCGCTCCAGGCGTTGCGCGGCGATCATCGCCAGCGCCGCGCAGACGATGGTTGCCATGCCGCCGTAGATCAGCCAGTCACCACCAAACAGTGCCGAGGCACCCGCCTGGCCGGAGAACAGCAGGTTCCACAGGCGCAGCACGGTGTACACGCCGACCTTGGTCATGATCGCAAACATTGCCGCTACCGGCGCACTGGCCGAGGAGTAGGCGGGCGCCAGCCAGAAGTTCAGCGGCCACATGCCGGCCTTGGCCAGGAACGCGACGGCGAGGATGCCCGCTCCGGCGTGCAGCAGGCCGCGATCGGCTTCCGGCACCAGGGGGATTTTCAGCGCCAGGTCGGCAAAGTTCAGGGTGCCGGTGACGCCATAGATCAGTGCTGCGCCAATCAGGAACAGGGTTGAGGCCAGCAGGTTGATCGCGATGTAATGCAGCCCCGACGACACCCGCGCACGGCCCGAACCATGCAGCATCAGGCCATAGGAGGCCGCCAGCAGCACCTCGAAAAACACGAACAGGTTGAACAGGTCGGCGGTCAGGAAGGCGCCATACAGGCCCATCAGCTGGATCTGGAACAGCGCATGGAAGCTGGTGCCGGCCCGGTCCCAGCGCGCCATGGCGAACAGCAGGGCGCTGACGCCGATGACCCCGGTGAGCACCAGCATCATGGCGGACAGTTGGTCCACCACCAGCACGATGCCGAACGGCACTTGCCAGTTGCCCGGCAGGTACACGCCGATGGAGCCTGGGCCGCCTTGCTGGGTCCAGTACAGCAACAGCACCGCAACGCCCAGGCCCACCATGCTGGAGAACAGGTTGATCCGTGCCTTGAGCGGGCGGTGTTTCTCGCCCAGCATCAGCATCAGCGCGGCGGTCAGCAACGGCAGCAGGATCGGCGCGATGATCAGTTGATTCATCCAGGTCATTCCTTGGGCTCCCGGCCGTCCACATGGTCAGTGCCGGTCAGGCCCCGGGATGCCAGCAGCACCACCAAAAACAGCGCCGTCATGGCAAAACTGATCACGATCGCCGTCAGCACCAAAGCCTGGGGCAGCGGGTCGGTGTAGTTGAGCAAGTCTTGCGGTACGCCGCTCTTGATGATCGGCTCCTTGCCGATAAACAGGCTGCCCATGCTGAAGATGAACAGGTTGACCCCATAGGACAGCAGGCACAGGCCCATCACTACCTGGAAGGTCCGTGGCCGCAGGATCAGCCACACACCGGAGGCTGCCAGCACCCCAATGGCAATTGCGATGACTTCTTCCATCAGGCGGCTCCTCCTGGGCTGGCAACGGCTTTCGCCTGGTTGCCGGGTTTATGGGCACGTACCGATTGGTGACCCAGGGCGGTGAGCATCAGCAAGGTCGAGCCGACCACCATGGCGTACACGCCGACGTCGAAGAACAGTGCGCTGGCGACGTGAATGTCGCCCAGCACCGGCAGGCTGAAGTGCCAGGTATGGGTGGTGAGGAACGGGTAGCCGGCCAGCAGCGCGCCAAGCCCGGTCAGGGTTGCCGACAGCAACCCAAAGCCCATCCAGCGCATTGGCCGCAGGCTCATCTGCGCCTCGACCCACTGGGTACCGGCGACCATGTACTGCAGGATGAACGCCACCGACATCACCAGCCCGGCGACAAACCCGCCGCCCGGTTGGTTGTGGCCGCGCATGAACAGGTAGAAGGAGACCACCAGGGCAATCGGCAGCAGCAGGCGCACCAGCACCGCCGGGACCATCATGAACCCCAGGGCGGTGTCGCTGGCCTGGCGCGGGTTGACCAGGTCGGTGGCCACGTCGGGTGCAAGCTGACGCTGTTGCGCGGGCAGCTCCATGCTTTCTTTTGAAGGGCGGAAGCGGCGCAGCAGGGCGTACACGGTCAGCGCCACGGCGCCGAGCACGGTGATTTCACCCAGGGTGTCGAAGCCCCGGAAATCCACCAGCATCACGTTCACCACATTGCTGCCGCCGCCTTCGGGCAGGGCGCGGCTGAGGTAGAACGAAGAGATGTCGTTGGGCGTCTGGCGGGTCAGCATCGCGTAGGACAGCAGCGCCATGCCGCCACCCACGACGGTGGACAACAGAAAGTCCCGCAGGCGACGGATGCGTGCCTTGCGCAGCGAACTGGGCAGCGGCGAGACTTCTTCGATCCGCCGTGGCAGCCAGCGCAGGCCCAGCAGGATCAGCACCGTGGTAACCACTTCCACCACCAACTGCGTCAGCGCCAGGTCCGGCGCCGAGAACCAGACGAACGTCACGCAGGTCATCAAGCCGCACACGCTGACCATGGTCAGGGCTGCCAGCCGGTGGTACTTGGCCTGCCAGGCAGCGCCCAGCGCGCAGGCAATCGCCAGCAGCCACAGGGTGACGAACACGATGGAGCCCGGGATCTTCGGCCGGTCGCCCCAACTGATGCCGCTGTAAAGCATCGGGATCAACCCGGCGATCACCGCCGCCAGCACCAGCAGGAACAGTTGGCTTTGCAGGCGCTTGGTGCTGATGCGTTTTTCGATCTTGCGCACCCCGCGCATCATCACCACCAGACAGCGCTCGAAGCCGCGCTTGCCGTTGAAGTAGCTGATGATCGGCGGGTATTTGAAGCGCCCCAGCTTGAGCTGTTTACGCAGCAGCAGGTACAGCACCACGCCGCCGGACATGGCCACCAGGCTCATGATCATCGGCGCGTTCCAGCCATGCCAGATGGCGAGGCTGTATTCCGGCAGCTCGCCGCCGACCACCGGCAGGGCCGCGGCGGCGAGGATCGAGCCGACCACCTGGGCCGGGAAAATCCCCACCAGCAGGCAGGTGAACACCAGCAATTCCACCGGCGCACGCATCCAGCGTGGCGGCTCATGCGGGGTGTGCGGCAGGTTGGTGGCCTTGGGGCCGAAGAACACATCCACGGTAAACCGCAGGGCATAGGCCACGCTGAAGGTACCGGCGATGGTCGCGATGACCGGCAGGGCGATTTCCACCCAGGCGGTGGCAGAGATGAACACCGTTTCGGCGAAGAACATTTCCTTGGACAGGAAGCCATTGAGCAGCGGCACGCCGGCCATGGACGCACTGGCGACCATCGCCAGCGTCGCGGTAAACGGAATCAGCTTGAACAGGCCGCTGAGCTTGCGAATATCCCGCGTGCCGCTTTCGTGGTCGATGATCCCGGCCGCCATGAACAGCGACGCCTTGAAGGTGGCGTGGTTAAGGATATGGAACACAGCGGCGACCGCCGCCAGCGGGCTGTTGAGGCCCAGCAGCAAGGTGATCAGCCCGAGGTGGCTGATGGTGGAGTAGGCCAGCAGGCCCTTGAGATCGTTCTGGAACATCGCGCAATAAGCGCCGAGCAGCAGGGTAATGGCGCCGGCACCGCCGACAATCCAGAACCATTCTTCGCTGCCGGACAGCGAGGGCCACAGCCGGGCCAGCAGGAACACGCCGGCCTTCACCATCGTCGCCGAGTGCAGGTAGGCCGACACCGGCGTCGGTGCCGCCATGGCGTGGGGCAGCCAGAAATGGAAGGGGAATTGCGCGCTTTTGCTCAGGGCGCCAATCAGCACCAGGGCGAGCATGATCGGGTACAGCGAATGGGCACGGATCTGATCACCGGCAGCCAGGACCTGGTCCAGGTCGTAGCTGCCGACGATATGCCCGAGCAGCATCACCCCCGCGAGCAGGCACAGACCGCCTGCGCCGGTGACCATCAGCGCCATATACGCGCCACGCCGGGCATCGGCGCGGTGGTGCCAATAGCCGATCAGCAGGAAGGAAAACAGGCTGGTCAGCTCCCAGAAAAACACGATCTGGATCAGGTTGCCGGAGATCACCAGGCCGAGCATGGCGCCCATGAAAGCCAGGAAAAACGCGAAGAAACGCGGCACCGGGTCATCCGGCGACATGTAATAACGGGCGTACAGCGACACCAGGGTCCCGATGCCCAGCACCAGCATCGAGAACAACCAGGCAAAGCCGTCCAGGCGCAGTACGAAGTTCAGCCCGAGGCTGGGTAGCCACATGAATTCTTCGCGAATCACGCCACCGTGGGCGATCTGGGGGTAGAGCAGGGCGACTTGAACGGTCCCCACCAGGGCCACAAGGCCGGCCAGCAGGGACTCTGTGTTACGTGCGTTGTGCGGCAGCAAGGCCGCCAGACAGCTGCCGATAAAAGGCAGAAGCAGTAGAACTATCAGGGACATAGGCTTCTAATCTGCGGGAGTTTGGGATGCATCATACGTGCCGGAATCTTGATCACCAAACGGCAAGATGTGGCAGGATCCTACAAGGTAGGCTGAAAAAGGCTATTTCGCATTGTTTCAGTAGGTGGACAGCAAACCCTAGCCCTGGGTTTCCTGTTCCAACTCATTCTGTGCCTCAAGCGCCTTTTGCACCCGGGTCTTCATCTCGCTGACAATCACCGCCGCCACGATCAACGCCGCGCCCAGCATGGCAATCGGCGGGAAGCGCTCGCCGGCGATTCGCCCGACCACGCCGGCCCACACCGGCTCACCGGCATAAATCAGTGTGGCGCGAGTCGGCGAGACGCTTTTCTGCGCCCAGTTCATCGCCACCTGGATCACCGCGCTGGTCAGGCCCAGGCCCACTGCGCTGAACAGCAGCAACCAGGAAAACCCCGGCAGCGCCTCGCCCATCGGCACCACCGTCAGGAACGACAGCACCGACGCCGTGGCCAATTGCACCACCGTCACCCGGCGTACATCCACCTGGCCGGCAAAGGCGCTGATCAGGATGATCTCGGCAGCAATGGCGATTGCACCGATCAACGTGGCGATTTCACCAGGGCTGAAATTCAGCGATGCACCCGCCGGGCCGGTCAGCAGCATCAACCCGGCAAACGCCAGCATGATGCCGATACTCGGCATCAATCCCGGCCGGCGGCCCAGCACCAGCCATTGCAGCAACGGTACGAACGGCACATACAGCGCGGTAATAAACGCCGACTGGCTGCTCAGGATTGTCTGCAAGCCAATGGTCTGCAACCCGTAGCCAAACATGATCGCCACACCGATAAAGCACCCGGCCTTCAACTCAAACAGAGTCAGGCTCCGCAGGCTGCGAAAGGAAAACGCGCCGACGATGAGCGCCGCCGCCGCAAACCGCAGGCCCACAAAAAACATCGGGCCGCTCACGGCCATGGCGTGCTGCACCAACAAAAAGGTGCCGCCCCAAATCATAGTGATCACCACCAATACACATTCGGCTTTGCTGAAACGGGAAAAAAACGGGGAGGTGGTCATGGCGGCTCGGTCTTGCACAGGAGGGGCGCGGACCGCACAATGCGCCGCAAGCTGGGCAGTATACTGCGCAACCCCACCCTGTGAGCAATATAGTGCACAAAGAAAATCCGCAACGGGCCTCGGTCCTGCAACACGTCAGCCAGAACGTTCGGCGCCTGCGCCATGCGGCGCAGTTGAGCCAGACGGCGTTGTCCGAAAAGTCCGGCGTGAGTCGGCGCATGCTCGTGGCGATTGAGGCCGGGGAGAAGAACGTCAGCCTGTCGACCCTCGACCGAGTGGCCGAAGCCCTGGACGTGGCCTTCAGCGACCTGATCCAGGCGCCGGATGCCCCCGATCACAGCCGCATCAACGAACTGGCCTGGGCGGGTGAAATCCCCGGGAGCAAGGCGGTGTTGCTGGCCAAGGCTACTGCGCGGCGGGAGGTGGAATTGTGGGAAATGCGCCTGGAAGTCGGTGACCGCTACATGCCCGAGCCCGATCCCGAGGGCTGGAGCGTGCAGCTCTTTGTATTCGAAGGTGCACTGACACTGGTGCTGGGTGACGAGGAAAAACACGTTGCCACCGGTGAGTTCCTGATGTTCCCCAGCCGCCTGCTTCACGCCTATCGCAATGACGGTGAAGTGGCCGTGCGGTTTGTGCGCAACGTGGTGATCTAACTGTTGGCAGCGCAACAGTGGTTGGACACTTTGCTGTTCTGAACCGCCCGCTATACCGCTGAATTGCCGGCAACCCACTGATTTCATTGGTCATTGGATTCAGGCACGACTCCTGCAATTGCTCCAGTATCTCTCTGGAGCCTGGAGTCGGCCCATGTCAGCCCAACCCCAACACCCTGCCCACATCATCCGCTCGGACGCCGAAGCCATCGCCATTGCCACCGAGTTGGCCAAGCGCTTCGCCGTGGAAGCCGGTGTGCGTGATCGCGAACGTCGCCTGCCGGTGGCCGAGCTGGACGAATTCTCTGCCAGCGGCCTGTGGGGCATCACCATTCCCAAGGCCTACGGCGGCGCCGGGGTTTCCTACGTGACAGTGGCCGAGGTGATCAAGCTGATCTCCGCCGCCGACCCGTCCCTGGGGCAAATTCCGCAGAACCACCTGGGCGTCGTCGACATCCTCCTGCAAACCGCCAGCGAGGAACAAAAGCAGCATTACTTCGCCAAGGTCCTGCAGGGCTACCGTTTTGGCAATGCCTTCTCCGAAGCCAAGAGCAAGAACGCCGGGACTTTTGACACGCAAGTGCGCTTTGACGGCGACAGCGCCTACATCAATGGCGAGAAGTTCTACTGCACCGGCGCACTGTTCGCGCATATCGTGCCGGCGGTGGGTGTCAACGAAAAAGACCAGGCCTTCATCGCCTTTGTCGAACGAGACGCACCGGGCCTGCAAGTGATCGACAGCTGGGACGGCTTCGGCCAGCGCACCACCGCCAGCGGCGGCGTAACCCTGGACGGTGTCAAGGTGCCGCTGAGTGCAGTGATTCCCGCTCACCAAGCCTTCGACCAGCCCACCGCCAACGGCCCGATTTCGCAGATCATCCAGGCGGCGGTGGACACCGGCATCGCCCTCGGCGCGCTGGAACAAGCCAAGGTCTACGCACGCCAGGCCCGGCCCTGGATCGACAGCCAGCAGGAGCACGGCTGGCAAGACCCGTTCACCATCGCCGCCATCGGCGATCTGGAATGGCGCGTCCATGGCACCGAAGCGATTCTGGCCAAGGCCGGCATTGCCGTCGACCAGGCCCTGGCCAACCCCAACGAAGACACCGTGGCCAACGCCTCGCTGGTCGTCGCCCAGGCCAAGGTGCTGTCGGCGGAAACCGCGTTGCTCGCCAGCAGCAAACTCTTCGAATTGGCCGGCACCCGCTCGGTGTCCGGCAAGCACAACCTCGACCGCTTCTGGCGCAATGCGCGCACCCACACCCTGCACGACCCGGCCCGCTGGAAATACCACCTGATCGGCAACTTCGTGCTCAACGGCGTCAAGCCTGCACGCCATGCCTGGAACTGAGGAGCTTTATCCATGACCGCACTGAATCAGGCGCGCCAACTGCTGGAAAGCACCCGGCGCTTTGTCGAGAAAAGTGATGACCCGTACGTAATCAGTCGCTTCGGCGATTTGCAGATTCGCGTGGAGGTAGCGGCCGCTTTGTTTGAGCGCGCCGAAACCCACCCAAGTCCGGTTGCCCTCACAGAAGCCCAGATCGCGGCGGCCGAAGCCCTCATCGCCGCCAGCAACGCCGAATTCGAATTGACCGGCCAGCGCACCGCGCTGCCGCCGACCCTCGACGACCCGTTGCGCTGGAAATACCAGATTGTCGGCAACTACCACCTCAACGGTGTCGCCCCTCGGAGTACTGTTTAATGCCTCGTGAAATCCGCTTGAACGCCTTCGACATGAACTGCGTCGGCCACCAATCCCCAGGTTTGTGGGCTCACCCACGTGACCGCTCGTGGCAGTACAAGGACCTGGAATACTGGACCGACCTGGCAAAAATCCTTGAGCGCGGCAAGTTCGACGGCCTGTTCATCGCCGACGTGCTGGGCGTCTACGACGTGTACAACGGCAACGGTGACGCGGCGATTCGCCAGGCCACCCAAGTGCCGGTCAACGATCCGCTGTCGCTGATCGCGCCCATGGCGCTGGTCACCGAACACCTGGGTTTTGGCCTGACGGCGTCGCTGTCCTTCGAACACCCGTACCCGTTCGCCCGGCGCCTTTCCACCCTCGATCACCTGACCAAGGGCCGCGTCGGCTGGAACATCGTCACCTCGTACCTGGAAAGCGGCGCGAAGAACCTCGGCCAGAAAGCCCAGACCGAACACGATGCGCGCTACGACTACGCCGAGGAGTACCTGCAGGTTTGCTACAAACTCTGGGAAGGCAGCTGGGAAGAGGGCGCGGTGCTGCGCGACCGCGAGCGACGGATCTTCAGTGACCCGAGCAAAATCCACGAGATTCGCCACGTCGGCAAACACTTCCAGGTGCCCGGCATTCACCTCTGCGAGCCTTCGCCACAGCGCACCCCAGTGCTGTACCAGGCGGGCGCCTCCAGCCGCGGCAAGCAGTTCGCCGCCGAGCAGGCCGAGTGCGTATTCGTGGCCGCACCGTCGAAAGTGCTGCTGAAGAAAACCGTCGCCGATATTCGCCGGCGTGCGGCAGAAGCAGGGCGTGACCCGAAGAAAATCCTGATCTTCAACTTGCAAACCGTCATCGTTGGCGAAACCGATGCCAAGGCGAAAGCCAAGTTTGAAGAGTACAAATCCTACGTCAGCTACGAAGGCGCGATGGCCCTGATCTCCGGCTGGACCGGCATCGATTTCAGCCAGTTCAAACCTGATGAGCCGCTCAAGCACGTGCATACCAACGCGATTCAATCGGCAGTGGAAGCGTTCTCCACGGCAGACCCGAACAAGGTCTGGACCCCGAATGAACTGGCGGACTGGGTCGGCATCGGTGGCTTTGGCCCGTTGTTTGTCGGCGGCCCGCAAACCGTGGCCGACCTGCTGCAGGAGTGGGTTGAAGAGACCGATGTGGATGGCTTCAACCTGGCCTATGCGCTGACCCACGAGACCTTTATCGACGCGGTCGACTTGTTGGTGCCGGAGTTGCAAAAGCGCGGCGTGTACAAGACCGAATATGCCAAGGGCACCCTGCGGGAGAAGTTGTTTGGGGACGGTGCGCGGTTGGCGGACAACCATCCTGGAGCCAGCTATCGTGACCTGAAGGCCACCGCGATCTAACGGGAGAAACTGAATCAATGTGGGAGCTGGCTTGCCTGCGATAGCGGAGTATCAGCCGGTAGAGATGCAAGCTGACTCACTGCTATCGCAGGCAAGCCAGCTCCCACATTTGATCTTCATCGATCCAACGATTTCAGCCAGCGGACCACCGCATGCTTGTGTCACCAATAGGAGCATCACCCTATGAGCGTGCATGAACTCGAACTGCCACTGGACGTGGAGTGGCCCGCCGAACGGGTCACGGTGTTGCCTGAGGCATTGGCGCAGTTGCGCCATTGGGCGCAAGTGACCCCGCTGCACAGCGCCCTGCGCCACAAGCGTGACGGCCAGTGGTATGCCTGGCGCTGGATTGATGCCCTGCGCGATGTCGAGCGCCTAACGGATGGCTTGCGCCAGCAGGGCTTTACCGAGCGTTCGCGGTTGGCCCTCAGCGGTGCCTTCGAGCCCGGTTTGCTGTTGCTGGCCCTGGCTGCCCAAGCCATCGGTGGGCGCATTTTGACCTTGGCCGATGACCTGGAGCCCACCGCCCTGGAGCAGCAACTGTGGCGTATCCGACCTACCCATGCCTATGTGCAGGGGCTGCAGCCGGCGGCGATTGTGCAACGGGTCGGCGCCGTGGATACGTCACAACGGCTGTGCCGCTGGTGGCAGCCCTGCGGCAAGACCGAACTGTGGAGCCAGGAAAGCACCCACTGGCAAGGCGGCCTCGCAGCCGTGCTGGAACAATGGCTGAACAGCGGCCATAGCCTGGGCTTCCCCGAGGCGCACTGAACTAGGCGTACCGTACCGATGTGCTGGATACTGCACGGGGCGATTTTTACCACAACCATTCAGGCACACAGTAAGGGCGCAATTTCATGAATGAAACCGAACGCGGACAGGCGACGAGCGCCATTCGCAACGCTGATGTGCTGATTGTCGGCGGCGGCCTGAGCGGCACGATGCTGGCGGTGCAGTTGCTGCGCCTGCCGGGCAAACGGCAGATCCTGGTGGTCGAACCGCGCCAGGAACTGGGGCGCGGCGAGGCCTACAGCGCGGTTGAGCTGGGCCACACCTTGAACGGCAACGCCGCACGCATGAGCGTCGACCCGGACAACGCCGACGACCTGACCCAATGGTTGACCGCCTACATCGCCGGCGGCGGCTGGCCCGAGTCGGATCAGCAGCACGTGCCCATCAGCGAACTGTTTCCGCCCCGCGGGATTTTTGGCCTGTACGCGCAACAACGGCTGGCCGAGGCCAAGGCGCTGTCGGCGTCGACCGTGGAGCATGTGCGCGCCGAGGTGGTGGACCTTGAGGTGGATGAACACGCCACCTTATTGACCTTGAGCGACGGCCAGCAACTGCGCGGTGCCTGTGCGGTGTTGGCCACCGGCATGTTCCCGGCGGCACGCACACCACAGACCGAGTCCAGCGGCTTGAATGCCGCCGCGGTGGACCCGTGGGATGTGCCGGCCATGACCCAGCTCGACCCGCAAGCCACCGTGCTGATCATTGGTTCCGGCCTGACCATGGTGGATGCCGTGGTGTCCCTGGAGCAGGCTGGTCATCGCGGGCCCATCGAGATTTTTTCGCGCCACGGCTTGCTGCCCCACGTGCGCCGGCAGCCGCCAACCTGGGTCGATTTCCTGGGTGAAGACCACAGCCTGCGCAGCCCCCGGCAATTGCTGCGGGAAGTGCGTCGCCAATGCCGGCTCGCGCTGGAGCAGGGGATTGACTGGCAAGCGCCGCTGGACACCGTGCGTGCCAATATCGGGCGGTTGTGGAGCCAGGCCAGCGAGGCCCAGAAACGTCAGTTCGTGCGGCATGTGCGGCCCTGGTGGGAAAGCCATCACCACCGTTCGCCGCCGCTGAGTGCCGAGCTGGTGGCGCGGTTGCACGGGGAAGGGCGGTTGCGGATTCAGGCGGCTTCGTACAAGGGGCTGGTGTCTTCGCAAGGCGATGTCACGATTCGCTTGCGTCATCGTGGCGAGCAGGCGGTCGTCGAGGTGGCGGGGGCGGCGCTGATCAATTCCAGCGGGATTGAATATGACTGGCGGCGCGTGGCCAGGCCGTTGCCCCGGCAGTTGCTCAAGCGCGGGTTGATCCAGCCCGGGCCGTTGGCGTTGGGGATTGCGGCGGATGCTTGCGGGGCGGTGCTGGATGCTCACGGGAATGTCAGCCAGCGCCTGTTTGCCATGGGCCCGCCGCTGCGCGGAATGTGGTGGGAAAGTACGGCGGTGACCGATGTGGCGATTCAGGCCAAGGCACTCGCCGCCAGGTTGGCACGCATCTAAATCTAATGTGGGAGCTGGCTTGCCTGCGATAGCGGTGGGTCAGCTGCATCTTTATCAACTGACAGATGGCTATCGCAGGCAAGCCAGCTCCTACAGGTCGGGTTCATGGCCCGGCCTTCACAAACCCCGGCTTCAGCCCGAACACCTCAACCCCCTGGGCGGTGGATTGCCCGGTGGTCACTCTCACTCGCTCCACCGGCTGATCCATCGCTGCCCGATACTCCACGGTCATTACACCCTCGCTGCGGCTGATCGCTTGGGCCGGCACCACAATCGCCTGGTCATTGTTGTAGGTCACGATGGTCAACCGCGCACTCATCCCCAGCCGCACCCGTTGCAGCTGTTGCGCGGTCAACTTGGGAATCGACAGCGTCACCGGAAACTGCGCACTGCCCTGGCTGTCGCTGGCAATCGCCAGGCCGCTGACCACGCTGACCGAGCCGGTCAATCGCTCGCCGTCAAACCCGTCGCCCATCACCTCTACCGCCTGGCCCTGGTGCAATTGGTTAATGTCCAGTTCCGAGACCTTGGCGACGATTTTCAGCTTTTCGATATTCGCCAGCCCAAACAGCACCTGGCCCTGGTTGACCTTGCTCCCGGCCTGCACCGGCGCGTTGTTGTTCCCGCTGCCCTGGGCCGATGAGCTGCTGCCCGGCGGCGGCACCACGATGCCGGAGAACGGTGCCTTGACCTCCTTGCCCTCGAGCAAGGTGCGCAGGGCGTCGTATTTCACCGTGGCATTGGTCAGCTCCATATCGGCGATCTGCCGGTATTCGCCCTTGCCTTGTTCTATCGCCTGTTGCAGTTCGCCGCGGGCGGCCAACAGGTCCAACTGTTGCTGGGTAGTCTGTTGCTTGAGGTCATCGAGTTCGTTGCGCGGGATGATGCCGCGCTTGAACAGGTTTTCGCTTTCGGTGAGTTTGCGCTGGGTGTTGCTGGCGGTCATTTCGGCGGTGCGCAGGTTGCGGCGCGCGCGGCCGACTTGCTGGCCGCTGTCCCAGTCCTGCATTTCCTGCACGGTGCGCCGGGCCTTGAGCTGGGCGGAAAGGGCATCGCGCAGTTGCACCTCAAGGGTGGCCGGGTCCATGCGCAACAGTACCTGGCCGGCGTCCACCCGCTGGCCCTGTTCCACCAGGTTGGCCTGCACATTGCCGTCGAAGGGGGCGGTGAGGGTGATGGTGGTATCGGGCTCGATCTTGCCCACCAGGCCGATCTGGTGCACCAGCGGGTCGACCTTTACCGCCAGCCATTGTTCGGCGTTGCCGAGCGGGTTGGCGGCCGGGCTCTGACGGCCGAGCAGGGTGATGCCGACACCGGCCACCAGCACGATCAACACGGCGCCCAGCAGGCGTTTTTTATCAGTAGTCATTGAGGGCGATTTCCCAACTTTCCAGCGTCATGCCCAGGGTCAGGTCGAACTGAGTCTGGGCGTTCAAATAGGCAATCAACGCATTGAGCCGCGAGTTTTCGGCGTTGCGCAGGTCGGTTTCGAAACTCAATACCTGGAAGTTGGTGGAGCGTCCGGCGCTGAGTTTTTCGCGTTCGATGTCGATCTTGCGTTTGGACAACTCCACCGCCCGCTGGGAAATTTCATACTGGCGCCAGCGGGTGCCAAGGTCACGCACCACATCGTTGACGTCGCGCTCCAGTTGCTGGCGGGCGTCGGCGATGATGATCTCCTGGTTTTCTACGTCGACCCGCGCGTGCACCTCGGCCTGGCGGGTGCTGATATCGCCGATGGGGATCTGCACCTGCACGCCGGCGTAACTGTCCCAGCGCCGGTTGTTGGTATTGCCGGCATCGTTGTTGTAGGCGTCACGCACCTGGTTGGCGCCGGCCACCAGGTCCACTTGCCAGCGCCCGGAGTCCTTGGCGATTACCAGGTTGAGGTCGGCCTGCTGGCTGCCGAGCAGGGTGGCGAGGTATTCCGGTTGCTGGTTTTGCGCCAGGACGAAGGCCTGGCGCTTGTCGATGTCCATGCGCTTGGCCTCCAGCGCCTCGGTGGCGCGGATCGGCGTCGACAGGTCAAGGGCCAGCAGGCGCAGCAGGGCCAGGCGACTGGTGTCGAGTTGGTTCTGGGCTTCTTCCACCCCCAGTTGCTGGGTGGCGATATCGGCTTCGGTCTGCACGATTTCGAATTCGGCCATGCGCCCGGCACTGATCAGTGCCTTGTTCACTTCCAGCAGTGTGTCGGAGCGCTTGAGGGCGTCCTGGACGATGCTCAACTGTTCCTGGGCCCGCAGCAACTCGCGGTAGGTGGCGATGATATTGCTGATGGTCTGCGCCACGTTGGCCTTGAGGTTCAGGCGGTTGGCCTGTTCCGCCAGGCGTGAGAGGCGCAGCGGGGCGGTGGTGGCATCCCAGCCGGCACCGCGCATCAATGGCTGGATCACCGACAGGTCGAGGCCGTCGCTGCGGTAGCGCCCGGCGCGATCGGCGTTGTTCAGTTGCTGGGTCCAGTTCATGCTCAGGCGCGTGCCGTACTCGCCGAGCAGGGTGGCATTGGGTGCCAGGTTGGCATTGCGGGCATTGTCGTCGGTGCCCCGGGTGGCGCGGTAATAGCTGTTGAGTGTCAGTTTTGGGTTGAAGGTGTCTTCGGCCACCCGCAGGTCGAATTTTTGCGCCACCCGTTGCAGGTAAGCGCTGCGAATCGCCGGGTTGTTGCGCAGGCCCAGGTACACCGCATCGCCCAGGGTCAGGGTGGTGGACTGGGCACTCAACGACACGCTGCGTTCATAGCCGCTGCGGGTGGTGCTGGGCGCCGAAGGACGGATCACCACGTCAGAGGCCACGCTGTGCAGGCTGAACAGGGCGAGCATCAACAGCAGCCGCTTATTCATCGCGCAGGGCCTCCACCGGCTGCAGGCGCGAGGCCGACACGGCCGGGTAAATCCCGAAAAACAACCCCACCAGCAGCGTACTGCCCACGCCCAGCGGCAATGCGGCAACCGCCAGGGAAAATTGCCAGCCAGAGAGCCACGCATACAGGTAGGCGGCGGTCATGCCCAGCACTGCGCCGCACAGGGCACCGACGGCGGTCAGGGTGACGGCCTCCAGCAGGAACAGGTTGCGAATGTCCCGCTGGCGCGCGCCCAGGGCCATGCGAATCCCGATTTCCCGACGCCGCTCCGAGACGTTCATCAGCATTACGTTCATCACTCCCACGCCGCCGCCCACCAGGGATATCGCGCCCAGGGCCAGCAGCAGGTAAGCGAAGGTACGGCTTTGCCGGGTCATGCCATCGATCATTTGCTGGGGAACCTGGATGTCGACATCGTGGTCGGTGAGTTGGGTTCGCAGTGCCGACGCCGCATCCCGGGCCACACGTTCCATGTCCTGGCCCGGGGTGGCGCGGATGATCACGTTGCCAATTTGTGGGCTGGCGAAGATCCGGCGCATGCCCGGGGCGGGAACGAACAGCGATTCGTTGGCCTGTACAGGGATCAGCATTGCCCGGGGCTGGCTGTGCAGAACGCCCACCACCAAAAACAGATAATCGTTGATACGCACTCGGTCGCCGACTTGCAGCGGGTCGCCCGGAGCGCTCAACGCCTGGACGATTTGGTCGCCGACGACTGCGTAGGTTTCCCCCACATCGAAACTCGACAGCGAGCGCCCGTCGCGCACCGACAGGCGCATCGCATCCTGCAAGTCTGGCGTACTGCCCACGAAGCTTGCGTTGAAGGTGCGGCCATGGAACACCACCGGCCCGCTGAACAACGAGACCGCACCGATATGGGCGATGCCGGGCACGTTTTTGCGCACCGCTTCCAGGTCCAGGCTGGCAGGCATCGGCGCGGTGCTGGCGCCTTTTGGCGGGAACTGCGCCACCAGGGTATCGGTGCCCATGTCCTTGAAAATCATCGCTGCGTCTTCGGCGGCGTTGTGCCCGATATTGATCAGCGCCACCACCGACGAACTGCCGATGACGATGCCCAGCAAGGCCAGGATCGAGCGTTTGCCCAGGGTGCGCAGGCTCACAAACGCCTCGTGCAGCAATTGGCTCAGGCTGTGTTCGACCCGCAGGCTCATAGGCGCCCGGCCTCTTGAACCACACCATTGCGCACCAGGATCTTGCGGTTCAGGCGCTCGGCGATGTGTGGGTCATGGGTGACGATAATCAGCGTCACCTGTTGCTCGCGGTTGAGCCCCAGCAACAGGTCCATGATCTCCTGGGCAGTGGTGCTGTCGAGGTTGCCGGTGGGTTCGTCGGCGAGGATCACCGACGGGTTGCCCACCAATGCGCGGGCGATGGCCACCCGCTGGCGCTGGCCGCCGGACAGGTCGGCCGGGCGATGGTGGGCGCGCTCGGCCAGGCCCACCTGGTCGAGCATGCGCATTGCCTGTTCCACCGAGTCATGCCGGGACACGCCGCGGTAGCTCAGGGGCAGGGCGACGTTGTCCAGGGCGCTGAGGCGCGGCAGCAGGTTGAAGCTTTGAAAGACGAAACCGATCTGCTGATTGCGGATCGCCGCCAGTTGATCCGGGCTGGCGCTGAAAATGTCATGGCCGGCAAAGTGGTATTCGCCGCAGTCGGGCAGGTCGAGCAGACCAAGGATATTGAGCAGGGTACTTTTGCCGGAGCCGGACGCGCCGAGGATGCCGCAGCTGTCACCGGTTTTGATGGCCAGGCATACGTCATTGAGAATTGACAGGTGTTGACCGGCCAGCTGATAGCTTTTGCCGATGCCTTTTAGGGAGATGAGGCCTGGGTGCGTGGGGGTATCGGTCATCATGACTACGCCTGCAGCCTCGACCACGCCATGCCTCCTCCGAAAATCCTTGTAACAAGTTCGGGAGCTGCCTGGTACGCGTCACGGACTGGTTTTATTTCTTGTTTTTAAAATATTGTTTGAATACTAACCGCGATCCAGCCGTTCCGCCAGCCATGGATATAGAGCGGTTTTACCCTTTGAAACGATTCTTCAACATAGCTTTTCAAGCCGCCAAAAATTCCTTCGACTACCCTCAATGAGCCCGTCAGTGCTGGCTTTGGGTTGTATGGCGCAGTGTCACTACTTGCTTTCGGGCTGCGGCCCCGGTATAAAAAATCAAATTAATTTTTAAAACAATATTTCCGCAGTGGAACTCCAACCCTTATGGTCGCGAAGAAACTCAGCGCTCCAAACGTTACCAAGACTCGATTGCTGGATGCGACAGAGGCTCTTTTCATCAAATACGGCTATGACGCCGTTTTGTTGCGGCAGATAACCGAGAGGGCCCAGGTCAATCTCGCTGCGGTGAATTACCACTTCGGGGATAAAGACTCCCTGATGAAAACCCTGCTGATGCAGCGCCTGGAGCCGCTTAACGAGCAGCGTCTGGAGTTACTTGCCAGGTGTGAAGCGGAGTCCGACGGCCCGCTGGATTGCGACACCTTGCTGGGCGTGCTGTTTGCCCCGGCCATGGGGCTTGAGCGCAGCGATCCGGCGAGTGGGGAAGGGCGCTCGTTCATCCGTTTCCTGGGGCGTGTGTACAGCGACACCTCGCCGTTTATCCAGGAATACCTCAAGGTGCATTACCAGCCGGTGTTCCAACGCTTTTTTGAAGCGTTCGCCCTGGCCTTGCCAGACCTGCCGCGCAACGAACTGGGGGTGCGCTTGCAATTTGCCCTCAAGGCCATCTCCGGGGTGATGGCCGGTACCGAGCTGCGCTTGCTGATGAACTCCATGAGCCTGGGCCGCCCGGCGACGGATGCCGAGGTCATGGCCAAGCTGATTACCCTGGTGTCGGCAGCGATTCGTGTGCCGCAGCAAAGTCCTGAAGCCGAAACGGCTCTGGCGCGGGTGCTCGATACCCAGCGCGCGATACGTGAGCAAGCGGCGTCGCCTGTCGACAAGATTGCTCGCTGATCCATCAAGACCGGCTTGCAATGAGCCGGTTTGCTTCGACTCCTCTCTGAAGAAACCGAGTGAACACTCAAATCCCGGGCAAAAAAAACCCGCTGGGGCGGCGGGTTTTTAACTACAGCGTTTGTAACGGATGAGGCTTCACCCTACGTCTCTGGATGTGAATAAAACGTGAAAAATATGTAAGAGAAAGTTTGAAGTCTAGTGGCTTGTGTAAACCCGACAAATGGCGTCAGCGTTGACTGTGAACCCGGCCAATAAAGTCCAAAAGGTACTCACTCACCCTTTCCGGCGCATCCTCCATCAGAAAATGCCCGGCGTTTTCCACCACCTGCAGCACTGCCCCGCGAATGTCGTTTTGCAGGCGATGTGCATACGCCAGCGGCTGCCATTCATCTTCAGCGCCCCACAAAATCTGCACCGGCAAATCCATGCCCGGTAGGCGCTCCGCAAAATCGGCGGTATACCGCGAGTCGTAATGCGCCACCTGATGCTGGTAGAACGCAGGCTGGCCGATCACGCCACTGATCGGCACCAGGTATTCCTCCAGCAGCGCGCCCTGCATCACGCTCTTGTCGAACACTGCCATGGCCAGCTGTCGGATCATCAACGCGCGGTGTTCATCCGGCGTCATGCGCGCATGTTCGGCAAATCGCTGATGAATCCCGCGCCAGGTGGGCGATGGCCACGAGTCATAGCTGGGGGTGTCGGCGACCGTCAATGAGTGCACCCGCTGCGGATGGTCAAGGGCAAACAGCAGCGCGTTGACGCCGCCGATGTCATGGCCTACCAGGTGCACCCGCTCAAGCCCCCAGTGGTCCAGTAAATCGCCGATCAAGCGGCTTTGTGCGGCCACCGACGTATCGGCCTGGAGTGGGCGCTCTGAAGCGCCAAAACCCAACAGGTCGAACAAATGGACCTGTGTGCCGGCGGCAGTCAGGCGCGGGACCACTTTGCGCCAGATGATGGAATGGGCGGGCGTGCCGTGCAGCAACAACACCGGTAGCCCCTCACCATGGCGGCCAGTGGCAATGCGCCAACCGTTGATCAGTGCGGTTTCGTTAAGCAGGGCAGTCATGACAGATCCTCGCGGTTAATGAAGGCTTTACCCTAAAGCCCGGCTGGTCATGACACCAATGACAACTTACTCTCTACCTATCCTGTTTTTGTCATAGGTGTTGATCATGAACCAGCGACTGCCCATTGATGTGCTGCGTGCCCTGCAAACCGTGGTCGAAACCGGCAGTGTCACCCGCGCGGCCGAGCGCCTGAACCTCAGCCAGTCGGCGGTCAGCTGGAAGATCAAGCGCCTGGAGAAACAACTCGAACGGCCATTGATCCAGCGCGAGGGGCAGCGCCTGGTGGCCAGTGATGACGGCGCGCAGCTGCTGGTCCACGCCCGGCGCATCATCGAGGCCCACGACGCGGCGTTGGCGCATTTCAATCCAGTGCAGTTGCAGGGCTCCATCCGCCTGGGCGCCACCGAACAGGTGCCGATGGCCAAGTTGTCGAACTTGCTCGGCCAGTTTTCCCGGCAACACCGCCAGTTGGATGTACGGATCGTGGTGGAACAGAGCCACGTGCTTCGCCAGGCCCTGGTGGACCGCGAGTTGGACCTGGCGCTGCACCAGGATTTCATCCCGCGTATCGAAGCGCGGGACCACTTGCTGTGGACCGAACAGGTGCACTGGTGCGCCCGGCCCGGCTGGCAGGCCGCGCCTGACGAAAGCGTGCGGCTGATCACCTTCGGCCCCGGTTGTTTTTACCGGCAACTGGCCCAGGAACGGTTGAGCGCCTTGGGCATTCGCTGGCAGGTGGTGGTGGAGTGTGGGTCGGTGGAGGGCGTGGTATCGGCCATCGCCGCCGGGTTGGGCATCGGCCTGCTCAACAGTGACCATCTCGACAAGCGCGTGGAAGTGTATCGCCCCTTCGACCAACGGATGCCGCTGCCCGAAGTGGCGAATGTGTTGCGCTTTGCCGAGGACAGCCCCGAGCCCCGGTTACAGGCGTTGCAGCAACTGCTGGTACACGCGCTGCAGCGGGGCTGATCAGATTTTCCAGTGGCTGGCACTCTTGGCCAGGCGCTGGCGCATGCCATCAATGTTCGCCGCCAGTTGCAGGGTCAATAACCGGTAACCGTCCAGGGCGTTGGCCACCGGCACTTCAAATGTCTGCTCGTGGGTCGGCGTGTTGCTCGGCCGTTCCAGCCGGTCGGTGGCCCCGGATTGCAACGCCCGCGCCATGCCAATCAACTGCACCCGAATCTGCCGATGCTCGGCCTTCAATGCCACTTGCATACGCGCCAGGGCGTCCTTGTCCCGTGGATCGGGCCGGGTATTGCCGAGGATCTCCAGGGTGCTGATGCACATCCGCAAATGCCGTTGGATGGTGTCCAGTTCGGTCATGGAAATCCGCACTTCCTTGGACACCGAAGGCATCAACGAACGCAGTTGCAGCATCGCGGCGTTAAGCCGATTCAGCAGCTTGAGGTGTTCATCATCGGTGACCGACTGGCCGCTGATGATCCGGCTATAAATTGCCGCGCAATCGCGCAAGGCACTGGCCAGGTTGTAGCGCCAGGAATACACCGCATACAGCGGGAGGGCGAAGGAAAACGCCAGGGCCAGGACGATGCCGATCAAGATGTCGACCGTGCGCCACAGCCCGTCCGATATCGGATTATCGCCATGGCCCGCGACGATAAATACGGTGATCGCCGAAAGCAACGCGATGTATCCGCCCTTGCCGATGGCGTGATAGGAAAAGAACCCGCACACCACCGACATCAGCAAATAGGTCAATAACGGCTGCCCCAGATACGCCTGTTGCAGCACCAGCAGCAAACCGACGCTGGCGCCGATCAACGTGCCGTAGGCGCGCTCGACGGCTTTCTTGCCGATATTGCCATGGTGCTGCAAACCGCCGATCACGATCAACATCGTCACCGAGGCCCACTCACCGTGGGGCAGGTTGATGCCGGTGGTGAGCAGGATCGTTGCGAGCAAACCGATGGAAACCCGTACTGCGTGGATCAACTTTGCGTGACGGTAGCGCCGGTACGGGTCCAGCAAAGGACGCAGCAAGCGGCGGGCGAAGAGGGGCAAGTGCAGGTTCATCAATCTGGATGTGGCCTCGTCAGTAAGGATTCACGCGGTCAATATGTGGGAGCCGGGCTTGCCCGCGATGGCGGCGTGTCAGTCACCACAGATGTCGACTGTCGGCCCTCATCGCGGGCAAGCCCGGCTCCCACATTCTTGAGCGGCGCCAGGCTCAGAAAATATAATCAGTGGTCAGAAAGCTCGACGTGCGCTCCTGCAGGATATCGCTGACCAGTTCCTTGTTGCTCGCCTGGAACTTGGTCGCCACCAGGGTACGGATCGAAAACACCCGCAACGCATCATGTACCGACAGCGTGCCCTCGGCCGAGTTCTTGCGCCCGTTGAACGGGAAACTGTCCGGCCCGCGCTGGCACTGGGCGTTGATGTTGATCCGGCCCACCTGATTGGCGAACGCGTCCACCAGGCGCCCGACTTCGCGAGGGCTGGTGCCGAAGATACTCAGTTGCTGGCCGAAGTCCGACTCCAGCACGTAGTCGATCACCGTTTCCAGGTCGCGGTAAGGCACGATCGGCACCACCGGGCCGAACTGTTCCTCGTGGTACACGCGCATCTGCGGGTTCACCGGGTACAGCACCGCCGGGTAGAAAAACGAGCCACGGCTGGCGCCGCCATTTTCGTTCACCACGTTGGCGCCGTGGGCGAGTGCGTCGGTCACCAACCCTCCCAGGTAATCGACCTTGCCCTGCTCGGGCAGTGGCGTCAGCGACACGCCGTCTTCCCACGGCATGCCGGGTTTGAGGGTCGCCAGCTTGTGGTTGAATTTCTCGATAAAGCTGTCGACCACATCCTCGTGCACAAACAGGATCTTCAACGCGGTGCAACGCTGGCCGTTGAACGAAAGGGAACCGGTAACCGCTTCGCTGACCGCATTGTCCAGGTCGACCTGCGGCAGCACGATCCCCGGGTTTTTCGCATCCAGGCCGAGTGCCGCACGTAGGCGGTGAGGTTTTGGGTGGAGCTTTTTCAGGTCGCTGGCGGCCTTGTTGGTGCCGATAAACGCAAAGATATCGATCTTGCCGCTGGCCATCAGCGCGCTGACCGTCTCGCGGCCGCTGCCGTAGATCACGTTGATCACGCCGGCGGGGAAGCTGTCGCGAAACGCTTCCAGCAATGGGCGAATCAACAACACGCCGAGCTTGGCCGGCTTGAACACCACGGTATTGCCCATGATCAGCGCCGGGATCAGCGTGGTGAACGTCTCGTTCAGCGGGTAGTTGTAAGGGCCCATGCACAGCGCCACGCCCAGCGGCACCCGGCGGATTTGCCCCAGGGTGTCCTGCTCCAGCTCGAAGCGGCTGGAACGGCGGTCGAGATCCTTGAGGGCGTTGATGGTGTCGGTAATGTAGTCGCAGGTGCGATCGAACTCTTTCTGCGAGTCCTTGAGGTTCTTGCCGATCTCCCACATCAGCAGCTTGACCACCGCATCGCGCTGTTCACGCATGCGTCGCAAAAAGGCTTCGACGTGCTGGATGCGATCCACCACGCGCATCGTCGGCCAAGCGCCCTGGCCACGGTCGTAAGCGGCCACGGCGGCGTCGAGGGCGGTCAAGGCCGTGTCGGCGTCCAGCAGCGGGGTGCTGCCGATGATCACGGGTGTGTCACCGTCGGCCCCGCGCAACTGCACCGGGCTGCGTACTTCGGCCAAGGGCCCGTGCCACACATGCAACTGGCCGCCGACCAGGTAATCACGTTGTTCAATGGGCGCCGCGAGCCGGAATTGCTCGGGAATCTCGGCGGCAGTGGGAAACAGCTGGGCGAGCAGGTTGTCGGTGGTCATGTCGCTACCCCTGGAGTGGTTGCAAAACGTGACTAGAGATTCACCCATCAACGGTCCGTGTGGCAAGGGTTAGACGCATTACGCCCACAAGTGGCCCGTTTGGCAACGTTTTGCCTTGCTTTGTGAACCCTGGAAAACCTTGAGCACAACCGGGTGCTCGCCGGGTAAACTGCGCGGCTTTCTTGAAGGAGTTCACATGAGTCAGTACCAGCCGGGCATTCTTGCCGCACCGGTGCCGTTGCAGGCACGCCATCTGTTTTTTGCCATTGAGTCCCTGGAGGCTGTACCTGCCGCACTGGATGCGCTGGTGCAACGGGTGGATGCGAATGCGGTGGTCGGTTTTGGTGAGCCGCTGGTCAATGCGCTGGGCGCGCGAATTGAAGGGTTGCGGGCGTTCCCGCGTGTGAGCGGGCCGGGGGCGGAGAATCCGTCGACCCAGCAGGCGCTGTGGGTCTGGTTGCATGGTGTGGATCGCGGTGAGTTGCTGTTGCGCAGCCGGGCGTTTGAGAAGGCCCTGGCGCCGGGGTTTGGTCTGGTGCAGATGACCGAGGGGTTTCGCTACAAGACCGGGTTTGACCTGACTGATTATGAGGACGGCACTGAGAACCCGCATGACGATGCGGCGGTGGATGCGGCGGTGGCGCAGGGTGGTGCGAGTTTTGCGGCGATCCAGCAGTGGCAGCATGACCTGGATGGGTTTGCGGCGTTGCCGGCTCTGGAGCGGGACCACATTATTGGTCGGCGCCATGGGGATAACGAAGAGTTGGAGGATGCGCCGGAGTCGGCGCACACCAAGCGTACGGCCCAGGAGAGTTTTACGCCTGAGGCGTTTGTGGTGCGTCGGTCGATGCCTTGGGCCGAGAATGGTCAGGCGGGGTTGATGTTCCTGGCGTTTGGGCATTCGTTTGATGCGTTTGAAGCGCAGTTGCGGCGGATGAGTGGGCTTGAGGATGGGATCGTTGATGGGTTGTATCGTATTAGCAAGCCGTTGACTGGGGGGTACTATTGGTGCCCGCCATTGCGTGATGGGCGGGTGGATTTGAGCTTGGTGCTCTGAGGTTTTGTACCGGGTACATATCCTTTATTTGGGTAACGGCTGATATGGGTTCCGCTCTTACAGCGGGTCACTTTTGAAAAGCGCAAAAGTAACCAAAACGCTCTGCCCCGCCTGTCGGCGCCTCGCTGTG
>NZ_JBUZVP010000047.1:0-32743 GCF_055409485.1 Pseudomonas sp. A125
GCTGGCGCTCGACAGCTGCTACGGGGTGTGCGGTCAGCGGATATCACTCAGCGCCGTTTGCCGCCCGCCATTGAGCTGTCGCAAACACGGTGCAGTATGAGTTTGAGGTGAAGCTGGACAAACCCGAGGCAGCCCCTGCCCCCGAGCCATAGAACACAACTCCCCGTCCCCGTAGCAGCTGTCGAGCGCCAGCGAGGCTGCGTCGGGTACGAACGGGGCTCGGAGTCAGACACGATGTCGGCGGTGCGGCCGACGCAGCCTCGCTGGCGCTCGACAGCTGCTACGGGGTGTGCGGTCAGCGGATATCGTTTAGCGCCGTTTGCCGCCCACCGTTGAGCTGTCGCAAGTGCGCTTGCAGGTGCACGCACCAGATCTGCGGGTCGTCTGCCAGCTCGTAACCGTGCAGAGTCAGGCTATCAACAATCGAATCGAGAATGGTTTGTGCCACGAAAGGTCCATGGAACGGGCCTTGGGACTTGATGGTGGAAGGCTGCTCACCGGTCATTCCGGCGGCAAACAACAAGGTCCACATCCCGGTATCCCCCGCAAGAGGGCGAATGGAACATTCGATACGGGTGACCAGGCCCAGGCACTGGCGGGTAAGGCAGAGGTTGCGCGACATGGCGGCGACCCTCGGTAGATCCGGTGTTCAGCCTCGCAGGGCAAGACTGTCTCTATCCAGCGACTCCTGTGGATATCCCTTGAGCTGAGAATAGAAGAAACCCGGTACAAACCAAGGCGGGGGGACCAACGGACGACTGCCTTCCAGGTGGCGTCAAAAATATGCCGAAGGAGCCGGATCGCCGGCCCCTTCGGCATTGATTACACCGGCTTGGCCTCAGCCAGCGCTTCCAGTGCCAGTTCCTTCTCGGCTTCCTTCAGATCATCTTCACTGATCATCTCGGCAATCGCCCGCAGACGCTCGACCACCCGCGCATTGACGCTGCCTTCCGGGAATTGCCCCTCCTCGTCCGGCGAACCGGCCGGCTCGCCCACCAGCAGGCTCAAGGCCTCGTCGGCCTGGCGCACGGCGTACACATGGAACTGCCCCTGCCGCACGGCCTGCAACACCTTCTCATCGAGCATCAGCGTCGCGACGTTGGCCTGGGGAATGATCGCCCCCTGCTCGCCGGTCAGCCCGCGAGCTTCGCAAAGACGGAAGAAGCCTTCGATCTTCTCGTTGACCCCGCCCACTGCCTGCACTTCACCAAACTGGTTGATCGAGCCGGTGATAGCAAAGCATTGCTTGAGCGGCGTCTTCGACAGGGCCGAGATCAACGTGCACGCCTCGCCCAGGGATGCGCTGTCGCCGTCGACATAACCGTAGGACTGCTCCAGGGCGATACTCGCCGAGATCGCCAGCGGGAATTCCTGGGCATAACGGCTGCCCAGGTAACCGGTAAGGATCATCACGCCCTTGGAGTGGATCGGCTGGCCGAGGTTTACTTCACGCTCGATATCGACGATGCCGCTGCCACCCGGGTACACCGAGGCAGAGATCCGCGCCGGCACACCGAACGCCGAGTCACCGACCTCCAGCACCGTCAGCCCGTTGCACTTGCCCACTGCCGCACCGGCCGTGTCGATCAGGATCACCCCGGCGAGCATGTCGTCGAGAATCCGCGCCGACACCCGCCCGGTGCGCGTGGCCTTGGCCTTGAGCGCGCGCTCGATGTGCCCGGCATCCGTGCGCTCATCACCCGCCAGGTGACGAATGAAATCCGCTTCGCTGACCAACTGGAACAAATCACCAATACGCGCCGACAAGCGTCCCTGGTTCTCCGCCAGACGCGCGCTGTAAGTGGCCAGGCGGGCAACCGCATCCGAGGTCAACGGCGCCATGCCCTCTTCCGAGGTGCGGGTTTTCAGCAGCTGGGCGAACTGCTCCAGGCTTTCATCCACCATCGGGATGTCTTCGTCAAAGTCGACCAACACCCGGAACATCTCCTGAAAGTCCGGATCGGCGTCTTGCAGCGCGTAGTACAGCTGGCGGGAGCCAATGATGATGACCTTGAGCTGCAACGGGATCACTTGCGGGTTGAGGGTCACGGTGGCCAGGCGGCCCAGTTCGCCCAACGGTGACTCCATCTTCAGCTTGCGCGATTGCAGGGCACGCTTGAGGGCATCCCACACAAACGGCTCACTGAGCATTTTCTCGGCTTCCAGGATCAGGAAGCCGCCATTGGCACGGTGCAGCGCACCCGGGCGCAACTGGCGGTAAGTGGTGTAGAGCGCACCCTGGTCGGTGCTGTATTCAATACGGCCGAACAGGTTGTCGTAGGTCGGATGCGGCTCGAACACCACCGGCGCACCACCGTTGACCGGATGACCTACCACCAGGCTCGGGCAGTACTGTTCTTCCAGCAACTTGCGGGCCTGGGCGTCGGTTTTCGCGTCGTCCACCAACTGCTCGACCACGGTTTTCAGCAGGTACACCTGCATCGCCTGCAAGTAGCCGCAGACCGCCCCGTTCTCCGCATACTTTTCCGAAAGCGGCGACAACAATGGCTGCAAGGCCAGCGTGATGGTTTCTTCGTTGAACTGGCGCATCTGGTTATTGGACTCGCGCTTCCACTGGGGCAGGCTGGCGAGTTCTTCGTTGAGGCGTTCTTCAAGCTCGGAAATATCGGTGTGGAAACGCTCGCGATCGGCTTCCGGCAACTGCGAGAACTCGGCCTCATCCAGCGCCTTGCCGTCGAGCATCGGGGTAAACGCGATGTTGGTGCTGTCACGGTACAGCGCCACGTCCTTTTCCAGGGCCAGGCGCTCGATTACGTCCAGGGCGCGGTCGTAGCGCTGGTTGAAGGCACGGTCGATGGCGCTTTTGCGCTGTTGATACGTCGGGTGTTCAAACACGGCCGGGAAGGTCGCGACCAGGTTGTCGATCAGGCCGTTGATATCGCTGATGAACGCGGCAGCACCGCCCGCAGGCAGTTCCAGCGCCCGGGGTTCGCGAGGCTCATCGAAATTATTGACATAGACCCAATCGGCCGGGGTCTGCAGGCGCTTGCCTTCGGCCTTGAGGTAGCGTTTGACGAACGAAAAGCGCCCGGTACCAGGCTCGCCCATCACAAATACGTTGTAACCGGGGCGTGGCATGGCCACACCGAACTGCAAGGCTTCGACCGCACGTTCCTGGCCAAGCACACCGCGAAAGGGCTCCAAATCATTGGTGGTCGAGAAGCTGAACTGTTCAGCGGAAAAAGGACGAGTCAGCGCTTCGGGCGCTAGACGCAAGCTGGCAGCAACAGGATCAGGCATCGGGCTTCCTTACATCAGGCGGGGCAGATGTCGGCATTCTGGCGCCGGGTATGGCTGGCTGGCAAGGCACGGCTTAGGGAAAGCATAGCCCTGGGATCGAGGCCGTAAAAAAACCCCGTATTTATGGCTTGTTTCACAAAAAGTCACGGAACCCTTGGATCGTGCCTAAACTCCAAACTGCGCGGGTTGGACTAATAACCGGCCCCTAGGGCGCTTCGAAGCGCCTGAACCCTTGTCCATTGGTTTGCACACAAAGAGAACAAAGCTATGAAACGGATCCTTCTCGGTACTCTCTTCACCGTCGTCTCCCTCAATGCAATGGCTGAAGCGCCAGGTGGCCCGAACTGCGGTTGGGGCAACATGTTGTTCGAAGGCCAACGCGGCACGCCCGCTCACTTCCTGGCTTCCACCACCAACGGCACCTCGGGTAACGCCACCTTCGGCATGACCTCGGGCACCAACGGCTGTAACACCAACAGCGCACTGACCTACGGCGGCAAATCGTGGATTGCCATGAATGGCATGATGAACGAGCTGTCCGAAGACATGGCCAAGGGTAACGGCGAAGCGCTGACCACCTACGCCGTGGTACTGGGCGTTGCTCCTGAAGACCGCGAGCACTTTGCCGCTGTGACTCACGAGCACTTCCAGCAAATCTTCAGCAAGGCTGACGTAACCGCTGATGACGTGCATAACAACACCCTGGCTGTACTGAAAAGCGACACCCGTCTGGCGAAATACGCTACCCAGGCTTAAGCTCGACCCACCCGTGCCTTTCGAGGCACGGGTTTTATTATTTTTGGACCTGCCTCCCCTTTGGGTCTTTTTTATCTCGACTTAAGTTGCCCACATGCTCAAACGCCTTGCCTACCTGGCACTCTTCGCCTGCGCCCCGCTGTATGCGGCGCCGCACCTTGATGATCAACGTTTGCAGCAACTGGCCAACGACCCGTTCTGGCTTTCGCTGGGGCATTACGAGTCCGGCAAGTTCGAAGGCTGGCGCAGTTATGTCAGCGACAAGAAATTCTTCCTCGCACCCGATGGCGCCCACCATCCGGACCAGGAACTGAAGGCCACCGTAGAGGCACTGTATGCCCCGGCCAGCCTCGGCGAAAAACACACCCAATGCGTTTACCCGGCACGCACCCGCTGGCTCAAGGACCAGTTGCACCTGACTGACCTGCCGGCGCTGGAATGCAAGGAATTCAAGCAATGGTTCAAGGACGTCGCCCCCCACAGCGCGGTGATGATCTTCCCGGCGGCCTACCTCAACAGTCCGTCGTCAATGTTCGGCCACACCCTGCTGCGCATCGACCAGGCTGACGTGCAGAGCAACAACACCGCCCTGCTCAGCTACGCGATCAACTTCGGCGCCTACATCGAAGGCTCGGACAACAGCATCCTCTACGCCTGGAAGGGCCTGATGGGCGGCTATCCGGGCTTGTTTGCCCTGGTGCCCTACCAGGAAAAACTCTCGGAATACCGTAGCCTGGAAAACCGCGACCTGTGGGAATACCGCCTGAACCTGACCCAGGTCGAGACCGAGCGCATGGTCGAGCACGTGTGGGAGCTCAAGCAGATCCAGTTCGACTACTTCTTCTTCGACGAAAACTGCTCCTATCGCCTGCTGGAACTGCTGCAAGTGGCCCGCCCAAGCCTGCGGCTGACCGAACAGTTCCCGCTGACCGCCATCCCCACCGACACGGTCAAAGCCGTTAAAGAAGCCGGCCTGGTGGAGAAAATCGACTATCGCCCATCCCGTGAGCGCGAACTGCTGGAACGTGCCAAGCCGCTGGACCGCGACGAGCAGCAATGGGTGCTGAAGATCAGCGACGACCAGAAACAACTGCAAGACCCGGCCTTCAAGACCATCGCCAAAGAGCGCCAGGCCCTGATCATCGACGCCGCCTACCGCCTCGGCCGCTACCGCGCCAACGGTTTGGAGCGCGACACCGAACGTTCGCAGCGCAGCTTCGAACTGCTGCGGGCAATCAACCAGAACCCGGCGCCCGACCTGAACATCGAACGCCCTGGGCTGCCCGAAGACGGCCACGAATCCCGCACCTGGCAAGCCGGCATCGGCACCCGCGGCGACAAGGCCTTCGGCGAATACGGCCTGCGCATGGCCTACCACGACCTGAATGACAACGCCGAAGGCTTCCCCCTGGGCGCACAGATCGAAATCCTGCAAATGAAACTGCGCCAGTACGAAGGCAATCACTGGCAGTTGCAGCAACTGGACCTGGCGACGATTCGCTCACTGACCCCGCGCAACGAACTGCTGCAGCCTTGGTCCTGGCAAGTCACCGGCGGCCTTGAGCGCGTACCGGGCAAGCATGACGATGAAACGCTGGTCAGCCACGTCAACGGCGGCGCCGGCGGCACCTGGCAACTGCGCGACGACATGCTCGGCTTCGCCCTCGGCACTGTGCGCGTGGAACACAACAGCGACTTTGGCGAAGCGATCTCCCCGGCGGCCGGGTTCAATACGGGTGTGCTGTGGCGCAACCCGCTGGGCAACCTGAGCCTGGAAGCCAAGGGTGATTTCTTCACCAATGGCGAAGTGCGGCGCAGTATCAGCCTGAATCAACAGTGGGAATTGTCGCGCAACCTGGGGCTGAGATTGAGTGCCCAGCGTGAATACAGCCACCTGGCGACACCGGTGAACGAGGTGATGCTGGAGGTGAAGTGGTATCACTATTAATCCGTCAGGAGCTTCAACAGACATGGCCGTCAACTGCATCAGCCTTGAACAGGTCCGGGAAAACATCGACCGTCTCGATCGACAGATCGTCACCCTATTGGCCGAACGGGGCGGCTTTGTCTCCCAGGCTGCGCGGTTCAAAAAAGACAGTGACGGGATTAAAGCGCCTCAGCGGGTTGAGTAGGTGATTGCCAAGGTTCGCGATCTCGCTCACACCGTTGGCGGTAACGCTGACGTCACAGAGCAAGTTTATAGGGCGATGATTGCAGCGTTCATCCAGCAAGAACTGGCCGAACACACGGCCCTCGCACTTAACTCAACCGCGCCATAACCCTTGTGGTGAGGGAGCTTGCTCCCGCTGGGCTGCGCAGCGGCCCCACAGCCAGACACCTCACCCTATCTGAAATATCTCAGTAGCCTGAACAAGGGGCCGCTTCGCGCCCCAACGGGAGCAAGCTCTCTCGCCACAAGTTCAGCGCCGCCTTGAAGTAGCAAGCCGCCTACGAATTCAATCTCGGCTCAGAAATTTTCCCGCCCCTCTCAAGTCATTGATAAATAAGCGCGAAAAATCATACGGTTTTTTTGCTTTTTTCATCCGACGCGAATCGGCTTTATTACATTCTCTTTATCAGAATTAATGTCTAGTATCGGATGGCAATCAAATTGCCACCATCTCTATACACGGATCTGAATAGATAAGAGGCTTATATGGAATTCTTTGAAAAGCTCACCAACTTGGCGGCTAAGGTTCGCCTGCAAGGACCCGCCATCCAAACGGAAGAAGCCACAAAAAACGCTTTTGTAATGCCGTTTATAAATACGGTGTTGGGCTACGACGTATTTGACCCTCAAGAAGTAACGCCGGAATTTGTCTGCGATATCGGGACGAAAAAAGGTGAAAAAATTGATTACGCCATTATGAAAAATGGCGAAGTCCAGATACTCATAGAATGCAAAAAAATTGGTGAGTCACTGAGCATCAACCACGCTTCGCAATTGTTTCGCTATTTCCACGTCACAAGCGCGAGGATATCGATTCTTACCAACGGTCAGGTCTATCGATTTTTCACTGATCTGGACGCTCCCAACAAAATGGATGAAAAGCCTTTTTTAGAGCTGGACTTACTGGACATTGATGAATATTCAGTACCGGAACTGATCAAGCTGACGAAGTCTGCATTCGATGTAGATTCGATTATCAACGCCGCCGGCGAGCTGAAATACGTCAGCCAAATCAAAAAAGTTATCGCCGCGCAGATCAGCAAGCCGGACGATGACTTCGTCAAGGTCTTCGCTTCTCGGGTGTACGAAGGAGTGATTACACAGAAAGTCCGAGAGCAGTTTTTTGAGTTGACTCGAAAGGCGTTAAGCCAGTTTCTCAACGACCAGATCAATGATCGACTTAAGTCAGCCATGAGTGGGTCCATTCAGCCGGCTCTAGCCTCATTGCCCACTTCTCTCGCCGCTAACACCGAAATTACAGAGCGTGAGGAGTCAGAAGATAAAATACTCACTACTCTGGAAGAACTTGAGGGATATCACATAGTAAGGGCTGTCGTACGTTCTGTTGTGGATGCTAAACGAATCGTACAGCGGGATACACAGAGCTATTTTGGGATATTGCTGGACGACAATAATCGCAAGCCGATTTGTCGCCTTCACTTCAACCGCAGTCAAAAATACATTGGGATTTTTGACGAGGAGAAAAATGAAACCCGACATGCAATATCCTCGATTGACGAGATTTACGAGTACTCAGACCACTTGAAGAAAACTGTGGGGTACTACGATTGAAGGCTGGCGGGTAGAGGTCGAACACTTTTGTGGGCCCGTCGGAGTAATGTGGTGAGGGCTGCTGCGCAGCCCAGCGCGGGGCAAGCCCGCTCACCACAGCAAGGCCGCTCACCATAGGAATAAGGGCTTGTCTCTAGGCGACGGGTGTCATCGATTGAGTGAGGTCGTCTACCACTGCCTTGCCTGTCTTGCATCAACCCTTTAACTCAACGCCTTTCTCACGTCCCTTTCACCGCTCCCCAACGAATCGCCTTCTAGACTTCCCCCATCAGCCGTTTACCGGCCAGGGAGCAAGCGATGTGGCGGTACGCAGTAATGTTGGGCCTGTTGGCCTTGCTGTCGGGTTGCCAATCAACCCACGAAGATTTGCTGGCCAAGGGTTACCCACCCGCCTTCGCCGACGGCTACGACGACGGTTGCAGCAGCGGCCGCCAGGCCGCCGGGGTGATTACCGGGGAATTTCGCAAGAACGTTCCCCGCTACCTGAAAGACCGCACCTACGCCGAAGGCTGGGATGACGGCTTTCGCCAGTGCAAAGCCATGCGCGAGAACGAAGACCTCAATGACTACAAGAACCGCCATTGGGACGACCGCGAACGCGCCTGGCAACAGGAAAAAGATCGCGACGCCGCTCGGGCCTATCGCTCGCCATAGGTCGTTTTCAGACATCCGGCGAAACTTAACCTCTGCAACCATGGCCCAAACTCCATAGCAGGAGAACGTCATGAGTCGAGCTTTCGTCAATGAAGACAGCGCCGCCGCCCAGGCCAGCCAGCCGGTGGAACGCCAGGTGAGTGCGCAACCCAATCACCTTACCGCCCGCGGGCTTGCACAATTGCAGGCCAAGGTGGCGCAATTGCAGAGCGAGCACGGCGAAGAGTCTGCCAAGGGCGAGCAGGCCGATAAACAGCGCCAGGCCGACGTTGAGCGGGATTTGCGTTACTTCAACCAACGCCTGCAAAGCGCGCAAGTCGTGGCCCCGGCGACCTCCACCGACAAGGTGCAGATCGGCAGTTGGGTGACCTTCGCCAATGAACAGGACGAAGAGCAGCGCATTCAGTTGGTCGGCGAAGACCAGGCCGATGCCGCGGTGGGCCTGATCAACTGGGGTTCGCCGCTGGGCCGGGCGCTGCTGGGTGCGCAGGTGGGTGACGAGGTGCTGTGGAAGCGCCCCGTCGGTGACCAGTTGATCGAAATCCTGCGCATCGAGCCCGAGGTTTAGACGATGCCTTGGGCCAGCATCGCGTCCGCGACTTTCACAAAGCCTGCGATGTTCGCGCCCTTCACGTAGTTGACCCGGCCGTTCTCTTCGCCGTAATGCACGCACGCATGGTGGATCGACTGCATGATGCTGTGCAGCTTGCTGTCCACTTCACCGGCGGTCCACAGCAGGCGCATGGCGTTCTGCGACATCTCCAGCCCGCTTACCGCCACGCCGCCCGCATTGGACGCCTTGCCCGGCGCGAACAGGATGCCGGCCTCGATAAAGATATCCACAGCCTCAAGGGTGGTGGGCATGTTGGCGCCTTCGGCCACGCACACGCAGCCATTGCGCAATAGGGTGCGCGCTGCTTCGGCGTCCAGTTCGTTCTGGGTCGCACAGGGCAGCGCGATGTCACACGCCAGTTCCCAAGGCGCTTTGCCGGCGCGAAATTCCAGGCCAAAACGCGACGCCAGTTCGCTGATGCGCCCGCGCTGCACGTTTTTCAGCTCAAGCAGCGCCGACCATTGTTCTTCGGTCAAACCGCTTTCGCAGTACAGGGTGCCTTCGGAGTCGGACAGGGAAATCACTTTGCCGCCCAGGTCCATGACCTTGCGCGCCGCGTATTGGGCGACGTTGCCGGAGCCGGAGATGGCCACGCGCTTGCCTTCGACCCGCTCGCCATTTCGCTTGAGCATTTCTTCAGCGAAGTACACACAGCCAAAACCGGTAGCTTGCGGGCGGATCAGGCTGCCGCCGTAGCTCATGCCCTTGCCGGTCAGCACCGAAGTGAACTGGTTGCTCAGGCGCTTGTACTGGCCAAACAGGAAGCCGATCTCCCGGGCGCCCACGCCGATATCACCGGCGGGCACATCCACGTCCGAGCCGATATGGCGATACAACTCGCTCATGAACGCCTGGCAGAACCGCATCACCTCGGCGTCGCTCTTGCCCTTGGGATCGAAGTCAGAGCCGCCCTTGCCGCCGCCCATGGGCAACGAAGTCAGGGAGTTCTTGAAGGTTTGTTCGAACGCGAGGAATTTCAGCACGCCCAGGTTTACCGACGGGTGGAAACGCAGGCCGCCCTTGTACGGGCCGATGGCGCTGTTCATCTGGATCCGGAACCCGCGGTTCACCCGTACCTTGCCTTGGTCATCTTCCCACGACACCCGGAACACAATCGCACGCTCCGGCTCGCAGATGCGCTCCAGGATGCCCGAGGTCAGGTAGTGGGGATTGGCTTCAAGAAATGGCCACAAACTGCGCAGGACTTCTTCCACGGCCTGGTGGAATTCAGGCTGGTCAGGGTCGCGTTTCTTGAGACGGGCAAGGAAGGATTCAACGGATTCAATCATGAAAAGTCTCGGCAAATTTATTGTCGTTAAAGGAGATTTGTCCCGGACTTTATCAATTCATGTCGCACCGCGACAGGGCGAAATGTCGCTTTTGTGAATTTAAATGGTGCATTGGATATAAATACAGGCGGTTTTTGCACCTCAATGAGGATTTCAATCCAGGCCTTGCACCAACAATTAACCCGCTATCGCAGGCAAGCCAGCTCCCACATTTGGAATGCATTTCAACTGTGGGAGCTGGCTTGCCTGCGATGAATCCACCTCGGTCCAGCTGAAAAAATGCAAAAAAAAGCGGAGCCACAAAGGGCTCCGCTTTTTCAAACCACCAACCTGAATCAGGCCAGTTTCTTGTGCCGTACACGATGCGGCTGGGCAGCGGCTTCGCCGAGGCGTTTCTTGCGATCGGCTTCATATTCGGTGTAGTTGCCTTCGAAGAACACCGCCTGGGAGTCGTCTTCGTACGCCAGGATGTGAGTGGCCACGCGGTCAAGGAACCACCGATCGTGAGAGATCACAATGGCGGCGCCCGGGAAGTCCAGCAGGGCTTCTTCCAGTGAACGCAGGGTTTCAACGTCGAGGTCGTTTGACGGTTCGTCGAGCAGCAACACGTTGCCGCCTTCCTTCAAAGTCAGGGCCAGGTGCAAGCGACCGCGCTCACCACCGGACAGGTCCTTGACGAACTTCTGCTGATCGCCGCCCTTGAAGTTGAAACGGCCAACATAGGTGCGCGACGGGATTTCATAGTTGCCGATACGGATCTGGTCGGAGCCGTCGGAAATCTGCTGGAACACGGTCTTGCTGCCGTCGAGGTCGTCGCGGCTCTGGTCCACGCAAGCCAGTTGCACGGTTTCGCCGACTTCGATGCTGCCCGAATCCGGTTGTTCCTTGCCCATCAGCATGCGGAACAGGGTGGATTTACCCGCGCCGTTACCGCCGATCACGCCAACGATGGCGCCTTTAGGCATGGAGAACGACAGGTTGTCGATCAACACGCGGTCGCCGTAGCCCTTGGAGACGTTCTTGAACTCGATGACCTTGTCACCCAGGCGCGGACCGGCCGGGATGTAGATTTCGTTGGTCTCGGAACGCTTCTGGAATTCCTGGGACTGCATTTCCTCGAAGCGTTGCAGACGCGCCTTGGATTTGGACTGACGCGCCTTGGCGCCTTTACGCACCCATTCCAGTTCGTCTTTCATGGCCTTTTCATGGGCCGACTGCTGCTTGGATTCGGCCGCCAGACGGTCGGACTTGGCTTCCAGCCAACCGGAGTAGTTGCCCTCGTAAGGGATACCCGCGCCACGGTCGAGTTCCAGAATCCAGCCGGCAACGTTGTCCAGGAAGTAGCGGTCGTGCGTGATCGCAACCACGGTGCCCGGGAAGTCGTGGAGGAAGTGCTCCAGCCAGGCGACGGAATCGGCGTCCAGGTGGTTGGTGGGTTCGTCGAGCAGCAGCATGTCGGGAGCCGACAGCAGCAGGCGGCACAGGGCCACGCGACGCTTTTCACCACCAGACAGGTGTTCAATCTTGGCATCCCACGCCGGCAGGCGCAGCGCATCGGCGGCGACTTCCAGTTGGCGGTCCAGGTTGTGGCCGTCGCTGGCTTGCAGGATGGCTTCAAGCTTGGCCTGTTCTGCTGCCAGTTTGTCGAAGTCGGCATCTTCTTCAGCGTAAGCCGCGTAAACCTCGTCCAGGCGGGCCTGGGCGTTCTTGATTACGCTGACCGCTTCTTCGACCACTTCACGCACGGTCTTGGTTGGGTCCAGGATCGGCTCTTGTGGCAGGTAGCCAATGTTCAGGTCGGGCATCGGGCGGGCTTCGCCGTCGAACTCGGTGTCGACGCCGGCCATGATTTTCAACAGCGTGGATTTACCCGAACCGTTGAGGCCGAGCACGCCGATCTTGGCGCCCGGGAAGAAGGACAGAGAAATGTTTTTCAGAATTTCCCGCTTCGGCGGAACAACTTTTCCCAGCCGATGCATGGTGAAAACGTATTGAGCCATGGTGAACCTAGCGTCAGTGACTGATGAATTAAGCGGGCGAAGCCCGTGCCAGGCCATGCGCCGCGCGGGCCTTTGATAACGATCAATGCCTGCGTACGGTAGATGCCTGATTGTCTGGGGCTGGAACGCCCTCGCGTAACCGGCAAAGCTACCTCAATGCAGGTGGGCAGTCCAGCCAGGCAGGGCTGGCACTTTGCCACAACACAAGGCATGCTAGCCGCCCTTCGGGCGTCCGGCTTATAGTGCACGTCGCGCCAGTCCAGCCAAACCGCAGGATCACAGTTTGTCCAACGTAACAAAGCCAACTCCCCTGCGAGCCGCTCATATAGCGCCGGGAGCGCCCCTGCACGGAACCCTCAAGGGCGCACTGGCGACGCTGGTCCTGCTGCTGCTCGCGTTATTGTTCTGGCAACTGCTGGACCAGTTACAGCAAAACCAGAAAAACCAGCAGCAATACACCATCGACTACAGTGCCGACCTGGCCGAGCAGATCAGCCTTAACATGGCCCTCAGTGCGCAGATTGCGCTGAACCTGCTACCGATCGTCGAGCCGCCGCGGGACACCGAACAGCAACAAATCCTGATGCGCACGCTGCAACGTTCCCTGCCGGAACTGCGCAGTGTCGCCCTGCTCGCCCCCAGCGGCGCGATGATCAGCGACAGCGCCAACGACAGCCAGGACAGCGCCTGGCTCGAAGAGCTGGTCAAGCGCAGCCATGCCCAGTCCTACTACTTGAGCAACAATAACGACGGCACCGTTATCTACCTGCTGCTGCATCAGCCCAGCGGCGGCGCCAAAATGTACTGGGCCTTGCGCCTGGCACCCAATTACCTGGCGAACCTGACCCGCCAGGACGGCCAGGGCCAGCGCCCGATGTGGGTCATTGAAAACCGCCTCAACCACCGGGTGGTCAGCCGTGACACGGGCATGCCGGCCCAGTGGGCTTCGGCGCTGACCCCGGATGAATTGAACAAAAGTGTATTGGTCACGCCCCTGAGCAAGAGTGACTGGCAACTGCGCGGCCTGTTCGACCGCGCCGCGGTGCTGGAACAACTGCTGCCGGCCTTTATCGGCAAATGCCTGCTGGGCCTGGCGTTCTCGCTGATCCCGGTAATCGTGCTGCTGAACATGCGCCGTCGCCAGCGCCAGGTGCACGAGGGGCGCCGCCGCTACCAGGATATTTTCGAAGGCACCGGCGTGGCGCTGTGCGTGCTTGACCTGTCCGGCCTGCGTGCGTTCTTCGGTAAGTCCCAATTGCAGACCCGCGAGCAACTGCAACAGTTGCTGCTGGCCAACCCGGAACAGCGCCAGCAACTGCTTAAGGAACTGCGCATTACCGAGGTCAACCAGGTGGCAGTACGCCTGTTGAATGTGGCCTCTTGCGAACAAGCCTGGGAGCGCCTGATCGACGCTTGCCCGTCGAGCCCTACCGCCATCGGCAACCAGGTGATCGACGCGGTGCTGACCCAACAGAAGCAACTGGAACTGGAAATCCAACTCAGCGATCTTCACGGTAATGACCAATACCTGTGGCTGGTGATGCGCCTGCCGGAACAACAGGACGACTTCAAGGCCGTGATCCTGAGCATCAGCGACATCACCAGCCGCAAGCTGATCGAGTTGTCGCTGGTGGAGCGCGAGGGTTTCTGGTCGGACGTGGTGCGTACCGTGCCCGATCACCTGTATGTGCAGGATGTGATCAGCCAACGGATGATCTTCAGCAACCATCACCTGGGCCATACCCTGGGCTACAACAAGCCCGAGCTGCAGCAGATGGGCGAATACTTCTGGGAAATCCTGCTGCACCCCGAAGACGCCGAACGCTACCACGACCTGCGCCTGCAACAGCGCCAGGCCGGCTACTTGAGCCAGCTTCAGTGCCAGTTGCGCTTTCGCCATCGCAACAACCAATGGCGGCGCTTCGACATCCGCGAACAGGCCCTGGCCCGGGACAAGACCGACCAGGTCACGCGCATCATCGGCGTGGCCAAGGACATCACCGACCAGATCGAGGCCAGCGAATCCCTGCGCGACAGCGAACAGCGCTACCGCATGCTGGCAGAAAGCATCAGCGACGTGATCTTTTCCACCGACAGCAAGCTTGCCCTCAACTATGTCAGCCCGTCGGTGAACGCCGTGCTGGGCTATGACGTCGACTGGATCTTCGAAAACGGCTGGCAGTCGACTATCGCCAACCCCCAACAATTGAGCGGTATCTACAGCCTGGTGGAGCAAGTCAGCCGCGCCCTGGACCAACCCGAATCCCTGGCCGCCTTGCGCAACGATGTGCAGACCCAGCTGTTCCTGTTCGATTGCCTGCGGGCCGATGGGCGCAAGATCCCGATCGAACTGCGCCTGGTGTTGGTGTGGGACGAACACGGCGCGTTCGAAGGCATCCTCGGCGTGGGCCGTGATATCAGCCAGCAACGCCGTGCGGAAAAAGACCTGCGCATGGCCGCCACGGTCTTTGAACACTCCACCTCGGCGATCCTGATCACCGACCCGGCCGGCTATATCGTGCAGGCCAACGAAGCATTCAGCCGGGTCAGCGGTTATGCGGTGGCAGACGTGCTTGACCAGTTGCCGAACATGCTCACCGTCGACGAACAGCAGGAAGCCCACCTGCGCTACGTACTCAAGCAATTGCACCAGCACAGCACCTGGGAGGGCGAAGTGTGGCTCAAGCGCCGTAACGGCGAGCATTACCCGGCCTGGGTCGGGATTACCGCCGTGTTCGATGACGAAGGCGACCTGGCCAGCTACGTGTGTTTCTTCAGCGACATCAGCGAGCGCAAGGCCAGCGAGCAGCGCATCCACCGCCTGGCCTACTACGACGCCCTGACCCACCTGCCCAACCGCACGCTGTTCCAGGACCGCCTGCACACCGCGTTGCAGTCGGCAGAACGGCAGAAGTCGTGGGTGGTGCTGATGTTCCTCGACCTCGACCGCTTCAAACCGATCAACGATTCGCTGGGCCACGCCGCCGGCGACCGCATGCTCAAGGAAATGGCCACCCGCCTGCTGGGCTGCGTGGCCGAAGACGACACCGTGGCGCGCATGGGCGGCGACGAGTTCACCTTGCTCCTGCAACCACGGGCCAGCCGCGAAATGGCGTTGAACCGGGCGATCAGTGTGGCCGAGCAGATTCTGGCGAGCCTGGTGAAGCCGTTTGTGCTGGAAGGCCGAGAGTTCTTCGTCACCGCCAGTATCGGCATCGCGTTGAGCCCGCAGGATGGCAACGAGTTGAGCCAGTTGATGAAGAACGCCGACACGGCGATGTACCACGCCAAGGAGCGCGGCAAGAACAACTTCCAGTTCTACCAGGCCGACATGAACGCCAGCGCCCTGGAACGCCTGGAACTGGAAAGCGACTTGCGCCACGCCCTGGAACAGAACGAATTCGTGCTGTATTACCAACCGCAGTTCAGCGGCGACGGCAAACGTCTGACCGGCGCCGAAGCTTTGCTGCGCTGGCGCCATCCGCGCCGCGGGCTGGTGCCGCCGGGGGACTTCATCCCGGTGCTGGAGGAACTCGGGCTGGTGGTGGACGTGGGCGACTGGGTGATCAGCGAAGCCTGCCGCCAGCTCAAGACCTGGCACCAGAACAAGGTGCGGGTGCCCAAGGTCTCGGTGAATATCTCGGCCCGACAATTCTCCGACGGGCAACTGGGCGAGCGCATCGCCACCATCCTCAAGGACACCGGCCTGCCGCCGGCGTGCCTGGAGTTGGAGCTGACCGAAAGTATCCTGATGCGCGAGGTCAACGAAGCGATGCAGATCCTCGCCAGCTTGAAAAACCTCGGCCTGAGCATTGCGGTAGACGACTTCGGCACCGGTTATTCATCGCTGAACTACCTCAAGCAATTCCCCATCGACGTGCTGAAGATCGACCGCACCTTTGTCGACGGCCTGCCTTCGGGTGAACAGGACGCACAGATCGCCCGCGCGATTATCGCCATGGCCCACAGCCTGAACCTGGCGGTGATCGCCGAGGGCGTGGAAACCCATGAGCAGTTGGACTTCCTGCGCGAGCATGGTTGCGATGAGGTGCAGGGTTACCTGTTCGGGCGGCCGATGCCGGCGAACCGGTTTGAGGCGCAGTTCAGCAATGATGCGCTGTTCATGTTTGATTAACCCCCCGTAGCAGCTGTCGAGCGTCAGCGAGGCTGCGTAAGCCGCACCGCCGAGCCATCGCCCGGCACTGGACCGAGTCGCTGCCGACGCAGCCTCGCTGGCGCTCGACAGCTGCTACGGGGCTAAGTGAGCCCCGCTTGTCCGCGACATGATGTCCTTTCATATGCCATCTAAAACCCATTGGGTTAGAATGCGCTTCTTTTCTGCCCCCGATCCTTGAGGACCGCCATGTTCAGCCGTGATTTGACCATTGCCAAGTACGACGCCGATCTCTTTGCCGCCATGGAGCAAGAAGCCGTGCGCCAGGAAGAGCACATTGAGCTGATCGCTTCGGAAAACTACACCAGCCCAGCGGTTATGGAGGCTCAAGGTTCGGTTCTGACCAACAAGTACGCCGAAGGCTACCCGGGCAAGCGCTACTACGGCGGTTGCGAGTTCGTCGACATCGTTGAGCAACTGGCCATCGACCGCGCCAAGGAACTGTTCGGCGCCGATTACGCCAACGTCCAGCCACACGCCGGCTCCCAAGCCAACAGCGCCGTGTACCTGGCCCTGCTGCAAGCCGGCGACACCATCCTGGGCATGAGCCTGGCCCACGGCGGTCACCTGACCCACGGTGCCAGCGTTTCCTCCTCCGGCAAGTTGTACAACGCGGTTCAGTACGGCATCGACGGCAATGGTCTGATCGACTACGACGAAGTCGAGCGCCTGGCCGTTGAGCACAAGCCAAAAATGATCGTGGCCGGTTTCTCTGCCTACTCGCAGATCCTGGATTTCCCACGCTTTCGCGCAATCGCTGACAAGGTGGGCGCCTACCTGTTCGTCGACATGGCCCACGTGGCCGGTCTGGTTGCCGCTGGCGTCTACCCGAACCCGGTGCCATTCGCTGACGTGGTGACCACCACTACCCACAAGACCCTGCGCGGTCCACGTGGTGGCCTGATCCTGGCGCGCGCCAACGCCGAGATCGAGAAGAAGCTCAACTCTGCCGTATTCCCAGGCGGCCAGGGTGGCCCGCTGGAGCACGTAATCGCTGCTAAAGCGATCTGCTTCAAGGAAGCCCTGCAGCCTGAGTTCAAGACCTACCAGCAGCAAGTGGTGAAAAACGCCAAGGCCATGGCAGGCGTGTTCATCGAGCGTGGTTTTGATGTGGTGTCCGGCGGTACTGAGAACCACCTGTTCCTGCTGTCGCTGATCAAGCAAGACATCTCCGGTAAAGATGCTGACGCCGCTCTGGGCAAAGCCTTCATCACCGTGAACAAGAACTCGGTACCGAACGACCCACGTTCGCCGTTCGTCACCTCCGGCCTGCGCTTCGGCACCCCGGCTGTGACCACTCGTGGCTTCAAGGAAGCAGAGTGCAAGGAACTGGCTGGCTGGATCTGCGACATCCTGGCTGACCTTTCCAACGAAGCAGTGATTGATTCTGTTCGTGAGAAGGTCAAGGCTATCTGCAAGAAGCTGCCGGTATACGGCGCTTGATTGCAGTTGCTTGAATGAAAAGCCCGGCTCTTGAGCCGGGCTTTTTTATGGCCGATTTCAAATTGAAATAAGGTCAAATGGGGGAGCTGGCTTGCCAGCTCCCACATATTGAGTGCATTTCAAGTCAGGGTTTGGTGGACCCGGGCAAAGCCTTCGCGGATTTTGTCTTCCGGCAACTCGTCGGCAATAAACACAATCACACTTTCACGCGCCTCACCCTCGGCCCAATCGGTGTCCCAATCGAACCCGTAGAGCTTCAGCACGCCCTGGAACACCATGCGCCGGTCTTCGCCTGCGATGTTCAACACGCCTTTGTAACGCAGCAATTGCTTGCCGTGGTCTTCCAACAGCTCGTTCATGAACTCACTGAGCTTGTCGATATCCAGCGGCTGGTCGGTGCGCAGCACCAGGCTCGAGATACGGTCGATGGACGGCGCCTGGCTCACCGGGCGCAGGCTCATGCCGGCGTTGAGGTTGAAGCCGCGCACATCCAAAAGCTCTGCGAGGTCGATCTTGCCGTGCTCCACCACACGAATCGGTGCGCGGCGGTTGATACGGGTCAGGCGCTCGCTAAGAGCGTCGAAGCTGGCGTCGTCCACCAGGTCGCGCTTGCTCACCAGCAGGCGGTCGGCAAAACCGATCTGTGCCTGGGCGATGGTCTGGGTCAGGTGGTGCTCGGCGTGGGCCGCGTCCACCAACGTAATGATGCCGTCGAGAATGTAGCGCTCGCGCAGTTCTTCATCGATAAAGAAGGTCTGGGCTACGGGTGCCGGGTCGGCCAGGCCGGTGCACTCGATCACCAGGCGGTCGAAGGCAATCTCGCCGCTGTCCAGGCGCTCGAGCAGCAGGTACAGGGCCTTGGTCAGGTCGGTGTGGATGGTGCAGCACACGCAGCCATTGGACAGGGTCATGACTTGCACCGGCTCGCTGCCCAGCAGTTGGGTGTCGATACCGGCGTCGCTGAATTCGTTTTCGATCACGGCGATTTTCAAGCCGTGCTCGGCCTTGAGCAGGTGGCGCAACAAGGTGGTTTTGCCAGCGCCGAGGAAGCCGCTGAGGATGGTGACGGGGATGGGGGTTAACAAAACAACGATCTCCCATGCGCTAAAAGAACTGTAGGAGCCCGGCTTGCCGGCGATGGCGGTGTGAAGATCGCTATCGCCGGCAAGCCGGGCTCCTACAGTCGTGGTGTTGGGTTCAAGTACGGTGTTTCAACAGCACTTGGGCCCACCCTTGCCGCCGTAACGGGCTTCCTGGCGTTCCCGGAAGAACGCCTTGTAGTCCATCATCGGCTTGTCCGGGTGTTTGGTTTGCATATGCTCGACGTAGGTGTCGTAGTCGGGCATGCCGACCATCAGGCGTGCGGCCTGACCGAGGTATTTACCGAGGCGACTGATGTCATTGAACATGATTGCAACCCTCTATCAAGCGTCCGGGATGGCCTGGTATGGCGCTTCTTTATCCGTACGTTCCTTTTTGCCCCAGGCGGCAATGCCGACCTTGAGCGCATAGAACAGGATGCTGAATACCACGAACAGGAACAGCGCCGTCAGCGTTGCGTTGGTGTAGGCGTTCCAGATCACGTGTTGCATCTGGTCGATGCTCTTGGCCGGAGCGAGGATCTGGCCAGCAGCCAATGCATCGCTGTACTTCTTGGCCAGCGACAGGAAGCCAATCGCCGGGTTAGCGTCGAACAGCTTGATGAAGCCCGCAGTCACGGTGCAGATCAGCAGCCATACAGCCGGCAGCATGGTCACCCAGATGTAGCGCTGGCGCTTCATTTTGATCAGCACAACGGTGGCGAGCATCAGTGCAATACCGGCCAGCATCTGGTTGGAGATACCGAACAGCGGCCATAAGGTGTTGATACCGCCCAGTGGGTCGATCACGCCTTGGTACAGCAGGTAACCCCACATCGCCACACACCCTGCGGTGGCGATCAGGTTGGCCGTCCAGGACTCGGTACGCTTGAGCGCCGGCACGAAGGAGCCGAGCAGATCCTGAAGCATGAAGCGACCGGCACGGGTACCGGCATCCACGGCAGTCAGGATGAACAGCGCTTCGAACAGGATCGCAAAGTGGTACCAGAATGCCATGGTGTTTTCACCCGGCAGCACACTGTGCAGGATCTGCGCGATACCCACCGCCAGGGTCGGCGCACCGCCGGCACGCGCCAGGATGGTGGTTTCACCGATGTCATGCGCCACTGCCTGCAACGCTTGCGGGGTAATCGCAAACCCCCAGCTGCTGACAGTTTGCGCCACGGTCACCACGTCGGCGCCAACAATGGCGGCCGGGCTGTTCATGGCGAAGTACACGCCGGGTTCGATCACCGAAGCGGCAACCATCGCCATGATGGCCACGAACGACTCCATCAACATGCCGCCATAACCGATGTAACGGGCGTGCCCTTCACTGGCCAGCAACTTGGGCGTGGTGCCCGAGGCGATCAGTGCGTGGAAACCCGAGACCGCGCCACAGGCGATAGTGATGAACAGGAACGGAAACAGGCCGCCCTTCCACACCGGGCCGGTGCCATCGATAAACTGGGTCAGCGCCGGCATTTTCAGGTCGGGCATGGTCACCAGGATGCCAATCGCCAGGGCGATGATGGTGCCGATTTTCAGGAAGGTAGACAGGTAGTCACGTGGCGCGAGGATCAGCCACACCGGCAACACCGCCGCGACAAAGCCATAACCCACCAGCATCCAGGTGATCTGGATCCCGGTGAAACTGAAGGCCTTGGCCCATACCGGGTCAGCGGCAATCTGCCCGCCCAGCCAGATCGAGCCCAGCAGCAACAGCACGCCGACAATCGAGATTTCGCCGATGCGGCCCGGGCGGATGTAGCGCATATAAATGCCCATGAACATCGCGATCGGGATGGTCGCCATCACCGTGAAGATGCCCCACGGGCTTTCGGCCAGGGCCTTGACCACGATCAGCGCCAGCACCGCAAGGATGATGATCATGATCAGGAAGCAGCCAAACAGCGCGATGGTCCCAGGCACACGGCCCATTTCTTCGCGAACCATGTCCCCCAGGGAACGGCCGTTACGACGAGTAGACAGGAACAGGACCATGAAGTCCTGCACCGCCCCCGCCAGCACCACGCCGGCGATCAGCCATAACGTGCCGGGCAGGTAACCCATCTGCGCCGCCAGTACCGGGCCGACCAAAGGCCCCGCGCCGGCGATTGCCGCGAAGTGGTGACCGAAAAGAATGTGTTTGTTGGTCGGCACATAGTCCAGACCGTCGTTGTTGAGCACGGCGGGGGTAGCCCGCAGTGGATCGAGCTGCATCACATGGTTAGCGATGAACAGACTGTAGTAACGGTAAGCAACCAGATAAATGGCCACTGCTGCGACCACAATCCACAAGGCGTTGATCGCCTCGCCGCGGCGCAAGGCCACTACGCCCAGGGCGCACGCTCCTACGATTGCCAGCAGCAGCCAGGGTAGATGGCGTAGCAGGCTATTATTATTTTTCATTTTTATATTCCAGCCAGGGTGGACAGAAAGACAGCCATCCCGAGTTTAGCGCTACTGGCCTCAAAGGCCACCCCCCTACGTTGGTCTAGAGCCTTGCCGGGGCGAAAAAAGCAGAAAAAACCGCCCCATGATGGCGCAGCGCTACAATTTATTTATCCACAGAGGGTTTCACCATGCGCGAACAACCTTCAGACCGACGCCGTTTCCGACGCATTGCCTTCGATGCGAGGACCGAACTCGAGCAGGACGGCCATGTGTGGCCGGTGCAATTGGTAGATTTGTCGCTCAAGGGCTTGCTGGTGCAACGGCCGGATGGCTGGCAGGGTCATCGCTACGAATCTTTCGATGTGGACATTCATCTGGACGCCGAGACCGACGTGAAGATGCAGGTGCGGCTGACCCACGACGATCATGGGCAGTTGGGTTTTGTGTGCGAACACATCGACCTCGACTCGATCAGCCACCTGCGGCGGATAATCGAGTTGAACCTCGGCGATCAGGCAGAGCTGGAGCGGGAATTCGCCGCCTTGCTGGAGATCTGAACATGTGGGAGCTGGCTTGCCTGCGATGGCGGTGTGTCAGCTTGCATATCAATTAACTGATACACGGCCATCGCGGGCAAGCCCGGCTCCCACAGGGGGGATGTGTGGCTGGCGATTATTCGAACAGGGCATCCAACGCCTGCTCCAGGCGCGTTACCCCGATCACTTGCAGCCCCGGTGGCATTTCTTTCGGCGCATTGCCCTTGGGCACGATGGCGCGCTTGAAGCCATGCTTGGCCGCCTCTTTCAGCCGCTCCTGGCCGCTGGGCACCGGGCGCACTTCACCCGACAGCCCCACTTCGCCGAACACCAGCAAGTCGTGGGGCAACGGCCGGTTGCGCAGGCTGGACATCACCGCCGCCATCAACGCCAGGTCGGACGCCGTCTCCAGTACCTTGACTCCGCCCACCACGTTGAGGAACACGTCCTGGTCATGGGTGGGAATGCCGCCGTGGCGGTGCAGTACCGCCAATAGCATCGCCAGGCGGTTCTGATCCAGGCCCAACGTAACCCGACGCGGGTTGGCCAGATGGCTGTCGTCCACCAGCGCCTGCACTTCCACCAGCATTGGCCGGGTGCCTTCCCACGTTGCCATCACCACACTGCCCGGTACTTCTTCCTGGGCGCGGGTGAGAAAAATCGCCGAAGGGTTGGAGACTTCTTTCAAGCCCCGGTCGGTCATGGCGAACACGCCGAGTTCGTTGACCGCGCCAAAACGATTCTTTACCGCCCGCAGTAATCGCAACCGCCCGTCGGACTCGCCTTCGAAATACAGCACGGTATCGACCATATGCTCCAACACGCGTGGCCCGGCCAGTGCGCCTTCTTTAGTCACGTGGCCCACCAGGAAAATCGCCGTACCACTCTGCTTCGCGTACCGCACCAGCAGCGCGGCACTTTCCCGCACCTGGGACACGCCACCCGGCGCCGATTGCAGTTGCTCAGTGAAAATCGTCTGGATCGAGTCGATCACCATCACCTTGGGTTTTTCCAGGCGCGCAGTGGCGATGATGCTTTCAATACACGTTTCGGTCATCACGCGCAGTTGGTCTTGGGGCAAACCCAGGCGGCGGGCGCGCATGGCCACTTGCTGCTGGGATTCTTCGCCCGTGACGTACAGCGCCGGCATACGGCTGGCGATGCTGCACAAGGTTTGCAGCAGGATCGTGGACTTGCCGATGCCCGGGTCACCGCCGATCAACACCACCGAGCCATCCACAAGGCCGCCGCCCAACACCCGGTCGAGTTCGCCAGAAGCAGTGGAGAAACGCGGGATTTCTTCGACGCTGACTTCAGCCAGGGTCTTGATCTGGGTTTGTTGCCCAGTCCAGCCGGAACGACCACTGGGGGCCACGGCGCCGCCGCTTTCAATCATGGTTTCGGTCAGGGTGTTCCACGCACCGCATTCCGTGCATTGGCCGGCCCACTTGGGAAAGGTCGCGCCGCACTCGGTGCAGCCATACATGCGCTTGGCCTTTGCCATTTGAGAACCTCCAACCGAAAAACCGCGATGATAGCTCAGCGCGGCGCCGGGGTACGGATTTCACCGCTGACCAAACGTGAAGCGCTGTTACCGATCGGGTCTTCGGCGTTGAGGTCGGCGCCCTTGGCTTTCAGCTCATCCAGCAGTTCCACGCGTTTGAACAGCCCGGCATACATGGCCGCCGTTTGTCCGGCGCCGTTGCGTTGGTCGGGGTTGCAGTCGGTGGCAAGCAGGCGCTGGGCGATTTTCAGCTCACCCTTGAAGATCGCGCCCATCAACGCGGTGTTACCACGCTTGTCCTGCACGCAGGCATCGGCGCCGGCCGCGAGCAAACGGTCCACGTAGGTACTTTCGCCGTGATAGGCGGCGAGAATCAGCGCGGTGTAGCCCTTTTCATCCTGGGTGTTCAGCGAATAGCCGGATTCGATGAAGGTGTTGAGCATTTCCACGTCGCCACGGCGGGCGGCGTCGAAGTAATAATCCTGCAGCTGGGCCTTAAGCGCGGCCGGGTCAGCTTGTTCGGCCAATACGCTGAACGACAAACACGCAAGGACAGCGCCTATAAAGATTCGCATGGCAAATTCTCAGTGATGTGCCACCTGTAGGAGCCGGCTTGCCGGCGATGGCGTACTTGTGGGCGCTATCGCCGGCAAGCCGGCTCCTACAGGGAGCGTGTCGGTTAGTCGGTCAGCTTTTCGGCCAGTGCCTTGACGCGGGCCAGGTCACCCTTGGCGACTTTGGTCACACCCGTGCCGTACTCCGGGTCTGCCTTGTAGAGAAACGACAGGATGATGTGCTTGCTCTCGTCATCGGTGGTAGCCAGGGAGCCGCCGAAGTTGTCGATCAAGTCCTGGCGCTCTTTCTTGTTGAACGAGCGGTACAGGTCGCCGGCCTGCTTGAAGTTCTGCTCACGCTGGATCTTCGCCTGCTGGGTGCTGCCCGCCAGTGCCGACTGGTTGTAACGTGCGGTTTGCGGCTCTTCGCGTGGCAGCAGGCGGCTTGGCTGGTAGTTCACGCCGGTGGTGGTCTTGCCGAAGTTCATCGCGCCGTCCTGGTTACCGTTGTTGACGGTCACCCGCGGTGCATTGATCGGCAGTTGCAGGGCGTTTGGCCCCAGGCGGTACATTTGCGTATCGGCGTAGGAGAACACCCGGCCTTGCAGCAGGCGGTCTTCCGACGGCTCGATGCCCGGCACCAGGTTGGCCGGGGCCATGGCCACTTGCTCGGTTTCCTGGAAGACATTGGCCGGGTTGCGGTTCAGCACCATTTGCCCAACTTTGCGCTCCGGCACGTCTGGCCAGATCTTGGTGGCATCCAATGGGTCGAAATCAAACTTGGCCAGGTCTTCCGGTTTTAGCACTTGCACATACAAGTCCCACTTGGGGAAATCACCCTTGTTGATGTGCGTGACCAAATCATGGGTCATGTGGCTGTAGTCACGGCCCTGCACTTCGGTCACTTGTTTGGGGTCGAGGTTTTTGATGCCCTGCAGGCTCTTCCAGTGGAACTTGACGTAGTGCACTTCGCCTTTGGCATTAATCAACTTATAGGCATGTACACCATTGCCGTCCATCTCGCGATAACTGGCCGGCGTGCCGGAGTCCGAATACAACTCGGTCAGCGTACGGGTGGACTCTGGAACATGGGAGAAGAAGTCAAAGCGACGGGAGTCGTCGTCCAGGTTAGTACGCGGGTCTGGTTTAAAAGCGTGAACCATGTCCGGGAACTTGATGGCATCGCGAATAAAGAATGTCGGGAAGTTATTGCCGACCAAGTCCCAGTTGCCTTCGGCGGTGTAGAACTTGGTGGCGAAGCCGCGCGGGTCACGCAGGGTTTCCGGCGAATGGTTGCCGTGAACGACCGCCGAGAAGCGCACAAATACCGGCGTGGCTTCACCGGCGGCAAATACTTTGGCCTTGGTCAGGTCGCTGAGGTTGTCGGTGACGGTAAACGTACCGTGGGCACCCGTGCCACGGGCATGCACCACACGCTCCGGGATGCGCTCGCGGTCAAAGCGCTGCAACTTCTGGATCAGTTGCACGTCTTGCAACAGGACCGGGCCATTCGCACCGGCAGTTTGCGAGTTCTGGTTGTCACCCACCGCCGCACCATTATCGCGGGTGAGGTTGGCGGCGTGTACGGACAGCGAAAGAAGACTGGCGCTCACTACAAGCAGCACCCGTCGCGCAGAAATAGGCCCGCGGCTAATAGGGTTTTTCATCGAGGTATCCTCTGGTTTTTTTAATGCACATTGAGTTGTGCTTGCCAGAGGCTAGTGACCTGCGAGTCAGAAGATAAATAGAAAAGCCATACCACCCCGATAAAGAAAATAGTGTGGTAACCCACTGAAATAGCGGGTATTTCGCGCGCGATTGGTGGCACTTTGCAAACTATTTGCGATTTAATGTGTCGATAAACACGGACACTGTAAACAGTTGTGTCGCGCAAGCCACGCCACACTGTCTTACACTGGCTTCTACCTCCTCATCTGTAACAAGGAATAACCTATGGGCGTGTTAAGTGAGTTCAAGGCCTTCGCGGTCAAAGGTAATGTGGTCGACATGGCCGTCGGTATTATCATCGGCGCCGCCTTCGGCAAAATTGTTTCCTCCTTTGTAGGCGACGTGGTGATGCCACCTATCGGCCTGCTGATCGGGGGCGTCGACTTTGGCGACTTGGCGGTTACGCTCAAGGCCGCCCAGGGCGATGCGCCTGCTGTCGTGCTGGCGTACGGCAAATTCATCCAGAGCGTGATCGACTTTGTGATCGTCGCGTTTGCGATCTTCATGGGCGTGAAGGCGATTAACCGCCTGAAGCGCGAAGAGGCCGTGGCGCCAACCTTGCCGCCGGTCCCGACCAAGGAAGAAGTGCTGCTGGGGGAGATCCGCGATCTGCTCAAGGCACAGAACAGCAAGCCCGAGTAAGCTCGGCCAATAAAACAAAGGCGCCTGCGGGGCGCCTTTGTTTTTACCAGTAGTTTTCTACCGCAACCTGGCCCGGGCGGCGGGTGAGGCTTAATTGCATGTCGCGCTGTTTGAGCAACTGGCGCGTGTCGTCGATCATCTGCGGGTTGCCGCAAATCATTACTCTGGAATGCTCAGGGGTCAGCTCGACGCCTGCGGCCCGTTCCAGCTCGCCGTTCTCGATCAGGGTGGTGACCCGGCCATTGAGCGCTCCCGGATGCCGCTCGCGGGTAACGATGGGGATGTAGGTGAGCTTGTGGGCATGCTCTGCCAGGTACTCGCGCTCGCCCAGTTCATGGATCAATGACTGATAGGCCAACTCCCTGGCCTCCCGCGCGCTATAGACCAGGATGACCCGCTCGAATTTCTCCCACACCTCAAAGTCCTGCAGGATCGAAAGAAACGGTGCGATACCGGTGCCAGTGCCCAACAACCACAGATCGCGACCATCCACAAACCGGTCCAGGGTCAAAAAGCCCGTGGCCTGGCGCTCCACCAACAAGGTATCGCCCTTGCGCAAGCGGCTCAGTTCGCTGGTGAACTCACCGCCCGGCACCACGATGGAAAAGAAATCCAGGTGTTCGTCAAAAGGCGAGGACACCACCGAGTAGGCTCGCCACACAATGCTGCCGTCGGCTTTGGTGACCCCCAGGCGCACGAACTGGCCAGCCCGAAAGCGAAAGCCCGGGTCTCGGGTGGTGCGCAGGGTAAACAGGCTGGGGGTCAGCGATTGCACATCGAGCAAGGTCTGGCAGGTATATTTTTCAGCACTGGCCGTCATGGGGAACTCCATTTGCAGAGGACCCTAGTGTCCCTCAAAGCGGCGCCTGGAAACACCGGCGGTTTGTATTGGCATTGGCGCTGCGGATGGCCAGGCTGGCAGTCGTCTCTGAAAGCGCAGCCAAAGCAATCCTTCAATTAAAACTAACTATTTAGCTATTAACCCCCTTTAAATGGACCAGTAGATGATGCGCCACCTACAACGGCTATCGAAATGCCATTAAGTGCAACTCCTTAAAAAAACTAAAGAAACTTCACCGGGCAGATACCCCCTGTACAACCCTATATTTATGTATAGTTTTTTTTGCATAGGACGCTGCCAAGGATAATTAAATTTTCATTTTTGTCCGTCATCCGTCGCCTACACTCTTTTTTCGTGTCACTGGGGAGCCCGAAAATACCCAAGGCATAACATGATATATGGAGAGTTAAACATGGTTAACTGGCGCAACACACGCTTACCCAAACTGGAGGGCGAGAACGAAATCACCAGTATGTACGAGGCAGCCCTTAACCTGACTTACGAGCTGGGCTTTCAATACTGCGCATTCACCCTGAGTTCCCACCTGCCCCTCAACCAAACAAAAACTATAAAAATCAATAACTGGTCACATGAATGGAACACGCTGTACAAGCAAGAGCACTACTTTGACCTGGACCCGGTTGTTGCACATTGCAAACGTTCGGTGCTGCCGATTGTTTGGGAAGAGAAAACCTTTTGCTCGGTGCCGGATTTATGGGCGCATGCCCAAACCCACGGTTTGAAGTTTGGATGGACCCAGGCAGTTCATGATTTCCAGGGTGTTTTCAGCATGCTGACCCTGGCGCGCACCACCGGCCCTGTAAGCCCTGAAGAGCTCTATGAAAAAGCCGGACAAGCACTCTGGATTTGCCACGCGATGCACGCAGTGGTTGCACGAAAGTATGCCGACAAGCCCAGCCTGCAAGCCCCAAGCAAGTTGACCCCGCGGGAAACCGAAGTCCTGCAATGGTCGGCCATGGGCAAGACGGCCTCCGACATCGCCACCATCTTGTGCCTGTCCGAACGCACGGTCGGCTTCCATATCAGCAGTGCAATGAAGAAATTGGGGGTCAGTAACAAGATTGCCGCGGTGATCACGGCAGTGAAATGCGGGTTGTTTTAAACACCGAATGTAATCCAGAGGAAAAAAACGTAACATTTGCAGCCAGTTCTGGATGATGACGCGAGCCCTGATGAGCCTAACGTCGTGTTTCATCCAGATGGTTCGATTACCCAGAGTCTCCCCCGCCATGCCCCTGCTCGACAGCCCCTTCGCCCAACTCGACCTGATCCGTCAGCCAGAACAGCACAACGACCCGCTGCAAGCGTTTGACGCGGCCGATGAGTACTTGCTCGGCTATCTGGCGGAACAACAGCTTGCACCGGCAACCCGCGTTCTGGTGCTCAACGACAGTTTCGGCGCGCTGGCTGCCAGCCTCGAAGGGCATGTACAGGTCACCTCCAGTGGTGACTCGTTCCTCGGTGCCCTGGGCCTGGAAAAAAACCTGGCGCGCAACGGCAAGGCTTTCGACGCGGTAACGTTCCTGCCCGCCAGCCAGACGCCCACCGGGCCGTTCGACCGCGTACTGGTCCGCGTGCCAAAGACCCTGGCCCTGCTCGAAGAACAACTGATTCGCCTGCAAGGCCAACTGGCACCTGGCGCCGAGGTGATCGCCGGGGCGATGGTCAAGCACCTGCCACGGGCCGCCGGTGAGTTGCTCGAGCGCTATATCGGCCCGATGCACGCCTCACTGGCGGTTAAAAAGGCCCGGCTGCTGATCGCCACCTGGGCCGATCGGCCCCATGCAGTGTCGCCCTACCCTACGCGCTACCGCCTGGAAACCCCGGCCATCGAACTGCTCAACCACGCCAACGTGTTCTGCCGCGAAGACCTGGACATCGGCACCCGCGCGTTCCTGCCGCACCTGCCGCAAAACCTCGGCAGTGCCAGGGTGGCGGACCTGGGCTGTGGCAACGGTGTATTGGCGATTGCCAGCGCGCTGCAAAACCCCGAGGCGCAGTACACGCTGGTGGACGAGTCCTACATGGCCGTGCAATCGGCGGCCGAGAATTGGCGCACGGCGCTGGGCGACCGCGACGTGCTGATTCGCGCCGGCGACGGCCTGGCCGATCAGGAGCCACAATCGCTGGATGTGGTGCTGTGCAACCCGCCGTTCCACCAACAGCAAGTGGTGGGTGACTTCCTGGCCTGGCGCATGTTCCAGCAGGCGCGGGAAGCGCTGGTGGTGGGCGGCGCCCTGTATATCGTCGGCAACCGTCACTTGGGATATCACAGCAAACTGGCGCGTTTGTTCCGCGGTGTCGAGCAAGTGGCGGCCACGCCCAAGTTCGTGATTCTCAAGGCGCGCAAATAAAAAAGCCCTCCATAAAGGAGGGCAATAAGGACAACGGGATCTCAGTGGGTGGTCAGGCCCGCGGCGTTCATGAACATGCGCATCAGGCTGGCCACCACGAACAGGGCCAGAACGCTGCCGGTCCAGATCATCGCCAGCCAGCCCAGGCGCTGCCAGAGCGGCTTTTTCTCGGCCTGTTCGATGTCGTGCAACGAAGGTTTGCCGGACATGAGTCAATCCTCCTAGTGATAGCCGTCTTCGTGGGTGACCTTGCCGCGGAACACGTAGTAGCTCCAGAAGGTGTAGCCCAGGATGAACGGGATGATGAACAAGGTGCCCACCAGCATGAAGCCCTGGCTTTGCGGCGGCGCGGCGGCGTCCCAGATCGATACCGATGGCGGGATGATGTTCGGCCACAGGCTGATGCCCAGGCCGCTGTAGCCGAGGAAGATCAGCACCAGCGTGAGCAGGAACGGCGTGTAGTGCGCATTGCGCGCCACGGCGCGAATCAGTCCGTACATGGTCACCAGCACCAGGATCGGCACTGGCAGGAACCAGAACAGGTTTGGCAGGGTGAACCAGCGCGAAGCGATCTCCGGGTGCGCAAGTGGCGTCCAGATACTGACGATGCCGATCACCGCCAGCACCACGAATGCCAGGGGCCGGGCCAGGTTGTGCATCTTCTCTTGCAGACTACCTTCGGTCTTCATGATCAGCCAGGTGCAGCCCAACAGCGCGTACGCCACGATCAGGGCCACGCCGCAGAACATCGTGAACGGCGTCAGCCAGTCCAGCGAACCGCCGGCAAACTGGCGGTTCACCACCGGGATGCCATCAATGAACGCCCCCAGCGCCACGCCCTGGAAGAACGTCGCCGCCAGTGAGCCGCCGATAAAGGCCTTGTCCCACAGGTGACGCTTGTCGTCCTTGGCCTTGAAGCGAAACTCAAACGCCACGCCGCGAAAGATCAGCCCGATCAGCATCAGCATCAGGGGCAGGTACAGCGCCGAGAGCACCACCGAATAGGCCAGCGGGAACGCGCCAAACAACGCAGCGCCCCCCAGTACAAGCCAGGTTTCGTTGCCGTCCCATACGGGGGCGACGGTGTTCATCATCACGTCACGGTCGGTCTTGCCCGGGATAAACGGGAAGAGAATGCCGATGCCCAGGTCGAAGCCGTCCATGACCACGTACATCATAATGCCGAAAATGATGATCACGGCCCAGATCAGCGGAAGATCAATACCCATGACTCAGTTCCCCTTGTTCAAGGTGTCGCCGTGATCGGCGTCGGCACTGTCGTCGGCGGCCGACAATGGACGGGCCGGTGTGCGTTTCTGCCCAGGGCCACCGTGGGTCGGCTCGGTGCTTTCGTGGGTCACAGGCCCTTTGCGCACCAGGCGCATCATGTAGCCCAGACCCGCGCCGAACAGCGCGAAGTACACCACCACAAACAACACCAACGTAATGCTCATCTGCGCAAAGCTGTGGTTGGACGAGGCGTCTGCCGTGCGCATCAGCCCGTATACCACCCACGGCTGACGACCGATTTCGGTGGTGAACCAACCGGCGAGAATCGCAATCAGCCCGGACGGGCCCATCCACAACGCCAGGTACAGGAACGGCTTGGACGTGTACATCTTGTCGCCCCGGCGCAGCCAGAGGCTGAACAGGCCGGTGAAGATCATCAGGAAGCCCAGGCCCACCATGACCCGGAACGACCAGAACACGATGGTCGAGTTAGGGCGGTCCTCAGGCGGGAACTCCTTGAGGGCCGGCACCTGTTTGTCCAGGGAGTGGGTGAGGATCAGGCTGCCCAGGTACGGGATTTCCACCGCGAATTTGGTTTTTTCAGCCTTCATGTCCGGCCAGCCGAACAGGATCAGCGGTGTGGGTTCGTTGCCGATATTTTCCCAGTGGCCTTCAATCGCGGCGATCTTTGCCGGTTGGTGCTTGAGGGTGTTCAGGCCATGAAAGTCACCGATGACTGCCTGGATGGGCGCCACGATCAGCGCCATCCACATCGCCATCGAGAGCATGGTGCGGATCGCCGGGTTGTCCTTGCCGCGCAGCAAGTGCCAGGCTGCCGAGGAGCCAACAAAGAATGCGGTAGCGACAAACGCCGCCGTGGCCATGTGCATCAGGCGGTAGGGGAACGAGGGGTTGAAGATTACCGCCAGCCAGTCGGTTGGAATCACCCGGCCATCAATGATTTCAAAGCCCTGTGGCGTCTGCATCCAGCTGTTGGAGGCGAGAATCCAGAAGGTCGAGATCAGCGTGCCGACGGCCACCATCACCGTGGCAAAGAAGTGCAGCTTGCGCCCGACCTTGTTCCAGCCAAACAGCATGACCCCAAGGAAGCCCGCTTCAAGGAAGAACGCCGTGAGCACCTCATAGGTCAGCAACGGCCCGGTAACGGCGCCGGCGAAGTCCGAAAAGCGGCTCCAGTTAGTGCCGAACTGATAGGCCATGACCAAACCGGAGACCACACCCATGCCGAAGTTGACGGCAAAGATCTTCGACCAGAAATGGTAGAGGTCACGGTAAGTGTCGTTGTGGGTCTTGAGCCACAGGCCTTCGAGCACTGCAAGGTAACTGGCCAGGCCGATGGTGATGGCCGGGAACAGGATATGGAATGAGATGGTGAACGCGAATTGAATTCGGGCGAGTTCTAGCGCCTCCAAACCGAACATAAGTCTTCCTCTGTCAGGTAATACCGAATGCTGGCTGGAGGCCTGCACCCACTGCCCCCACGGATATGGAGTGTGGCGAATTCAAATTCGTTTCTTTTTTTAACCAACCACGCAGGGATTCTGGCCTTGCGGCCGCCAGAGCAATCCCGGCGACGGTTTTGATCTGGATCAAGCATTGCTGAAAGAGTAGTCCCATTTTCGCGAGAGCAAGGCGTGGTCTTTTGCCGCGTGACAGGTTGCCTCAGTGGTGAGTGAGTGCTGCCCGTGGTGAGGGGGATTGCCTGCGTAACATCAGTAGCTGCACATTTTTTGTGGCGGGGCTGAGGGTGCGCTGGGGGTATATCCGTTATTTGGGTGATGGCTTAGATGGGTTCCGCTCTTACAGCGGGTCACTTTTGAAAGGAGCCCAAAAGTAACCAAAAGGCTCTTGCCCCACCACTCGGCACCTCGCTTAGGCTCGGTGTGCCCTCACTCCGGCATTAC
>NZ_JBUZVP010000048.1:0-32343 GCF_055409485.1 Pseudomonas sp. A125
GCAGCATGCGGCGGGATGGGTGTTGCGGGTCAGATTGGCTCATTGTTCAGCTCCTAGATTGTGGTGTTGGGCCACATTAACTCGGATGCACATTGCCGTCAGCATGAATCGCCCCGGATTCCCTAGACACTTTCCAGGCTCAGTAAATGTCGCTTCTCAAACTCTACCGGTGACAGCTGGTTGTTGAAACCATGCCGGCGTTTTGGGTTGTAAAACATCTCGATGTAGTCGAACACATCAGCGCGAGCATCCTGCCTGGTGCTGTAGATCTTTCGCCTGATTCGCTCCCGTTTCAGCAGTTGGAAAAAGCTTTCCGCCACCGCATTGTCATGGCAGTTGCCACGTCGACTCATGCTGCCAAGCAAGTTGTTGGCTTTCAGAAAACTCTGCCAGTCGCCGCTGCTGAACTGGCTGCCCTGGTCTGAGTGAATCATCACTTCCTGCTTTGGCTTGCGTCGCCAAACCGCCATCAGCAATGCATCAATAGCCAGGTCGCTGGTCATCTGCGGTTTCATTGACCAACCGATTACCTGCCGCGAAAACAGGTCTAGCACCACCGCCAAATACAACCAGCCCTCATAGGTGCGGATGTAGGTTATATCCGTGACCCAGACTTTGTTGGGTTCGGTGACATTGAATCGACGCTCAAGATGATTCGGCGAGGCCACTGGTGGCTTGCCGCCATAACGTCCTGGACGCCGCCGATACCCCGTCTGCGAACGCAGCCCTTCCAGACGCATCAGTCGAGCAACACGATGCTTGCCGCATGCTTCTCCAAGCTCACGCAGGTCGTCGTGGATTTTGCGGTAGCCGTACACTCCGCCGCTCTCTAGCCACGCGTGCTTGATCAGTCCAAGCAGGCGTTGATCATCCTTGGCTCGTGCCGACTTCGGTTCAGTCAGCCACGCGTAGTAACCGCTGGCATGTACTTTCAGCGTCAAGCACAGGCGGCGAACCGAATAGTCAGCGGATAGCTGATTGATGAAGGCGTACTTCAGCCGCACTCCTTGGCAAAGTACGCGGCGGCCTTTTTTAGGATGTCTCGCTCTTCGGTCACGCGCTTGAGTTCGGCACGAAGACGACGCAGCTCAGCTTGCTGATCGTCCTCTTGCGCGCGTTGCTCTTGGGGCTTGCTATAGCGTTTAACCCAGGCATACAGGCTGTGGGTCGACATGCCCAAACGAGCAGCTACCTCAGCCACCGGCAGGCCTCGCTCGGTCACCTGTTTGACGGCTTCGATTTTGAACTCTTCGGGATAACGCGGGTTGCTCATGGCACCTCCTAGTGGGCCGTATTATGAGGCCTGGAGGTGTCTACGAAACTAGGGGCGATTCAGCAATACTTTCGAAAAGTACGGAAGATCAATCGAGGGAATTGCCTAGGAAGAAGGCTCTGAGCGGAGGTGGTAAGGCTTACGTTGGTTTTTGGTTCCATTGCTCCCCAAACCCCGATTCCCAGGGTATTTGCTTCGGGATATGGTCGATAAGGTCCCCTCAATGGATTACACCGAACACGCGGCGTTGGCCATGGCGTGTGGTTGTACTCCGCCTTCGTTTGAAGGCTCAGACGCCCGGGCGCGGATCTTTGGCAAAGCTGCTTGGAACATCGTCAATACATATGACCTGAACAGCTGTTTCATGCGCTTCGACTCAGCAGGCAATGGCGACCACTACAGCTTACGGCCGCGAGGCATTGATTGGGCAGGCGATTGGGCCGTGATCCCTGCCGACATTAAAGAACTGCGTAGAGCCTACCGCGCAATGAGCCCTCTCCAGAAGGTGATGGTCTTGACCATCATGCGGCTGTACAACCAGAGCAAAGACAAGATCTACCTCACTGGTTGCCCCACAAAGATCAGTGCTGCCGAGGCGATGACCATCCTGCGTGACAACGCAGCATTGCCGGCATGGGGGCACCTGGTCACACATTACGCGGGTTGGTAGAGCCCCATGCCGGCAATCAAGCGGCTACCGCGCCTTTGGCTTGCTGGCTGGAGCCATCAAGGGCGACAAGTCACCCTATCCTGCCCCAGCTCCATGGATGCTCTGCACTCGAACGATGCGTGCTGGTAACGTCTGTAGGTCCCCTAAGTTGACGCTCGTGTCATCTCTGCGTAGAATTAGCCTCAACCACAACCTCCACGCCTCGGGCGGGCTCCGGCCTGTACTGCGCACCAGGGGGTTTCTTTTTGCCTGTAAAAAAGTGAGCAGGAAGCTCTCATGGCCCCACGCATAGCCTACACAAAACAGGCGAAAACCACGCCTCAACTGCTCGCACACCTTCTTGCCAAGGGCTTAGCTGTCCCTGATCAAGCAAAGGCGCTGCATTCCCTCGATCTAATCGGCTACTACCGGTTACTGATCTACATGCGTCCGCTACAGAATAGCCATACCAAGATTTTTTATCCGGCCGTCGAGTTCGATGACGTCATGGCACTGTACGACTTCGACCGGCGATTGAGGCTTATCTGTCTTGATGCAGTCGAACGTATAGAGGTGGCCTTGCGTGCCGCGATAACGAACACACTTGCTCCGGATCCTGCCGCAGGTCCGCACTTTTACCTCGATGCGACGCATTTTTCTAACGCGCCTGGCCACACGGCTTTCATGAAGGCTGTCTGTGACCCGAACACCGCTAAACATCAGCCAGTGGACCACTACCTCAAGACCTATCACACCCCTCCGCATGCGCCGATCTGGGCGATTCTTGAGGCTGTTACATTTGGCCCTCTATCGCACCTGTATGCAAATCTGCAAATTTCACACAGGAAGGCAATCGCTATAGCTTTTGGTTTTGACGAGAAGGTGCTTGTCAATTGGTTCAAAAGCATCAACATGTTGCGCAATGTTTGTGCACACCATTCTCGGCTATGGAACAAAAACAACCTGGTGAACGCGCCCTTACAAGTGCATGCCTTGAAAGCCGAATTCCCAAGCCATGCGGATCGAGGACGAGTGGCCGCACGTGCAGTGACTCTCGTTGCGCTATTGAGAGTGATCGACCCCACCTCTAATTGGAAGCAGCGATTCAAATCCGTGGTACAGAGCTGCCCTGCAGGCGCTCTACAAAAAGCCGGGTTGGCCGAGACAATTATGGGTTTCTCTCCTGGATGGGACCAGCGCGCATTCTGGAATTGAGGTGTGCAATTTTGCAGGCAAAGACCTGGCCCAGGTGTAGCCCCCTTGATGAACACGAGGATCTATCTGTGACAAAAGAAGAATTGCGAAAGCAGCTGCAGGAGCAGTTTGAACGTCACCTGCAGGCTAACCCTGAAGCGGTGACACTTTACGCAGCAGAGCCAGAACCTGAAAAAAGGCCTTGGAAAAAGAAACCGAGCCTGCTCGATCAGGCCTTCGCGCAGAGCTTGGCTGACATCGAGAACGGCTAACGGGCAAAAAAAAACTGCCATGGGCAGTTTTGATTTGCAAATGTGAATCACCCACGAGGGGTAGTAGACCCGTCATAACCTCCAGAATCGATGCGAGGCAAATGACCGTTGGTTAGCGCTGAAACTGCGCAGCCGGCAAGCAAGATCCAGATGAGAAACTTCATGAGGGGTTTCCCCCCTGGTCCTGCTGATCGCTCTGCGGACGTCCACCCAGCAGCTGCATCGTGCCCTGCATGTCGACAATGATTTCTGTCGTGTAACGCTTGATACCGTCTTTTTCCCATTCCCGGGTCTGCAGCTTGCCTTCAATGTAGACCTGCGAACCCTTACGGAGATACTCGCCAGCAATCTCAGCCACTTTGCCGAACATCGACACACGGTGCCATTCAGTCTTTTCCACTTTCTGGCCGGTCTGCTTGTCGGTCCATTGTTCACTGGTCGCCAGACTCAGGTTGGTCACGGCGTTGCCGTTAGGCATGTAGCGGACTTCGGGATCCTGGCCACACGTACCGACAAGAATGACTTTGTTTACACCTCGCGCCATGGTGTGGCCCTCCCTTCGAATCGTTGATGATGTAGCTGTAGCCTTGGTTTGCTGCGTGGTTTTTACGCTGGCCGCGGTGCTTTAGGAATTGCCGGTGGAGCTTCTTTGAAGTGGATGCCGTGTTCAGCCTGGCGTTCACGGATCAGCTCAGAATGGCGTTTAACCCCTACCGTCTGATCGATGCTTGCACCTGCCTCTGCGAATGAATGGAACTGACCATGCGCCTTTCGCTCGCCGTCTACCGGCTTCCCGGGAATCCCGGTGCTGTATGGGATATGAGTTGCGGTTTTGACCAGGAACACGTCGAACCGATCACCAGGCCCGTCAGTATTGTGCATGACATCGAGGCGGTGTCCGTGCACCAGGCGCCCCATCTCCCCTCGCTCGTTGAGCTGCGCGGCTTCGGAGGTGTGTTTGAATTCACGTGATGCGAAAACCCGTTCGCCGGCGATTACCCGCTCGCGGAGACGTTCGTCGCCTTCTGCAGGCGCTGCCGGCAACGACTCAACTTGGAACGCAAGGTTATGGCCAGGGTCCCGAAACGGAGCTGGAGCCTCCGGCCCTTGGTGTTGTGCCAACTGGGCGATGAGTTTTCTCGTCTGCACCAGGTGCTCCACGTCTTTGGGTTGGGCATCGATCAACCCCACCAACTCCTTGTATTCACTTCCGGTCAGCCTGTGACGTTTCTGGTCTGCGATATCCTTAAGGACTGCCTGCCAGTCTGGAACGCTCAATGCACTCATGGGTGCCTCCTTTCAAATAGCTCAATCGTTCTGAGTGGTGAAGCCTTCACGATTTGGGTTTGATCTGCAGCCTTTGCGATTACGGATCTCGTCATCGCTGGGCCTTTGCGTGTTGTCGAAGCTGAACGAGCCGTCGTCGTATTGCTCCAGGTAGCCCCAACAGCAATCCGTTTCATTTTGCCCAGGCTTAGGAGGAACCTCCCACCAAGGCTCGCGGTTCACTAATTGCTTCATATGCACCTCCGAGTTCTACGGTGGCCATCACAAATTGATAGTCGTTAGCACTTGTGAGGACTGGCGATCGCGCAGCTCGATGACGCCGTGTACAACTTCACCAGTGGCAGTCATTCCGGATGAAATCGGAATGTACAGGTACAGCGTACCCCTGAGATCGAGGGAGCCCTGCGCCCTCGCCTGCTCGATCTCCCGGGCTTTATTTTGGTCTTCGACTCGTATGCTGCAGGGGAACCCAGACGGTTTGATCTGCAGGTTCATCCCCGCAGTGTTGCGCACCGGGTTCGCCCAGCAGTATTGGCCGTAGCTGGTGATCGGAAATGAAGAGCTGGTGAAGTCGTAGGGGCCCACCATGACATTCTGCAAACCCATTCCCTCAGCTACCGAAGCGGCTTTTATCGGAAGAGAGTAGTAATCGTTTTTGCCGTACTCGCTCAGCTGCTCCTGTATCGCCGGCCATTTAGCCTTTTCAATGTCACGTCTTTTAAACGCGTCGGAGGTCGCTTGATATTCCGGTGATAACCAGCCCAGTTTCTGGTCGTTTGTCGTGCCGCTTGGAGACTTGGCCAGCACCAGGTACGTGAGTGCCTGACCGCCTGGAAGAGTGTTGAGGTCGACGTATCCACTCAGGGGCACCGAAGCGTCAGCAGGCCTCTTGAATTGAGGCTCAACTGGAGCTTTAGACTCTGTCGTTCTGCTGACTTTAGGGCTGTTCAGCAGTGATGAACCCGAGGAGGCGGCGCCAGGCGCTTGTTCTGTGTTTGGCTTGTCACATCCGACCATGAGACAGCAGGCTGCGAGAGACAGCGCAGTCAGTTTAAACTTCATGGAAAGCTCCATTCCTTTGAGTAGATCGTTCGTGCAGTTCATCCGAACAACGTATGCATATCGGACTTCCAAGCCCCTGGACGTTTGATTCTCACACCAATCTCGCGCAGGTTAGGAAGGGTTGTAACGAGTCTGAGTAACGGATGAGGGCTATTGTCGGGACTGATCTCCCAGCTATCAATCTTGTCGAAATCCATCATTACGCCACCGGTGCTGATGTCGACGTACAAGGCCTGCTTAGCCACCGGATCGAAACCAACGTAGCGGTTGTACGCAACGGAAACAGCTTCATAGCGAGGCTTGAAACCCGCACGTTTGAAGCTGTCTACCTTGCGCTCCAGGCGTCGTCGCAACATCCCTGGCACGACAGCAAATAAAAAGTACCCAAGCGCTGCGTACAACAATCCAGCCACGATCAGCATGCCTGCAACCTCAGGGTCACGGCGGTAATCGAAGCATGCGATCAAGGCGACCGGTACGACCGGCACCAGCCCCATCAGGTAAAACGGCCGAAGAATCCACCATGCAATGTTCATAATGATCTCCATCTTTCGTATCAGGTATACGATACGGAATCTATGATTTTATTCTACCACGACCTCTTGACAGGTCAAAGCCCTATTGATAACGGGGCCAACAGGCCCCGTTCGTCATTCCTAAGATCTTATACCGTCATCTGCCTTTGTCCCTTTGTTCTGTCCTCCTTGAGGTCCAGGGCGTGGTGCGAGGTGTTCCAGCTTACTGCCGAACACATTCATGGCATTTTTCATCTTCTCGTTATCATCACGGCCCATGGTTGCAGATGCGTGGCCACCTACCCAGTTGATCACTTGGTCAGGGACAATCATGATCAGGTTGAAGCAGCTATGGACCAGGTTCAAGCACATCGAGCAGTAGATGGTCAGGAAGAAAATGATCGAGAACAGACCAGTGGTCGAGTCGAACTGAGCATTAGCTAGTGCTACACCAAACAACTGGTTCAGCAGTGTGCCGCCTGCAATCAGAGCTGCACCGCCCAGAAAGAAACCCAGAACCATCAGGATCGGTCGGACCATCACATTCAGCAGAAAGATGTAGCCGTGGGTTGTCTTTTGCCCCATCCCATCGCCTTCACCGTTCAGGTGAGTGATAGCCCAGAGAGGTGCTGCGATAACAGCCTCGCCAACCACAACCAGCCAATTAACAGCAGCTCCAAACCAAATGATGAAGGGCACCATCGGCAAATAGGTAGAGAGTGTGCCGCCCAGGATAAACAAGGCGATGATGAGCATGATGATGAAGGGGCCAACAGCGCCAAGGACGCCGGAAAGTGCATCGCCCACGGATGTGACTGCGTTCGCAACTTTCGAGAACGTACCGGCAACACTCCAGCCATCCTTGACCTTTTCAAGAGTCTTGGCAGCTACGTAGCCACCAAGGGCTGTCTCGGCCGCGACCATTGTGTAATCGCCGAGGTTTTTCATCTTGATCAGAGGATTCAGCTGACCCATGCCTTCGCCGCCGGCATTGACGTCGACCAGGTAGTTGACGATCCGTTGACCTGGCGCGGAAAAGATACTGCCAATAATGCTACCTGCATCGGCCCCTCCAGCCCCTTTGGAGTAGTCACCGCTGGATTGAGTACCCAAGGTGCTTGTCCAGGTAGAGGTTTCCTGTTGAGCCTTGTACGCCGCCATTGAGGAGGCGTAGACGTTCACAATTGCAGGATCCCCACCAGAGGACATGCCGAACACAGATGCTTTTGCTGCCATAGCATCTGACAGCTTAGTGTTTGCTTGTGCGAACGTCTGGTACCAGGCACCCAGAGTCCACCATCCACCCTCTTTGATGCTTGAGTTCATCTTGCTGGCCAGCTCGCCAATATTGCCCTGCTTGGTAGCTGCGACGCTGTTGACGGAGTTTTCGTATGCCTGCGCTGCTGACTGAACTGCCATCTCCACATCAGGAAGGGAATTAGTTTGTCCTGATTGTCGTTGGATCACCGCGTTGACGAAGTTTTGCGCGCTAGTGCTCAGAGATGCCTGCATGGCCTGAAGCGCCGCAAGGTGAGCTTTACGTATGTCCGACACATCAATGGTGCCGCCAAACCAATTAGTTGATACCGCCTGAGGCTCCAGATCGCCTTGGATGTCTGCCCCACCACAGACAAAACTTGAATTCTTGAGTATGAATCCACTTTGGGTTGCAGACTGCTGGACGTATCCATTTTGGGTAACCAGAGCGCCGCTTGCTTGGGCTTGAGCTATCCCCGCATTGATACCGTGCAGGCAAAGATTTGCCTCGAAAACGCTATGCGCGAGTCCTACCGTCGACGGCATCACAGGTTGAACTACCATCGACGTGCCGTCAGTGAAAGCTTCCATCGCGCTATCGACGCCGAGATTAGCAATGCCGATACCCATCACGGAAGCACCCCACAACATCAGCAGTTGCGATAGCGACCAGCCGCTTGCTGTTGGTACCAGCGAAACCAAGCCCCAGACAAGCCGTACCGGCCCCCAGATGGTTGATTGCTGTTTATCGAAAACTGACCCGTCATGAGCGGTCCGGGTTAGCTTTCTAAAAACGATGTAGCAAGCCCAAATCGCCCCAACCACCAACAGTGCGCCGTTGAATACCGAGAAAATGCTCGCGAGGATGGTATCGCCACTGGTGTCTCCCCCTGCCAATGGGTTGTTGACCACATTCCCGTAAATCGACACCAGTGCTTCTCGGGACTTATCGCCTGTCCTTTTCGCAGCTGCTGCAATTTCGCTGATGGTTGTTCCATCCGCTGCCCGAGCAGGCACAGAAACCAACCAGGCTACAAAGAGCCAAAAGCTTTTATTCGCGATTGCTTTCATAGCCGAACTCCGCTGGTTTTGCCGATTTGAGGATTCAGCGTCTTCAACAACCAGTCAGGGTTTTCGATTTTAAAGTCGTTGAACCCGCCGTGCTCTGCCGCAGATAGGCGACGGGTAGTCAATTGCCACATCCGAAATTGAGCGCTTAATGCGAGCGCGAATAACAGAGGGGATGCAGTCGCAATCGACAGTAGGCTTTGTATGACCGTTTTCGTCGAACCGTTGATGAGCCCCATGGTGAGACCGATCAAGCCCAGCAACCAAAATATTGAGCCAGCGAGTAGCGCAGCGCGCTTCCGGCGCAAGAAGAAAAGGTGCAGTTGCTCAACAGACATTGCACCTGGTTTACGGTTGGCCATCGCTTCCTCGAACGACACCGGCTTACGTTCCGTGGACTCGTCGACATCACTGTGCAACAAAGCCTGCTTAGCTTCTGCAGACATTTCTTTGATATGCGTCCAATTCTCTTTGGTTTTAGCGGCTTCCTGCTTAGCAAGCCGCACGGTCTGTCTCATTGACCAGAATGGGAGAATGATACGCAGCGCTATTGAAGCCGCCTGCCTCGATTTGGATGGCTGTTGTTCCGTCATCAGTTGCTGCCTCCCATGTGGCCCGATACAGCGCGATATTTTTGGCTCAAGATGGGCTCAAACTCTGAACGTGCGCCGCTTGCGAGATTTAATCCGTTGATCACGTTCCCGCGCTGGACGTCGTTACGCAGCTCAAGCAGCAACCAATTGGTCTGGGACTGCACGCGGATCTGCTCACGGAGCAGGTTGTCCCCTTCCATGTTTTGCAAGTCTGCCTGGTACTCGGTATTGGCATACCGGCGTCCAACCTCAAACGATTCAAATTCCCTGGCCGACATCGTGCCCGTCGCTTTTGCTTGAGATGACGCAGTTTTGGCGTAGTAGGCCTGGGCCGAGGACGACTTGAGTGTGTCTACCAGCAAATCCTTGGTCGCTGGGTTGGGTTGGCTATCAGCAACGAGCTGGTCCTGCGGATCCGTAGCAGCCGAAAGGATCGAGTTGTACTGATTCATGAGTCCGATGTACTGCGAGCCGGCTTCACTTTCAGCTTCGCCCTTGCGCAGCTGACTGCCGATCGATCGCCGAGCTGAGTTTTGGGTGTACATCTGCGCTGCGTCAGTCTGCTCTTGGGAGAAGGTGAGATCTGCACTCTTACCATTTGGACCGGCGCCTATCATTACGGAATCAAGGCGCTTGTCAGCCCCGGGCATTGTTGTTGAAACACTCGGGCACGCGCTGGCACCGCCGTACGCGGCATAGTCATCTGTGTCGCAGTAATCAGCGTGAATGCTTGCAGAACGCATGGAATCGACCTCGCTGGGCGCGGCCGGCGAAGTCAATGCTTGAGCAATTTTGCGGTTTTCGGTTTTGCCGCCGCCACCAGACCTCATGGTTGTTTTTATTGCAGCAACACCAGCTTTGACGTCGATAGCGCCTCCGGAAGCAGATTCACTGCAAATGGCGTTGGAGACGTAGTACCGCTGACGTGCGTCCTCATAGCGTCGGTTCTTTTCCTGAGTCGCTGCGAATTCCCGATCCACGCGAGCCGCGGTTTCGACCGTGTTTGCGACTTTGCTACTGCCTTGGGTCACAGCGGTACCGACCTGGTACAGCATCGCATTCACTGACGTGGCCATCGCTCCTACTGCAGCAGTTGTTGCGTTCACAGCCAATGTGATGCTGAGGTTCGCTGTTTCCACAGCACCAACCACGCAACCGTCGCAAATCGCGTAGGCTGGCTTGGAGGCGAACATTCCTACCGTAAGCATTGCAAGTGCAAGGGGGGAAAACTTGAGTACGTTCATTAGATATTTGCTCCTGCTTTGCGGCTTGCCCGGTACTCGGCGGTCATCTCGTCAGCGAGTTTCATGACAACCGACTTCGCTTGTTCCGCGCCCGCCTGCAGCTCCAGCTGCTCGATGTAGGTTTTCGCGGTACCGAGAGGGAATCTAGCGGCGAGAACCCTACGTGCCGTCATTGAACCCAGTCGGCTGTACAGCGCTGTTCGTAGTGAAACGTCCTGCTGGGTTGTCGAAAAGGCCCACAACTCCAAGGCACCCGTGGTGTTCGTAAGGATCTGCGTGATGGTGCCCTGGTTGGTTTTGAAAATGGCGAGCATGTTCGCGCCTTCCTCAGTAGGGCCGACGCATTTACGGTGAAGCTCGCTGATGGTCTGGTCGGACACCTGAAAGGAATCACGAAGAACCTTCTCATCACTACGATTGCCGCCGCGCAGAACGTATACCGACGTTGATGCGTCCAAAAGCGGTTGAGGGAAGTCATTCATGAACTGCGAGATCGCGATAATTCGGATGCCCCATTTACGACCTTCACGGCCATCTTTAATAACGGTTTGAACCGGCGCTTCAAGGCCGTCAGTGTTGTGCCATTCATCATAGGCAATAATTTTTTGTTGCGAGGCCACATCATCTGCGCGTTTGATGTGATATTCCGCATACAGCTCAGGAACAACTTTCACCAACTCTTCTTTGCGCAGAAAGTAGTTTTTGGCAGCTAACTGTCGAGCAAAAAGATACATGCATGAGGTCTTAATAGCACCTTCAGCAGTTTTGGAACCGATGACGTCATTAAGATCGATAGAAATAACACGAGTTGTAGCATCGAGGTCGAAACGGGTACGCCCGGAAAACAAAGCAAAGCTGGTGGTAGCTACCACAAAACAACGCGACATATAGTTGAGCAAAGGTTCATTACTTTTAGTTTGGATAGATCCAAACATTTGTCGAATACTTTCGTTATTCAGCATTGCGTTAAAATCAGCCAGCACGGGTGAAGCTTGGAGCTGGGCAATTGTTGCCTCTTGGATATAGCCTGCAGCGAACAGCATGTCGGTCACTTCGTACCAGGTAGCAGTGGACCACCATTTTTCGTCATGCTCAGCCAGAATCCCGGTTTCCAAAAGGATCTTGTCTACCAACGGAACGACTTCAGGTTCGTATTGGTTTGCTCCGTTTCCGGCTCTGTCATCGTAAACCAGCGTCACTAGACGCTCGTTGACACGTGACACTTCTGCAGGAGCGCGGCCGATATCGGTATCGGTGCAAAGCAGGTTCAAAAAATCAACGAGGAATTCGCGCTCGCGAGCAGTGGGTTCGCGAGCACCGAGCTGCGGGTCAAAGGGGTTAACTGCGTAATCAACGCTGTTCTGCAGCTTAAGGTACACAGCCTCGTTTTTGCGATGGTCAGGAAGTGAGTCTCTGATGACCTGGATCAGTCCGGATGAAGATGGACCAACGTCCACAATCGTCATCAGCGGCAATTGAATCGCACCCGGCCGATGGATCGCGGCATTGTTCATGGTGTTTACAGTTACAGATTTACCAGAACCAGGTATGCCTGAAAACAGCTCGATCCAAGTGTCTTGGATACTGCTGCCCAAACCTACAGGAAAAATTTTACCCTCAGGCGTCCTGAGTATCCATGAGCCAGTTTCTGCCCACGGTGTTGCAGGTCGTTGCAGGGGAAGCATGGCCAAGGCATCTTGAAGTGGAGGCAGCAATCTGTTCGCTGTGTTCTTGGTAGTGAATGCAGGAATGGTGGAAGCAAGGCCTGCCATAGGATCGCCATGGTTCTGGCTTACCTGACAAGTGCCCCACGATTGAAGAGACTTCTCCAGGGAGGACATGCGCTGCTTAACGGTGTCTTTGTCTTCTGCCCACGTCGAAGCAGACACTTTCATTGAAAGGACGGCTTCCTCCTTTTGAAGCCTTTCCAATTCTGAAAAGGATTCACGGATCGAGCGGTTACTTGGCAGAAGGCCTACAAACCCTGAAACCATGCGACGCATGCGTACTTCATTGAGCCCGCATGGGTTCAGGTCGAAGCGAATTCGCCATGGAACAACCTGATCGACCGCGCCGAACAATTCCTTAAATGGAAGCGGATCTTGTGGTCCCAGTTCCATTCCGAAAGAGCCGTGCCAGAGTCTGTCGGTACGAATGTAGTTTCCATCCGGTTCGACATTGTTGCTGCAAATCTGGTAGCTCAAACGTGGAGCAACGAGGTCCGAATAATCGTCGGCATGCTCTGGCCCACTCGGTATGTGACGATCACCAGGAAGTGACGGACGGAACTTTTGGGAAGTACCTTCGCGGTTAATCATGATTCTGACTCGCTTCACAGCTTCATGCGCAGTCAGAGGCTTCATCATGATCCCTTTTTGGCCGTCGATACCGCAGTTCGCAAAATCATCCTGCAACCGCTTGAGCATTGTGTCGTGACGATATTTTAAGGCAGACAAAGCGAATGCAGGATTTTGACCAAACTGCGTCCGTGGAACATTGTGTTTCGCCAGGCTTTTGGTAAGTGCATTCATCTCACGCTTTTGTTCTTCTGAACTCATAGCGCTAAGGTGAGTGTACACAACGAGAATATTCTGCTCCCAAGAGCACAGAGGGTAATTACGCATTACACGGTCTAAAATTATGTCTTCAGTTTCGAGGCCGATCCGTCGGGCCGTATTGAGTAATGGTTCCGCAAGGCGCATTAACTCGTCTTTAGCGCGCTCGGGATCACGCTCAAATGAGAAGGTCAGCGAATGACCATAACGTTTCATGTATCCCGTCATACGGACTCGCAATGATTCGATCATTGCTGCGAATTCGGCCTCCGAAAGCATCTGAAATGTGCCTTGCAGGTCAAAAACGGTCAGGAGCGAGTATCCATTGTTAACCAAAGTGTACGGGTCCTTCAGATCTGGAGAACGCCGAATGTCTTCATCGGTCACACCCACTGCGGTCATCAGTTCGCAGTAGCTGGTCATGTCTTTATTAATCAGATGTCGAGCCAGGTACTCAATCGCACCTTCAACGGCATCTACGCATTTCTCCAGAACTCCCATACCCTTCCCCTCAGCTCGGCGCATTCATTATGTTGTGATACACATTTGGCCAAGATGCTGTAGGTGAAGATTTATAAGCATCTTGAGCCCATTGTTTTGCGTTTGCGCTGTAAGTACTAGGGTTGAATATCACCGCAAGATCTCTAAATACAACGGCATGAACGTCTGCACCAACACCCTCCATTTTCACCAATGCACTAGCGAATACACTTGGTTCAAACGTGCCCCAAGCAGCTTCTGTGTACTGTCTGTGCGAAGCAAGCCAGTTCAACAACTTTTTCGCATCAGATTTAGTTGCTTCATCCCCTGTTTCCAAGGCGACTAGGATGCATCGCTGCAGATTGTTAACATCCTGCGCAACGAGCCCAGGAAGGTATCCAATAAAAGCGTTCCCCTCCCCCAACTCCCCAAGATGCTGCCAGCCGTGACACAACGAATCGACGGCGCGCAAGTTATCTTTCCGTACGTCTTGGTGGTTATGGTTAATATTGTGAATTTCCAAAGTTTGCGAAGGAAAACCACAGAAGAAGCACCGGTGTTTGCTCTCACGAAGAACTTCAACCCGCAATTCTAGACTCAACGATTTTTTATTAGGCTCAGTAGCAGTTGGTTCTTTATCACCCCAAACCCTTGCTTTAGTTGACAAGTTCATACCGGGTAGTGCTGGACGTTCGAAATTTCGACCGAGCGTAGCATCGGGGACTACCATGTCTGGCTGATTATCTGCGCTGCTCATCAAACCTCCAAGGCAGTCTATAAGACTGCCTGTTGCTGCTGTTGGTTAAGGTACGACGCCTTGTTGACCAGCATCGATACCTACAGTCTCACCTGTAGCAACCATCATGAAACCAGTTGCGCCTAGTGCCGCCCCGCCTAACATAGGCCCCCAGATTTGAGTACCTGTAACTCGGCTGTTCTCGCCTTGCTGGGTTTTTTTCCACATATTCATGCCACCATATCCGGCACCACCAAACCCTAGGACAGCGAATATTTTGCCTAAGCTTTCTTTCATCGAATCGCCCTGTTCTGCTCCCTTTTTGCCCATGTCAGCCCAGCCATCTGCATGTGCTTGTGCAGCAAACATGGTTGCCATGGTGATGCCGGCACTTGCCAACATGATGCGACGCTGTACTGGGTGCTGATTGTATTCGTCAGTTTTGGTGATCAGGTGTACGTGAGCTTTACGTACAACATCACCGACTATCTCGAAAGGATTCATTTTCATAGCAACGCTCCGTTTGACTTACCAGTAAAGTTTGAATGTTTCTTGAAACGCATCAATCATCTTGTCTACGTGAACCAATCCCGCACCCGCAATCAAGTGAGTTAAAGCACGCCAGACTAGATCATCTGCACCGTTGGAAGACTCTCCATCAATGCTTGCCTTTTTTAAGAGCAGTAGTCCCTTAAAGCAGCAAAAGCCACCAGCAAGACTTGCTAGTGTCAGAACAGCATTTACGGCTTCTTTGAACTCACCGAACTGCTCCGCTCCGCTCCAGGAGATTGCGCCGTAGTTCGCTTGACCGCTGGAAAAGGTCGTCCAGACAGTTCCAATTGTTCCCGAAAGGTTGAAAAGCATGGCCCCGATGATCATCACCATCATGGTGCCGCCAGCAGATATTGGGCGTCGGCCTGGTTGAATACTGGCGAGCTGCATCTTGCGAAGCACCGAGCCTGAGTACGCGAAGCCGACCAGCGCTCCGAGGCTCCACAGTAGGCCCCACATCACTCCGGTCAGCGAATTAGCTGCCGCAATGATCATGCTCGCGAGATCCATACCTTACTCCCTACCGGATCACGCCGAGGTTTGTGACAACCTGGCGGGACACTGGATCTATGCGAAGAACGCGTATGCCGTCGAAAGCATCACCGACCTGTACAACGATTGTTCGTTGGTCATGCGCCAACCACGCTTGATCGGTATAAATGGTGTTGATGCTATATCCAGTCAAAGCCTTGGATGTTGTGACGGCAGGGACGGCAGGCTGATTTCGCGTCGCCTGGATTCTCTCCTTGGCCTTGGGAGGAGTATCAGATGGGCGTGACTCCAGCATTGCAATTTTTGCCTGAAGCTCACGAACCTGGCCCTGCAGCTCGGAAGTGATTTTGGCAAATGTCTCTATTTGGCCTTGAACCTGGATCAGCTCAATCTGTTGGCTGACTGGCGGAATTGTCCTCACAGGTTCCTCAACCGGTTGGACCGGTTTTTGGCGTTCATACGAACCGTACTCAGCTTGTGTGTTTTGGGCCCCAAACTGTTGCCCTTGTGTGATCGTAGAGTTCGAGCGGAACAACTTAGGTGCGAAGATCCAGACCGCTGCTACGAGTGCAAGCACAACAAAGAAGTGCCATGGCTTCACTTTTTCTACAAACGAATTCAAGTTCCTTTTTGGCAAAGAGTCCTGCTCCAGTTTCGAATCCGGCTCCGGTTGAGCAACGCCTGCTTTTGGGGCCGGTGATGCAAATACATCAATATCGGCCGCTGTCTGTGTCGTCATGTTGGCATCCTTTCAGCGCTGACTCAGTAGCGAGTCGAGTTCATTGTGTTGGGTTGGCCAAGGCCAGGTGTAAAGCCCGGATACCCGCTGCTCATACCCTCTTGATCACCGCTGCCAGTTGCGCTAGGTGACAAGCGATATTGTTGCTTTGGCTGTCCAGCAGGTTGACTCAGGGTATTCAATTCATCTTTCTGATTTGCTTGAATGGCATTTTTGTCCAGTGCATCACTAGCCATCACAGGGCCGATGAACTGAATACCGATAGTCGAGCCCAAAGGTCTAATAACTTGCTTTTGAGGCATGTTTGCGCCGTCATTTGCGAGAACCTTGCCTGCTTGCTGGCCAATACCACCCGCAAATGTACCTGCTACAGCCGCACCGTTCGGTGTTTCTGGATAGGTCGAAATGACTGCACCTTGGCTGGTGATAATATTTTGAGCGCTACCTTGCTCATAAAGTTGACCTGTCTTACCGATTGCAATAGCAAGTGCTGGGAGGATAATTCTTTCGAAGTATCGGTTGTTTACTTCGCCGGAGAGTGCGGTTCTCATGCTGTCTGGATCAACGGCTTTTGCGCTAATTTTATATGAGTGTCCCTTCCACTCCATGTAGCTAAACGTCATGTCTACGGTTTCGTTTATACGTTTGTAGCCCATGGCGAAACACACTGCACCTGCGAATGGCCCGGTTGCGATCTCCGCACGTACCATCGAGTTTTCGTCAGTGTCGATCTCAGTCTTGAGAATAGACGGGGCAAGAGTAAACCCTGGTACTACCACTACGTCGGGATCTTTTTGACTCGCGGCCCCATTAGCGCCGCGTTGATTGCTTGCAACCGTGCCGCCCGCACCAGCCATAGATGCTGGCATGATTGATTGAGCATAAGCAGATGGGGTAAGAGTGGCGTCTTCGCTCGACTTACCCAACCCGTGGGGCTTCTCTCCCCACGCGGACATCAAACCTTTTACCTGCTCAGCGATTTGTTTGTCGTACTCTTTGTTACGAGTTACGACTTGTTGTTGTTCCTGGGGTTGTTGGTAATAGTAATTAACCTGCTGAGGTTGCTGCTGCTGTCCTGAACCAGGTGTGACCGGTTTAACAGACTGTGCAGACATCACAGACATGTACGAACCACCGTTTGATTCGGCTTGTTGTGCGTTTGCTTGGTTATATCGGTTAAGTACCTGACGGTATTGTTCGCTTTCTTCTGTTTTAGTGCCTTTAGCGTCCGTCGTGATACCCCGAACGGAAGAATTACTTGAATTGTGATTTTGCAACCAGGTATACGCCAGATAGCCGCCACCAATGACCACGACAGCTACTACGGCTACGATAACCTTGGTTTGGCGACCAATATCAGCTTGAGTACTCATATGGACCTCAGTTGATGTCTAGTTGGAGGGTAACTGACTGGCCCATTTGAGACAGGGTTACGAACGGAGTTGCTGGAAGCCGATAAACTTTGGTTCCATCTCCTGAGGACAGACTTTGATCAAACGCTGTTTGAATATCTTGCTGCGTACGCACGAAGATGTCGCCGTTGTATTGCCACACTTTTGTGTGCGTTGGCACGTCCCCATGTGCCACCACTGCTCGGGCATCCTTGGGTGGAATTCCGTCAAGAAAGGCCTGAAGGGTGTCGTCATATAGAGCGATTTTACCTGGCCCCATCAGCGGTGCTTTAGCGTAAGGGCCTCGGCCGGGTATCCGTACGTCCAAGCGAGCATCCACGATTCTGGATTTCTCGCCTTCACTGTCAGGTTCACCAGTCACGAGTTTTATGACAACTGGTGTCGTCGCGCCTTGTAGAAATAGAGCGATATTTCCAGATTCGTAGGAGGATGTCGTTGAAACCACAACTACGTGCGAACCCTGCATCCACTCTGCTGTGAAGATGTCATCTCTGGAGATCCGTGGTGTGATTGCCAAAGGCCAAGGTGCCCCTGTTGAGTCGAGGATAACCAAGTTCGATATCTCACCAGGCATTACACGTAACACTGGTAGTGACGCGCCCGGGCTTAGGTCGACAGAGACACTCGTGATTCTCGGGATGGCTCTCACAGGCTTATACGCCTTCGCCTTCCTCGTGTTCTCAAGGCTTCCCCGCATTTCGCGAATTTGTTCTGGAGCGAATGGAGCTACAACTTTCATAGCTTCATTAAAATCCGCTGAGCCCTCTGGAGCGTCCAAGGGAGGCATGGGCGCAACACCATTCTGCTGCGGTTGAGGGGCAGCATTTTGCTGCGGTTGAGTTGGTGCCTGACCCTGTGGCTGGCCACCTACGGCGTAGTTCGCAGCGCCGTAGTTAGTTTGCGGAAATGCATTTTGCATCTGCGGATTAACATTTGCATTTGTTTGGCCAGGCTGCGCAGGAAAATTCGCGGGGGTGCCCGGGCCTTTCACTTGCACCCATTGTCCAGGAACTGGAGGTGCTGGTTGCTGTTGCTGTTGCTGTTGCTGTTGCTGTTGCTGTTGCTGCCCCGGTTGCGGTTGCTGCATTGATTGTTGCTCGGCTCCAGGGAGCATTGCACCGCTTTGCGGAGCTTGAGCATCTTGCGCAAACGCTGTGTTGATTGCCAAGACAAGCATCGGCACTACAAGCTGAAATGGTTTCATATTGGTCCTCCCTTACCGGGGCTTGATGACGATGTTGTCAAGGGCCACGCCTACAAGTGAATCGAGTGTTGGAATCCGAGTTACAGTCACGAGAGCAATGAAGTTCTGAGCGGGTTGTTCAGTTACCTGCCCGGTCAGCTTGATCTCGATTGGAAGCTCTACCTTTCGAACCCAGATGTTATCGACAAGCCGGTCACTAACGATCACGCCTGTACCTGCTGTGACAGTCATGTTCATGCGCTTGGTCTTGATCGAGTCCAGGTATCCGCCAGCTTCGAGCTGTTCCAGGAATTGCTTAAAACCTTCGCGAGTCCAATCAGCACGAGCGTCCTCCAGCTGGCCGCGGTACTGCTGAAAATTGATGGTCAGTGAGCGGTTGATCGCATCGCGAGCGAACTGGATTACGTCTGCTGATTTCAGGTATGGCTCTGAAAGTGGTACCAGACGAATCACGCGCGTCCCATCAGCTGCAAAATATTGACGATCAGGATGGACCGCGAACCAACCGAGCATTCCATTGAGTGCTATTGATGCAACGAGACCCCATGTCAAAACCATGTTGGACTTCGCAAGGGAGCCCGAAATGTTGCTGAGGCGCTTGCGGTCTTTTTGCTCCTGAACCATCGGGTCAATAGCGTCAACGTTCTGGTGCAGCGTCTTCACGAGATTGAGCAATTCTTTCTCATATTCCGTGCGACCTTCTTCGTTGCCGGCGCCTGCTGCAGCTTCGCGCTGAACGTCCGATGTAGGCTCTCGCAATTCGGTCATTAAATCCCCTCCGTTTTCCGTATTCTAACCATGATGCGGAATCGGTCAATAGCTAATGTTCAATGTTGACAGCCTTAAATCAGGGCTCGCGCACAGAACGGCCTTCTCAAGGTGACTACGATACGGAATTGCCATTGATGGCACATTGCCGGTAAGGCGCCGGTTTGGACATTCGTATATCACCGACGTTTCATTAGAGGAGTCGTATATCGCCGACATTTATCTTCGCTTGGAGGCGACAAAACCCCCGCGTAATAGGGGTTTGATCGCGGGGAGCCGGGGTATTAGGGGGGGAGTGGCTTGCCAATGCTCTGGAAGGGTGTTTTGAGGGGGTTTCGTACATCGGCGACAAAATTTATTTGCCTGTGGATAGGCTCGTATATCGCCGACACCTCAGGTCGTATATCGCCGACGCTTTCGTCGTATATCGGCGACGCCCCTTTCGTATATCGCCGACACACGGTCAACCCCGAGGTTAAGAACCACGCGGCCTGTAGCGATCATGAGGTATGCATAACACGCGCACGTTGCTTTACAGATTTAACAAAAAAAAAGATTTTATAACTATGTGGAAAATGCTGGAGGCCACGTCGCACGCGGGTTCCAGAGGGTTGACGTAAGCTTTTGCAAGCTCTAGCCTTCGCCGGAATCTAGAACCACAGAAGTGTTTTTTTAAGAGCCTTTAGGGATATGTAGACCCCCCTCCCCTCTTTTCCGTGGATGCCGTTGGCTTCTAGAAACCAAACAAACCACTCTGAGGAGATCGGCCTTTCGGGCTGAAGAACAAGAGTACGAACAAGCATCCTGGCAAACGCCGGGCAAAAAAAAGAGCCTTCACGTCTCATCCTGGCAGATAGTCGACGTGAGGCTCACCGATTAGGTAGCTCGATTATGGACACCTGCGCCTTTGCGTGCAAGGTACACCGCGATTTTTATCGCGCTGAAATTACCTTGCTCCTCAGTACGGATAATCTGCTTTGAATCAGGGTAAACCTGGTGCTCTGCAGACGCCTGTCGACCCACGTTTTTTCGTTGCTGATACAGCCCTCAACAGAGTTTTTGAGGAGGCTTCGTATCTGGCCAGATGCAGCGACAATAAAACGGCTATGCGAGTGCGTCCCCGCGAGCACGCAATTCGCTATCCCTACATGCAGGTAAATCGCCTAGATCGAGTCTCATGGCTCATCTTCGATCTGGATCACGCTAACTCCCTAATTTGGGACGATGCCGGTCTCCCACCTCCGAACCTGATTGTCCGCAATCGTCATTCAGGCTCTAGCCACCTCTACTACGCGATCATTCCGGTTTGTACCTCGGATAGCGCCCGGGACAAGCCAATTCGCTATATGAAAGCCATTTACAAGGCTTTCGTTGACCGGCTGAAAGCTGATCCTGAGTATCATGGTGGCCCTGTCGCTAAAACGCCGGGGCATCCCTGGTGGCATACGAGGGAATTACACGGCAACGTCTATGAGCTCGCCGATTTAGCAGAGTGCGTTGAGCTTGAACCGGTTACCCCATGGGGCAAAGGGCCGGATATGGATGCCGTGTCGCATTCTCGGCACTGCATGCTGTTCGAGAACCTCCGTTTTTTTGCATACAGCATTGTCAACAACGAGCGCGAGCACGGTAGCTACGAGCATTTCATGCAGCGTCTTACCGCACATGCCCATAACAGCAATCAGTTTGGTGGCCGTGGTGCCTTCCGTGACGACTTGCCCCTGTCCTCGATCCGATCCACTGTCCGATCAGTCGGCCGTTGGACCTGGAATCGCTACACAGGTAACAGCAGATGTCATAGGGGCGTCATGGAGCTGGACAAGTCTACTCCCCTCGCAGAGCGGCAAAAGCTCTCAGCAAAACGTACCCATGAAGTACGTCATAAAGCCACAGAATCCAAAATCCGCGCTGCGTGCCGTTCTCTGCATAGCCAGGCTAAACCTTTAGCGATCGCTGCCATTGCCGCCCTATCAGGGATCACCAGGCAGACGGTGGCCAAGTACCGACATGTCATTAACGAGACACGCTCGAATGTTGTTGTTGCGCTGCAACCGCCCCTCACGACGTCGACCCCTGCAGTACCGAAAACGCCAGGCAGGTCGAGCCAGGTGAGCAAAGTGATGTGTGTTAAGCATGGTGCCAATCAGATACCTGCTGGTGGGGTTTCGACCCCTAAGGGGGAGAAACCCCACCAGCTCGCTTTGATTGATCCTTTGATTGTCTCAAGTGACAGTTCCTAACCGTGACAGGGAGTGTTTCGGCACACTGAGCACCTTGATCACCAGAAACATTTGTCTTTGTTAGGTTTGCGTATGTACGTACGTACGTATGTTTGGTACCATAATCCTATGAGTTTCGTCACGACGCTCTCCTGGCGGCTACCAGGTAAATGTTCTAGGAGCAGGTATCATATGAACCAGTTACAAATGGGTTTGTTCTTTGATGAATCCAGTGTCGATATCGCTGTCAGCGAATCTGGATCTTGGAATTTCCCCTCTTTCAACCTCCGTGAGTATCAACGGCTTGTTACCGAGGCTCGGGCACACATTTCTTCCGTTCCACAAGAATTGATGCCCTTCTTTCTTCTTGGTGTTGAGGCCAGTGAGCAATCGCTGTCCCAAGCATCCACCGATGATCTGCGGCCTTCTCAGTGGCGCGCTGTTGCGCACTTTAATGACAGCATGTGGCTCGAATTGAACGTCGTGGCAACAAGCTTTGAAGGTTCAGGTGCGGAGTGCAAGGTTCGTACTGCACCTCGATCCAAGGTGATAGGCGTCTATGTGGAAGGTGTAGGTTCAATCATCGTTCACGGATGGTTGAGTACCGGTGATTGCCGCTACTGGGCCGAGTTTCTGCCTTGGCGTTCCTGTTTTTTCCGGCCCAGTTTTCGTGACGGCGTTTCTGTCATTCCTGAGGTGTACTGCAGGTGGGAAAATGCCGTGTCATGTATGCAGTTCTCCTCAGCGGGCGACAAGGTTCCGTCTGTCCCCACAGTGAAGGTAAACGGCCGTGAGTATGTCGTTACCAGCGCGGTTTACAGTCGAGAATATCGTGAAGGCGAAGCATGGGCTTTCGTTCGACTTCGCGATTGGGCAGGCCCGAGCTTTACCTATGACCAGAACATCAAAGAAATGGAGGCTGGAAGGAAGGAGCGTGGTGATCAGCGTGGTACTTTGGCTAAAATCCGCGGAGAGATCTGTGTGCTCTCCGAGATGGTCATTTTAGCGGATCACTCATCTTTATAGATCTGAGGTAAAACAAAGCCCAGACGGCGGCTACCGATCTGGGCTTCTACCAGGGTGAACTCGTCTAGGAGCGTCTGGATTCTTCCATGATAGCGATTCCCCGACGACACCTCAACAGAGTGCGGCTGCACGGTCCGCCATTCAGTTCCCATGTAGACTGCAGTGATCCAGAGAAGAAGATTTAGCTATGAGTGATGAAGGCGAAAAGAAACCCAAACGCGGCCGTAAACCGAACCTGGTCCCTTACGTTCAGACGGACATGTTCCAGGCCAATATGGTTGAGTGGCCGGTGAAAGACGACCTGGCCAGTATGGAGTTTCCACTTTTCTCTTTGTCCACAATTCCTGATACCGCCATCCGCGAGTATCACCAGCCAGGTACCAACAAGCGCGTACGAATCATTCCTCCCGTAATCGGCGCCGCAACGGTTTTCGATAAAGATCTGCTGTTGTTTATCGGATCCCAAATTATCGAAGGTCGGAAAGCGGGTTTGCCGATTTCAAACACGGTCAAATTTGACTCTTATGATTTTCTCATTGGCACAGGTAGGGAGCCAGGAGGAAATGCTTACGTGAACATTCTGGACATGCTCCGGAGGCTCAAGGGTACGCAGATCGAGACAAACATCGTTACCGGTGGCGAGGAGCAAACCAAGGGTTTTGGCTGGATACATGACTACACCATCACCAAAAAGACCGGGAACGGCAAGGGTGTTCTTGAAGGCATCGTTCAGATATCAGATTGGATGTACAAAGCCCTCCTCCACTATGAGGTTTTGACGATTGACCGGCGCTATTTCGCTTTGAGGATGCCCCTAGAGCGTCGTTTGTATGAGCTTGCTCGCAAACATGTTGGTAACAAGCCAATTTGGAAGGCAGATATCGTGCTAATGCAGCAAAAATGCGGTTCTACGCAAGATCTGCGTTATTTCAGGGCTGATGTGCGCAAGATCATTAAACGTGACTCGTTACCTGATTACAGAATGGCTTTGGATACGAGCTGTAAGCCTCATAAGATCGTGTTCTACACCAGGAACACCAAGCTTTTGTCTGATGAGCTGGTCGCCTCTGACAAAGCTGCTTGGTTTGAAACGCTGGAGCGATTTAAGCCCGCTTAGTCGTATATCGCCGACATTTAGGGGCTGCAGATGCAGCCTTTTTCTTTGTTCATTGTTTACATACGTACGTACGTACGTATAATGAGCTGGCAGCTTAATCGAGCTGCACCCGGCGGCTACCGGGGAAGAATGAAGTCTAGGAGTCTGCAAATGAAGCGTATACCACTGCGATCTGTTGACCGTGATGACACCCAGCACCTGCAAGATGAAATTGAGAAACTTCAATCGGCTCAAAACGTCATGCTGGAAGCGAACCGGGCTTTGGAACTGGGTGATGAGCTAACCCTGATTCGTTTAGGGCTAGACCCTGCTCGAATCGCAGAGCTAGAGCAGCGTCACCTAGCTGGTAAAAAGGGGTTTCCGGACTATGTGATTCGCAATCTATCCCACACCATCCAGCAGCTGCAAGATTACCGTAGAGCATCTGGTCAGCACCGTTCCGACAAGGAAGAGCAAACTGAGTAAACAGTCGTACTTCGTGTACGTACGTATGTATTTGCGTACGTGCGTACATGTATAATGGCTACTTGTGATCAGTCAATTTTGAGGAACATGTATGAAGGCTCAACCATCCGCTGCAACCCAAAAGGGTGAAGCCCCTACCCGATCCCATAAGACTATTAGCCTTCGTACAGATTTCAACGAACGCTTGCGCGACGAAGCTCATAAGCAAAAAACAACAGCTTCAGCGCTCATTGAAAAAGCCCTGGCTGAAATGTGGGGAATCCAACAATAAATTCTGGCCTATCGGTTTAGATTCAGTTGTATGCCCAAATACTCAAAGCTTGAGCGATACGACGGGCTTTCGGGAAATGTCCCGGATCCTGTTATCGCTCAGATGGCTGGAACCACTACTGAAGCTGTCCGTGCTCGAAGAATCAAGCTCGGCAAACCTGCGTACTCCCCTCCCCCTCCTCACCAGGATGCCCTAGCGCTCCTTGTACCTTTTCTTGGCGTCTACCCCGCCACAATGCTCGCACGTGCGGCTAAAGTTCCTCTTCAGCAAGTCTCAAAACTCATCCAGTCCTTAGGAATAACACCGTACCAACAACCTCGACCCGATATTGCGGCTTACGATCATATGCAGGGTAAGCAACCGGACCAGGAGCTTGCAGACATCATTGGGTGTTCAAAAGAGGCTGTCAGGCAAAGGCGTGTCCATCTGGAAATCGAGTCTTATCGAGACATGATTAGACGAACAACCAGAACAGCAAAATAGATCGAAATCTCTAGCAGTGTTGCTACTAGCAACAAATGTTTAGATACGTACGTACGTATGTACATGCGTACGCATTTGGGTTAAAATTCTCTCCACGAATTGGTGACAGTGGCGGCTACCACTGTGCTGCTTTGAAAAAGGTCTAGGAGCGATTTGCATGGGTTCTGTGTACGAATTGGATTCATTGGTATCGGCATTTCAAGAATCACAAGCTTTAGAAAATTCACTCGGGGTTCACCATCTTTTCGATCATCCATTGAAGGCAGATGTAGTCCGCTTGGCTGATAAGGTCCAGGGGTTTATGAAGCCCGCGCACGCCCGTGACCGTATAGAGGGATGGATTGATCATGCTAGAAGCCAAGCTGCTTGCAGGGAAAACAGTGACAAAGTGGTGCTCTCGCTTTTCGATACCTCAGGTGAATGGTCTCGGCCTTGGGAAGAAGCCGGCTACCAGGTCTACCGCTTTGACATTCAAGACAATCCTGAGCTCGGTGACGTGAACAACTTCAATGTCGAGTTCTTCATAGAGTGGTTCGGCGATTTCTACGGCCTTGAGGTATTCGCGATTCTTGCCGCTTGTCCTTGCACAGACTTCGCTCGTTCAGGCTGCAGACATTTCGGTAGTAAGGATCTGGATGGCCGGACCAAAGCCTCCGTCCAACTCGTTCACCAGACCCTTCGGTTAATCGAATACTACAAACCAGCATTGTGGGCTGTAGAAAATCCAGTTGGCCGTATCGAAAAATTAGGAGGGCTCCCGGGATGGAGACTTTCATTCGATCCGTGCCACGTTGGAGATCCCTATACGAAGAAGACCTTGATCTGGGGTCGTTTCAACGCAGACCTTCCTGTTGCACCGGTCATGCCTGTTGAGGGCTCCAAAATGCATCTCAAGTACGGAGGCCGGAGCCTCGCGACAAAAAACGCAAGAAGCGTAACCCCCGAGGGATTTTCGTACGCTTTCTTCATGGCAAATAACCAACTTGATAACCCTCAATTTGCCCTACGTGCGAAGTACGATCGTCTTTCGTCGCGGCTTTTGGGCCAGGCCATTGAGGCGGGTTTGAAACCTCATGAGATCAGCGAGCTCATCGACGACGCATACCTCATGGATCTTGACGACAACAAGGCCCACTTGCTGCTGAGCAAGGCTGTGTCTATGCGCGGCGTTAACCTAGACAGCTTCGTGGATAAAGGCGGGCAGGTAGCAATGAGCTTTTAGAGCCGGTTCGTTCTTGCCCGCTTTGTTGCTGGGCAGAGCGGGTTTGTTGCTACTAGCAACAAGGCGGTTCAGCTCGAATGGCTTAAAACGTTAATATTCCTGAATTAGTCTGTTTACAAGCCGTATTCATGAACTATAATCAATTCTCAACCTACAGAAGGGCATTTACATGAACTCAACCGAAGAATCTCAGCTGGAGCTACAGAGTTTTGTTGACTTTGGAGGCTTAACCTTTTCTCCGCAGTTTGCCGCTGAGTGCTTTGGGCTGACGACCAGGCGACTGAAGGACATTGAAGAAGAGAATGGTGTTGAGATTCGTCGTGTACCTCGTGGCACCTCTACTGCACGGGTTTATGGACTCGCCGATCTATTCGCTATCGCAGCCCTACGTCGACGCTTGGGACATTCGAAAGGTCTTTCGCGCCAAATCGTTGCTTCGACATTTGTACCGAAAGGCGGCACAGCTAAAACAACTACGGCTGTGAACCTAGCTCTGTCTGCTCAGTTCGCAGGCCTGAAAACGCTGATCATCGACAACGACCCTCAGGGCGACACATCCAGCATGCTGGGCTACGACCCTGATTTGGGGCCGGAGGACCTGACCGAGATGGGTATTCCTCAGGACCGACTCGTAGACGGCCACCTCGGCAATCTGATCAGTCCCCTGTTGCGGATGCGTGCATTCGATCCGAAAACCCTTGATGAGGTCATCAAGAAGCCATTTGGTGAGGATGGCATTCACCTGATTCCTGCGGATTCCTACATCGAGGATTTGGGTGTTGCCCTGGACGCTTCTAACAACCCCGATATGTGGTATGCCCGTTGGATTGAACAGGCCAAAACCGGCCAAATACCTGGCTGTGATCTTTCGAGCTATGACCTGATCATCTTCGATAACGCCCCTGCCGGTTCCCGACTGACTAAAAATTCAGTTGCAGCTAGCGACTTACTTCTGTGTCCGATTCGAATGGACAAGTTTTCATTCCGCGCTCTTCTTCGGCTGAACGATTGGTGCGCCCGATTTGCACGGGAATACAGCTACGCACCTAAATTGCTCGCGATCCCGACGATGTTTATCCGCAATCGCCCGTCTCTAATCAATAATCTTTTCCGTCTTAATGAGCTTTTTCCTGGCCGGGTAACGGAAGAAAAAATCTATGTCTCTGAGGAGTACGCCAAGTCACTGGATGACGGCATTCCGCTGCTTCTGTGGAAAGGGGCTACCTCAAAAAGTCTTGGTCCAGTCCGAAGCGTACACCGGGAAATTCTCAACAAAATCCGGGAAATTGCTTCGGCCTGAGTTGTTGCTAGTAGCAACAAAAGAGAACCCGTGTTGCTACTAGCAACACTGAATGTTGGAGATGCAGCACATGAAATCAAACGATTACCCTGGAAAACCTAAAACTGGCGTCGTTGGCCTTCGCAAGCCAGCAGAGATTCCAGAAGGAACTCCATCCAGCGCGCAGGGGAGGGCAGCAATGCTCCAAATGCTGGATGAAAAGGCCCAGGAGCCATTGGTTGGAGAGTGGATAGGTAAAGACCAATCCCTAGAGGATATTGACGTCTCAAGCGTCGATGTATCGCCATACCAGCCTCGGATGATCTTTGACAAGGTGGCTATCTCGCTACTCGTGGAGTCAATACGTGAAATTGGACTGGGTAAACCAATTCTTGTAAGACCTCTTCCAAACGGCAGACATGAGCTCGTAGGCGGTGAGAGGCGTTGGAGAGCTGTCACTATCTTGGGATGGGACAGGATACCGGCTGTTGTGAAGCCAATGAGCGACGACATGGCAATGTTGCTCGCACTGGCAGATAACGAGCATGAAGAGTTGACTGACTATGAGCTTGCTCGTAGCTACGACCGCTACCTTCAAAATGGTAATGATAAGAGCCAAAGCGCCATTGCACGTCGCTTGGGGATCAACCGTTCTGTAGTAAGTCGGTGCCTGGACCTTATGAAGCTCCCGACTTCGATACGCCAAGTACTTGATCAGCATCCGGGACTGATTACTGCCAACTACGCTAAAAAGTTCGTGGATTTAGCGGAGCAGGATGTTCACATCGTCGAGAGACAGGTGCTGAGCATGGTCGAAAAAGGTACTAAGCAGGAACAAGCACTCCGCCAGATTGCCGTGAAAATTGCTGCATGTTCTAATCAAGGTCGTCCGGCATTTGTTCCGCGCCCAGTAGCTGGAATTGGAACAATTAAACTTTCCGGTCAAAAGCTAGAATTGAAGTGTGAAAAAGGGATTGATCCAAACTTGCTATTGCAGGAGTTTGAAAACTTTTTAAATAAATTTGATCGAAGCAAACTTGCCGCAAAGGAAGCGGAGTAGGGCATATGACTAAAGGGATAACAAGAATGAAAGCGTTATTGGAACATCTTGCATGTATAGCCGCAGGAGGAGCTCTGCTTTTAGGTTTGTTGTTTTACCTGGAGCACCGAAAGGAAGCCATAGCAGCTGTAGATGATGAGAGGCATGATCGTTGCCTCAAGGAGGCTTTGAATCCTCCTCCTCCATTCAAGCACAGCTTGGATTGCGTAGGATGGCAGCGCATAAGGTCTGATATCCCCCTTCCTGCGCAAGGTTGAAATGATATGGGAACACAGACGCGAATGCTGTTTGGTGACGAAGCAGATGCTCATGCCTATTGGGCAACGCGGGAATGGAAAACATTTGCGGTAGACCTTGTTGCGGGCTCGGGCCCAAAGCGCAAGGTCATCCACACCATGTATGTACGTGCCAGAGACGAGGATGGAGCAAGGATGTGCGCAAGGAAGAATGATGTAGCCCGGACTCCGAAACTCGCCTACGTGCCGAGGCTGGCCGGCCCCCGTGAGCTTGGCTGCACGGCATCGTAAGTTAGAGCGGCTGTGAAATGTCCGTCCTAAGGGTGATCAACTACCTGCAGCTCACCTTCCACAGTTGGTTGAAATCCGTCATATAGCTCGGGCTGAGGTAATCTCTGCGCATACCCCATTCGGGTTCTGCTGGAACAGCTGCAGTGCGTAGGCATTCCCGACCCCAGCGCCGGTTAACCTGGTCCATAACGAGCATTAAGGCCTCAGACCGCGCTGGCTGATTGATCGTGAACAGATCATCAGTGAATTCCCCTCGACGACGCAAATCGATCAGAAGAATCTCAGCTTTGCTGTACCTCATCCCCTCCCGAAAGATGGTTTCTAAACCTCGAAGCGCAGCGCCGGTCAGTACGCGAGTATCATCTGTAGGGTAGGGGAGGGTACACGTGATTCCCTGAGCGTACTTTGGATCATCGCCGAAGAAGGAGGTCTGTATGGACACTCTCAGAACGGTGCACAGTGATTTTTGAGCCCTGAGTTTCCCAGCTGCTCGATGCACGTAACTGGCGACAGCCTCACGAAGCCCTTGCAGAGTGGTTACACGCTCACCAAAAGATCTACTACAACAGATGGATTGTTTTGGTAATCCAACAGGCTCAAGGTCTAGGCACTGTTCCCCATTTAACTCACGGATCGTACGCTCCAGGACAACGGAAAACTTTTTTCCAAGCACTCGCGGGTCACACTGCGCTAACTCCCAGGCAGTTGTTATGCCCAGAGGTTGGAGGTTGTCTTTCATCCGCCGCCCGACCCCCCAAACCTCTTCCACCGGCATACGCCTCAGGAGCCACTCCACGGCCTCCTTGGAGCGGAGGTCTACGACGCCACCAGTTTTGGCTTTCCACACCTTAGAGGCATGCTGGGCTGCTTTAGCGAGGGTTTTAGTGTGCCCCAGGCCAATGCCAACGGGGAGCGCTGTCCACAGCAGAACACGGGCTTGAATTGCCTTCGCTACATCTTTTAATGGCTCGGGCAAACCATCAAGTCTTACGAATGATTCGTCGCAACTATAGGCCTCAACGGCCGGAGCAAGTGAGGAAATAGCTAAAGAAAGCCTGTGACTGAACTCGCCATATAAAGTGTAGTTACTGCTAAAAACTGAAACATCGTGCTTTTCGATAAACGTTCTGATCTTAAAGAATGGTTCTCCCATTTTCAAACCCAGAGCTTTTGCTTCCTTACTTCGAGCGACTATGCAACCATCTGAGTTACTTAGAACAACAACTGGTTTGTTTTTTAATTCAGGTCTAAAGATGCGTTCTACGCTGCAATAAAACTCGTTGACGTCAACAAGTCCAAATACAGGCTTACATTCAACACGCATGTTGGTTGAAATTCCATGTTACAACGCCGAATGTAGTTATCTCAGAAAAGTCTGTTTGTACGAGTGGAGGAAAGTCCGGGTGTTCAGACGCCAGTAACCATTTCCCACCTTCGTGAAGAAGTCGTTTAACAATCGGTTGATTGTCAACGTAAGCGAGAACGATGTGGCCAGACATAGGCGTAATTGTCCTGTCAACCACCAGGCGGCAACCATGCAGGATGCCAGCCCCTGTCATGCTGTGTCCTTCCACCTGGACGATGAACACGTGAGGAGCGCGAATATTGAGCAGATCGTCCAGCGAGATTGGCGCCTGGTAGTAGTCAGCGGCTGGATTGGGAAAGCCCCCGGCCGCCGTCCCAGAAATGAACTGCAACGGTAACGTTGACGGGGTTAGGTGGTGGATAGCTGCTACGTTCATAGGATCACCAAGCACTGTTTTTATATACAGTAAACGAGTGAAGGCAATCCCACCAGTGGTTGGCCGACCGAAGGAGTAGGGCAATCACATTACTTTTACGTACGTACGTACGCATGTGTATAATCTAAAAATAACCAGACGAAGGATCACACATGACTAAGTTTGACGGTTCAGTAGGCGACGCTTTACCAGATCTTATGGCGGATTCACCGTTAGGAGCTGGATTTTTCACGACTGCTGCAGAGGCGCTTGCGGTACGTATTGCTTTGGTAGCTAGGACGCTGCCCATACTTCATAATTCGAAATCTGATCGAATCAGATACGTTTTGCATTTTAGTGAAAACACCCAGATTGAACACTTTGATGAAATTTCATCCCAGTCGTGGGCTAACGTCATTAGCGCTGGTCTTGAAAATGTAACGGCGATCACAAGTTTAGATACCCCACAGGATTACAAAGCACTGTACATCCTCCGCGTTGGGTTAGCAGATGATGAAACCTGTTTAGAAGAGTGTTCTTTCTTCTGTGATCAGCCTCAGTTGAACTTCAAAGCAGGCTGCTATGAATTTTCATTGTGTAGCGCAGTTAAGAGTGGCGATTTTGGAAAGATTCTAATTTCTTTGTCACCAAGTGGGGATAACTTTGTATGACTATGATTGATGTTGGCTCTATTAAAGTCCATTTAGACGCTGCCCATGAGGCACACAAGAATTATATGAATCAGCCGAAACATCTTGATGATGCGCCTCTATCAGGGGTCAATCTTGAGGATTACAAGCGACAGAGTTCTCTGTTGTTGGAAGCGTACAATGATGCTTGCCGAGCCCTCTTCACGGCTCTTTCTACTGCGGTTAACAAGGAGTGCTAAATGGCTACTCAACCTGAATTCTTGGCCGTGAGACATAAATTGGACTCCGCTGGCTTCAATGTACCTCTCGATGCCACTCGGGGTGAGCTCCTACAAGTGCTCCAGGACATACGACGTGCTGATCAGCAGCAAGAGGAGTTTGTCGATGAGCTACGTGACTTGATGGAAAGTGGCGGCAGGCGCGATGACCAACTGTTTGCTGCCTGGCTCGGCACGGTGCACGTGGAGCTTGTGAAATTGGGCAACGATTCCCCTGAGATCGACACGGAAGAAAATGTTAGCTGGTTCTATGAGCGCTTTGAGACCGAGTCAGCCGCCGGATCCGCGGCTAACAGTTGGGCGTCTAGATCAAGTGGGCTGTAATCGATGCACAGGTGACAGGCTGGCAGGTGTGGCGGTCGGTAGGTGACAGGCTGGCAGGTGTGGCGATCGGTAGGTGACTGGCTGGCAGGTGTGGCGATCGGTAGGTGACAGGTTGGCAGTTGTAACAAGACGCGATGTGCTCGGATTGTAGAAGGCTTTAAATTGAACTATAGTTAATTATTGTAGACAAATAATTAACTATAGTTCAAAATACACTCATTGAACAAACCAATGAGGAGTGTCTGTTGCTGCTGACCGAAAACTGACCCAGTAGAGGCTGTTCTGCCGACTGAAAACTGACCCAGGTGTTCAACTGCTTCTGCTCAATTTTTGAGCAGGAGAACACAGG
>NZ_JBUZVP010000049.1:0-26279 GCF_055409485.1 Pseudomonas sp. A125
GATTTTGAATTCTTCGGGATATCGCTGGTTGCTCATGGCACCTCCTAATGGGCCTCATTTTAAGGCTTGGAGGTGTCTACGAAACTAGGGGCGATTCAGGAATTGTCTCCAGTCCACCAACTATCGCGCCTTTCCAGCGGACCAAGCCGCATACGACTTCGAATAGATCGCCAACGGGCCTGACAATCAGCGGTTCGCGAATGCCATGTACTTTGATGTCAGCGGCCATGGCCTCTACCTGGGCATTGGGTTCAGCAGGGCTGCCTAGGGCTTTGAAGTATTTCAATCGTGAAAGGGGGATCTGAATAATCACAGACACTGGAACCTCTGCCTTGGTTAAACAATTTCATAAGGATGAAATCAGTATAACCCCGTTCATTTTTGGGATCCCTTGCAGGTGCATCAGGGTTGGCTGAGCGAAAATCCTCGTGGACGATTTACCGCTACGATCAGGATTCAGCACTGCTAGGCGGTGTCCGCGATAGATGCGTCGTGGTTTTCGTTTTGTAGGCTGTAGAAATCAGGGTCCGCCCATGCAGCACATAACTTTGCTGATAGGCCGGTAACTGCAACCATGAATCGGCAACAGTCAGGTTCGGAGAATGCCAGCGACTGTCCGACGCTGACAGAGTAGCGGGGGAAAGCTTCGCGATCACCTGACGCAATTTCAGGATCCACTACACCTCGCACATGGCCAATGAGCGTCATGTACCGCCAGTGGGCCGACTCAAGGGACAGCTGTTGAGCAGGGGTTGCGGTGTTAAGGATCGCATTGAATTCTGCGGGATTCATCATTGCCTCGTCTTCTCTGTAGCTCCCTCCGGCTGTTCGCTTCCACCGGTAGGACATCATCTTTTCACGACTTGAGGCTAATGCTATACCCCCGAAAAGCAACCCATTACCTGGCTTCGGAAACCTAATATGAGCGTCACCCACCATCTGGCCAAGATCAAAGCGACCGTGTCTTTGCGGCTAACGCTTCAGGAATTTTGCTACTAGGTAAAAGCCCCAACTCATCACAAATCTCTTTGCCGCCTTCTAGGATGAAGCCTTGCCGCTGTGATCTATTGAAGACAGCAATCTCGGTGATGCCTGCCAAATAGCCACTGCTTGCCTGTTTGAGCCAAACTCTTGCGCAGACACCGTTACTGATGGCCTGAGTAAAGATTTGCGTTGTAACCGTATTCTCATCAAGCACAACCGTGGTTCGGGCTCCTTGTTCCGTCACACTTTCTGGAGCCCAAGCGCTGAGCGCCACCCCGACTTCGCCTGAAGAGTCAGCTGAGGCGAAGCCAGGCACAAGCAAGCCCGCTATGATTCCCCACTTCAAAGACCTCATCCCTTTAGCCATTGCTTCGTACCCAGAGTAAGTGCCACCCGGAAAGGGCTGCATCACTACAATAGTGCCCCACCAGACATCAACGCGGAAGATGAGAACCCGATTCGGGGCTGGAATCGTCCACCTCCACTTCAGGGACGTCATAGCCCGCTAACAGGGTCGTAGCGGCGCTGTTCAGCATGTTGCCGGATTGGAAATACCCCATCACAGTCGAAATGCTGGTGTGTTCTGTCATAGCCATCACATCACCCAGCGGCACACCCTGTCTCCCAGCCTCAGTCACAAAGCCTGATCGTAAACTGTGTGCACCCCAATCACCCTCTAGGCCGGCAAGCTTTGCACGCCTCTGTAGGATTCGGTTTACCTCATGACCAGTCATGGGTGCTGTTCCCACCCTGCCGCCTCGTAGCATCCCCCGAAAAAGCGGGCCACTCTCAATCGGGGCAACACTAAGCCAAGCAGTCAAAGCATGGGCGGCGGCACCCGTCAGAGGCTTCTCACGCCGGACGCCAGCAGTATCTGTCTTGGTTACCCCGAGTGAATACATCCAAGTGTCAGCATCAAGCCTTCGAACGTCCGAAACCTGCAGGGCCACAACCTCAGAGCGGCGCCGACCACCGCCGCTCCACGCTAGGAGGAGTAGAGCCCGATCGCGTATGCCTCGCAGTCCATCAGTTGAGCATGTGTCCAGGATTGCCTTTAAAGGCTCAGCCACGAGTGCTGTCTTCTTGCGAACCGAAATGCCGCCCCGGGCCTGAGCCTTCTGCGCATCCCGCATCAGTGCTTTGACCTCTTTGATATCAGTTGGGCTAGCCCAGCCCTTCATCCCATGCCATTTGCCAAGGACTGCCATACGAAGGCTGACCGTGTTGTAAGAGTGAGGTCCCAAAGTAGCTTTGATCTTGGCGTCGACCAGCGCCTGATCAACCGAAGGGGGGAGGTTGTGCGTCCAGGTGCCGTCATCCTGCGGTCTATTCAAATGGTCAACGATGAATTGGATCGCCACCGCCGCTGGAATTGGCCCATCCCCCAGCGCAACCCCATAACGGACCTGCAGCCACGCTGACCAATAGGTAAGCGCACCCTGGTAACTACGCACCGTATTGGGCGCAGTCCCTGCTTTCAGAAAGTCAGAAACTGCGTCCTGTGATGCCTGGCTGAGCGAGTCAAGCTCAAGCACGGCCGCATTATCTAGGGGCAGTAAGCGCGATAGAGCGCCCACGGTTGTTGGTGCCCTCAATTCCGACTTCATTCCAAACCTCCACGAATTTCACGTTCAAAAGCCCATTTTTGAGAGATTTTGAGCTACTCTTGATTAAAGCGTATTATTTAATACGTGCGACGTATTTTATCGAAACATCATGTCCGTTAACCAATACTTATCGGATATAGAATAGTGGAGTTTGACCCATGTCGACAGGTGTACCTGAGCAGGAAGTCTTTGATGCGGCTGACGCCGTGCTGGAGGGCGGTAAGCGCCCAACGGTTGAGCGGGTACGAGAAAAGCTGGGGCGCGGTAGCCCGGCGCGTGTCGGCGCCCTGCTTGATGAGTGGTGGGTGCGCCTGTCAGCCAGGCTGCGCGCTGAGACGCGCCTGCCAGGCTTGCCCACTGAAGTGGCGCACGCCTTTGTGGACATCTGGAAGCAGGCCACTCTGATGGCAGAGGCTGTGGTGGAGCAGGGCATGTCTGTCCAGCGAAAGGTGCTAGCAGAGGAGCGCGAGCGAATTGCCGGCCTCGAAGAGCAGGCTCGCAAGGACGTAGCCTTCGCAAGATCTCAAACCAACGAAGCACAGACCGCACGACTCGCCATTGAAACTAGACTGAAGGACTTGCAGGTATTGTTGGATCAGCGAAATGCTGACCTAGAGGATATGCGTGAGCAGCGAACTGACTATCGTGCAAAACTCGCGGCCGCGGAGCAGAAGCTGGTAGAAGCATCGGCTCAGGCCGAAAACACTCGGGCTGAGCAGGAGCGCTACACGCGCGATGTTGAGGATCGATCTCACAGAGAAGTTGACCGTGCAAGAGAGGAACTCAAATCGGTTGCTGCACAACTGCAGGAAGCCAATGGCAAGCTTCAATCAACACTGAAGACCCTGCAGGAAAACCAGAGCGCCCTGGCATCATCACGTGAACAGTCAGCAGCGGCCCAGGCACGAGCTGATACGCTGGAACAGCAATTGATTGAGACCAGGAAGGCTGCGGCGGCACCAAAACCTCGAGCGAAGCGCCCACCGAAAAGCACCTCAGGACAGAAGAAAACGGACTGACAATCAACGTCCAGGTAGACCCATGATCAATGACAGCTACGAAAAAACAGTGATCGATGCCGGCCTGTTTAGATTCCCCGGGCAGGACCTGATGAAGAACATCAATAAGGCCTACACGCTGTATTACGACGAAACGAACAATATCCGAAGCCTATCCTTGACTGGAACCGGGCTCAATCATGAGGTTCTGGATTGCTTTGTGCTCGGGGGTGTAGCGCTGGGGCCAGGGGCCAGCCTGCCTGATATTCATGACCTGAGGGCTCAATTGAGAATTCAGCCATCAGTCAAAGAGTTGAAGCTAAAGCACCTTGCCCAAGGGGGTTACATCACCTGCCTCAGCTCCAACAAGCTGGAGCAGTTCCTCACATGGCTTCTGGCGTCGCCAGCTTACATTCACTTCTCTAACTTCAGCATCTTGAACTGGTCGATAGTCGACCTGATTGACTCGCTGCTAGACCATGATCAGTTCGAGGCCTACAGATCCATTCGGGACGATCTGAAAAACGAACTCCACGCCATAGTGAGGCTAGAACCACTTGGGTATTTCCGGCTACTAAAGACCTTCGACTACCCGAACGTACCTGCCGCGCGAATACCCGAATTCCTAAAAGCTGTACGCCAATTTCTCTTCAGGGGCGGCTTCACGTTCAGAAACATGGCAAGAATGGCGCTCTCAGACCTTCTCCAAGAGGCTGCCAGGGTTACTACGTTGGTGTATCTTTGCGGCAACGAGAAGGATGAGTGGTTTTGATACAGCCTTCATCCATAGACTTGCCACATTCGTGAGGTCGGTTCACGTATTTGACGAAGAACCGCGGGTCAGGGAAAGCCTTGAGCGCAACGAAATTGTGTGGGGTGGCCAGCCCGTAAGCTACCGGTTCGCAATTTCACACAATGAACCAGCCATACAGATCTCGGACATTCTCTGCGGACTCCTGGGCAAACATTTCAGCTTTATGGAAAAGTGCAGCATTGATCAACTGGAAGAAGCGAGTGCAAAGCTGTCAGAGCAACAGCGCCGCAACGCTGATCTGGTGGCTAAGCTGATCGACAAAGCAGATGAGGAATGCCCTGCCTTCATCTTTAATCAGGCACCTCATGAGAGCAATGCCAAAAGTCTGTGGTTCTTGCATGGGATTGAATACCCGGAGGAGTACCGCGACTGATGAAGCGCGGCACGAGTGCGGCTGATCAATGCCTGGCCCTTAAATGTCTGCAGCAACCAATCAGCCAATCGTGATAAACGCTTTCCAACAGGGTCAAACGCTTGCAAGCGTTCCTAGTCAGCCTCAAATTATCGTTTTCAAGAGGTGATAGGCAGAACCAAACTTTGCGATACCAAAACCTAGCTACACAATAATCATAAGCGTGGGCAGAAAGCCCTAAACGACAGCCCCGACCGAGGCGATTGGAGATACGCAGGCATGAAGGCAAAATGGTCTTCCGAAGATCTAACCACCCTGGAGCAGAGCGTGCCTCTGCAGGGCATACAGGGAGCTGCCGATCAAACCAAACACTCACTGCGGGAAACATATGAGCTGGCAGTAGCTCTAGGCATCTATGTTCCCCCGAACGGTGCTGGGCCTTGGCCACGATCAAGCAGAGGAGCTGCCTGGCCGAGTGGCGATGAACGAATCCTGCGGCAGGAATATGTTGGCCACCAGTCGATCGCTTCGATAGCTGACCTGCTTGGCAGGTCACCTCAGGATGTCGAGGCTATGACCATAACCCTGGCCCTTGCAGGAACATCTGATGCACCCAACAAAAGAGTTATCAGAGAGCGAAGAAGTAGCCCGCCATTGACCCCAATGCCCCTTACCCCGCAGGCGCTGCATGGCAAACCTCAAGACAAATCAGCAACCACAAAACATGTCTTAGCAACAAAGGGCGATGAGGATCCTGATGAGACAATGCTGCTCGAGCCATTTGTACCGCCGGCCGTAACGTCCGCTAAAGAGTTCCGAAAGGCAGCCGAATCATTTCTCGCCGCTGCGAGCAGTTTCCACATAGCTCCGCACGAATCCCTGCTTAAACCCGTTCCTGATTTGCCACCTAGATCACGCTGGACGAAGGAGAAGGACGACTACCTTAAGCAGCACTACCATAGCCAACCGGTCGAACAGATAGCCGACCACGTCGGAATGTCCTACTACCAAACCACTAACAGAGCTCGACGCTTGAAGGTAGCCAACACACTGGTTACCTGGACCCGCGAGGAAACGATTTTCCTGCTCGAGCATCTCCAAACAGAGCCGCTTCCTTGGGTAGCAGAGCAGTTGGGCCGGACAATGGCTGCTGTTAGTCTGCGTCCAAAGCAGCTGGGTATATTCCCGGGCTGGACAGGTCACGACGATCAGCTGCTGTTACAGAATCTTGGGAAGAAGACCAACGCCGAGATTGGCAAGCTGATCAACAGACCTGAATATGCAGTCGATAAACGAGTGCGATTCCTCAAAAACGAGACCTCTGAGTTTTCAAGGGCGGGACTGAGTCGGCTATTTGAATCCAAAGGCAAAGAATGGGTCGACGGGCTCATCTACTTGCCAGTGCGGCCGGCAGAGGTCAACAAGCGGAAATGGACCAGCGCTGAAATCGAAATTCTGAGGGAGTATTACCCTAAGAAAGGATCGATCTGGTGTGCTGCAAAGCTAGGTATGCTCGCAGAGAGAATCAGGCACAAAGCACAAAGTCTCGGGCTGCACTCCAACAAAGTCACCACGCCTTGGAGTGCCGAAGACGATGCCTGGCTTTTAGCCAATGTGCATACTCTAGCCAGAGAAAAATGCGCCAAGCACCTGAACCGAACTGTGGGTGCGGTATCAGTACGAGCATCAGTGCTCGGAGCCTTCAAGCTCGTCTAGGACTTGAGAGCAATGGGGCGTAGCGCTATGGATAGGCCACAAGCGCTACACCCCTTAACCGGCCTGTCGAACGGGGCACAGGGGCCGACCAGCAGTTCAAACTGGTAACATGGACGTATTCAACTACCAAATAGCAATCAATTCCCCATGAACGACGTACAGCCATTCATTTCACCAGCGAATTTCTACCTACCCGGCACTCTCTGCCTAGCAATATGCATCTGTATCACAATCCGCTACACCTACAGATACCTGGTATTTAGGGCCATCGATCGCGACGGGTATAGCTCACCTCAATTGCAAGCCTTCCACTTGCGCAAGCTAGCAGGTGAGCGCGGCAAGATCATTACCTCGACACGAAAACAGGCTTTGATTGCACTGGCTAGCTTGGCAGGATCTCTGAGCTTGGTGGTCCTCGTCGTACCAACGTGGAGCTTCTGACAGTGCCAACAACCAAAGGAGTCAACTCACTCATCAAAGCAGCCTGGCTGGCATTCCTCATATGGGGGATGTTAATGACCGCTGAACGACTGTACTGGGTGAACGCTGACTCATACTCCATGATACTTGCGAGCCCTTTGACGATAAGCGAGTCGATGGCTACAGGCCCGACGTCGTATGGCGCGCTCTGCCACGGGGAGGGCGCCACCTTAGCTGATAAGTCGAACGGCCATTTTATTCGGTGTGGCTTTACCTGGAGCCCAGGTTCGACATTCAGAATCGAGAACTACGAACAGTTCGCTGAATGGATGTGGAGAGACGTGAAGTAAGGCAGCTGAGAGGCTGCCTTCTGATAAGACAGGTTATCGACCGCGAATACTGCCTCGGTTACTTGCGGAGCGTTCCTGATTAATTGCGTTGTAGTAAATGTCCTGGGTGGTTGAAAGGCTTTCGTGACCCAGATCCATTTGCAGGTGCTTTGCGTCCCGGAATTTGGCATCGAACGTTGCGCCCGTGTGCCGTAACCAGTGCAAGGTAACCTCCATCAATTCCTGACACTCGTCCTCAGGCTGTCCGTCGGCCTGCATTCTGGACCGAGCGCGGTCGAAAACTGGCTGAACAATATTCCGGATCTGGCGTGCAGTCAGGTTGGGCCGGCCATGGCTTGTATAGAGCAGCGGTGCATCGTCGGCCTTGGTCGGCAGTGGCGACATATTCAAGCTCTCACGGTACCGCTTGAGGTAGGGGATAAAGGCATCCTTAACCGTGATCTCACGCTCCTTGTTGCCCTTCCCAACAACCTCGAACCACCATGAACCATTTCTTTTGAAAAAAGAGTTCATGGTCGGAAGCCAATCATCTCGGCCAGACAAGTCACCAACCCGTAAGTACATCGCAAAGAGGGCCACGACGATGAACAGAGTACGCTCGTGTTTGGGGTCCTCATTGGCCATTGTCTCGGCCTCACCGACAAGGTAGTCCCACTGCAGCGTGGTCAATGCCTTGATCTTAGGTTTTCCCCGCTTGCCCTTCACCCGTTTGATAGATTTGAACGGGCTAGCGATGTCCATGCCGTCCTGCAGCAAGAAGTCATAAAACGAACACGCAACCGAGTAGATCAGATCAGTGCTTCCTGATCCCTGTTTCTTCTGACTGGCGACGGGCTTCACATGCGCCTCAGCAGCCCTCTTGCGGTCAGCTTTCTCGATCTTCACGCCGAAAGGTCGCCACCGAGGGTTGAACATAAGCAGGCCATCCTTGGGAGCAAATCTGCGCATCGCAGAAGCACCAACCCATGACTGTGGTGGCGCGACGTTGAACGCGAGGAAAGCCTCAGCATCAGTGCGGGTCAGATCCAGTACGGACTTGCTCTGGACAATCCAACTCCAGAGAATCAAACGCTCCAGATAACCGCGGTAGTTTTTGAAGGTGGACGGCGATTGGCTGTAGGACTTTAAAAAAGCTCGAGCATGACGAAGATCGGTCTCAACACTGATCTCGGCTGGAAAAGCAGCCAGGTAAGGGGCCATGTCTGGATGCAGGTCTTTAAAGTCGGCGTAGTCACCCAGGATCGATTCAATGGTATCGAAAAGGGGGCGGGGAGGAATTGCCTCTACTCGCTTAGTCAAAAAGTAGTGCTCCAATGTTGACGCCGGCTACATGACCATAAAGCGTGTACAGCTCATGGTCGAAGAACAAGGCTAGTAAACCGCCGGCGATGATAAAGGGGCCAAAGGGGAAAGGCTCGCTTCGAGATTTTACCCCTAAACCCGCAATGAGTCCGACAATTGATGCAGCCACGGCAGATACGAGAATTATCAAAGGGAGTGCTTGCCAGCCGAGCCAGGCCCCGAAGAGGGCGAGCAGTTTAAAATCACCGTTGCCCATTCCCTGGCGGCCGGTGATCGCCTGAAAGATCAACGCCGGCAGTGCAAGGAGCAGGTAGCCTGTGACAGCTCCAATGAAGCCATCCTGGAGCGTCGAGAAAAGCCCAAGAAAGCTGGCAGCTAAGCCAACCCATATGCCCGGAATAACGATCGTATCAGGCAGAAGCATCTCATCGAGGTCGATAAGGAAAAGTGCAGTTCCGCCCCAAACCATCAGAAGCGCGAAGCAAGTCTCTGCACCATAGCCAAAGTGCCAGGCCGTGCCGAATGATAGGCCGGCAGTCACCAGCTCAACTATTGGGTATCTTGCCGAAATCGGCGATCGACAGCCTGAACACTTTCGCCTCAACAAGAGCCAGCTGATCAACGGAATGTTCTCCCAAGGCTTGATCGAATGGCCGCAGGATGGGCATCGGGAATTCGGCATTGCAAGGTTGAACGGCTCGGTCGGAGTGGCTTCCATTTGAAGGGCAGCACGGGCATCCTGCAGCCAGGATCGCTTCATCATCACAGGCAGCCTGTAGACAACAACGTTGAGGAAGCTGCCGACCATCAGGCCTACAATCCCCACTAGGATCGCAAAGACTGCTGGATAGAGCTTCAATAAGTGCAACGTGGTCATGGTGTGTCACCGGTGGTAGGTTGGGAGACGGAATCAAACCCGCAACCTTGATTTTACCGGGCTTGGAAAATTCGACACCTCAAAACCTATGCATGGAATTCACCTGTGCTTCACTTAACTTCCAGTCTTTTGAACGGAAAAACACCATTCAGGCCTACCATGGCGCTAGCCGCGATACTTGGCCAGTTATTACTAGAAATCAAACTGAAAGAGTGAAGCCCAGCATGAACAATGAATGCGGAAAACTTGAATCATTCCAACCTACTGAAGAAAACAATTACTCCCTATTTGCCGGAGCATTAGAGCAGGACACCCTAGTCTTCTTTCATGCAACTCCAAAGAAGAATTTGTTCTCAATACTGAAGCATGGTTTCAAATCATCGCTCGATTTGGGCACTGGCCAATTAGCATCGGTGTCTTACGCAAAGAAAAGCAGTTCATGCTTAGCCCATCTCGGCAGGGATATCGCGCAGGAGTTTCTGGTTTTCGCCGTTAGGTTCGAAACCATTGAAGCACCCGAGATTGTCGAGAACATGTCTGATATCCATGTTTTCGGCACCAACGTACAACCATCCCTACTAGGGTACTGTGAAATCCCGGAAGGGTTTAAATACTGATGATAGTGAGGTATTTAGACAGTTGATTATTTTGTGGGGAATGGCAAGGCGGAGGAGGGTAGCTGCGCCCATTTGTTCAGGCGCAGCATAGTGATGCGTTACTTATCGGAACGAGGAAGGCTGGGGCCAGCAAATCCAGGGATCAGACGTGAACAGACTTCGGCAAGAGCCTCAGCAGTAATTGGCTTGACGATGTAAGCCGAAGCGCCAGCATTAGCAGCAATCTGCTTGTCTGCAGGCATTGATCGACTTGTGCAGACGATGATTGGCACCACACTAGCATCATCGTTTCGGTCGCGGATCTCAGCGATCAGCGATATTCCATTCATCAAGTCGTCCAACGTCCAGTCCATGATGACGCAAGAAGGCCTGAATTCCTCCAGTTCCCGGAACACACCCTCCGCGTTGTGCACCGCACGAATTTCTTCAAAAAGTTCAGCTGCACACTTTCTAGCAAGATAAGTGTCGGTGGGGGAATCATCGACAATGAGTAATGTGCTCATTTTGTTTCACCTGATCACACGAAGGGGAAGGGCATGGACAAGGAGACCATTGGGATCAGTAAGCAGAATACTTCTGCTCAATGGTACGTTGTTCGCGCAAGTGTTGCTCATAGGTCAACTGCTTGTCTTCAAGGCGATGATCAAGCTCTCGCAGATCTTTTGCCTTCTCAAACTCTACTTTGCGCCGAGTGGCATAGAAGTTTTGCACTTCAGCTGCGGCAGCAGTATCAAAAGGCATCCACAGAGGACCGAGAGAGATTACCCAAAGCGGGATGGAGAAGACTGCGACTGCGGGATGATTAGTATAAAAGTAACCAGCGGCTGGCAGAACACCCAGTCCAGCGGCTAATGCGACTGACTTCTCTTCAACAGCAAGCCCCTTGCTTTCATACACCTCCATCTCTTGTTTCTGTCCATCTGCCAGGTGAGTGGTGCAGCCTGATGCTACGATTACCATAGAGATTGCTACAGCGATACCTGTGAAACGTTTCATGCTAAATCCTGGCGTGTGTTTTGAGCAGTCTGTTATAACCGTCGGACTGCGATTTACAAGCCGGCGAGCATAGCCCATGGCCAGATAAAGGCGATAGCCAAAAGAGACGCTCCTTTTCCACGCGACAACACTTGATGAGACCAGCAGAGGCTCACACCCGATTGCCCGCTCCGATGCGCAACGCCTGACGTGAAACTTACGCAAGGAGTTTCCAGAAGAGAGGCTCAGAGTGCCTTGAACTGCTCGAGCAGGGAGGCTTCAATAGCGCGCTGATGCAGAAGCGATGCGTCAAGGTCCGAGTTAATGCCAGCTAGCATCTTGCTTCGATTCACACTTAGCACGTCTGCCTTGTCGACCAGGTACACAGCCATGGTAGAGATGATGCCAGTAGCCGCACCAACGATGACTGCTGTAGCAGTGTCGGCAAAAGGAACAAGGAACGGAACCGCCATCATCGACTTGCTAACAGCATCTTCCAGCAGAACGCCACCTACTATGATGCCCCCACCAACTAGCACCTTCGATGCCTCATGCAAGCCCTCTCGGATCCCCATTCCCTCAGGGCGCACAATCAAAGCTTTGCAAGCTCCAACCAAGGCATTGCCACCTTCGCGGATCATACGAACAGTCCGCTTGGCAGTGGTCAGGAAAGCGTTGGTCAGCACAGTGACTAGGTTAGCTAGGAAACCACTGAGAAAGCTCCCAGCCGCGGCTGAGAGCACAGCCTTCCACTGCTTGGCTACTCTCAGTCCGACTTTCCTGAGACGACGCTTGAGCTCAGCAAATATTGAATTACCGTCGGCTCGGCCGTTTTTGTACCAATCGCTTACCTCATCAAATATCCCTGCGAACAACTCGACCAGGATAGCCCCCATTGCTGACTGAAAAGCGGCGCGGCCGCCGGCTGCGACGCTTGTCTTCAAGCAGTCATTCCGGAATTTTGGGCTGCGATAATAGGCGTCGTTGATCTTTTTCTCGTTGGCCGCCCGAGCCTTTCTATCTGCCTCAAGCAAAGGCTCCGGATTTGCCGCGATTTTCTCTTGCTCTTTGAGCTTGGCGAGTTCGTCTTTTTGCTTTTGGCTCATAGGCTCGCCGGCATCAACCTTCGCCTGTAGCTTTGCTTGTTTCTTCGCTCGGGTGTCTTTCGTCTGCTCAAGCCACAGCACATATTCAGTGGCTGTTTTGGTGCCCATTGCCGAGTTTGTTGAGTACGAGGTGATCTGCAGATTTGTTGAAGCATTCGCAAGCTCAACGCCGTCCAATCCTGCGAGAACTCTGCCGGCATCGTTGTGGATCTCTTCTGCGGCAATAACATGATCAATGCTGTGGCTATCACTCCGCTGGCTGCTCATTTGCTCACCGGTGTAGGCATCAGTCACCTTGCCTTCTACCCGATCCCTTGTGCTGTCCTGGCTCATCTTTTTGTAGGCGGGATCACGGTGGTGATAGTTCTCCTTCACCCTCTTCGTGTACTCACCCCTATCCGCATACTTCTGTTCAGCCTCATCAGTGGCATACACACCGGCCCGGGCGTTGTGGATCGTATCCACTACACCGCCGGTCTTGTCATAGGCACTGAGCATTTTCCCGACCCCAAAAGGCCCGGCGATTGCCTGAAGAGCTGATCGACGTGTGTCAGAGAAAAGACGCTCTATACGCTGTGAGTGAAAGGCGATCTCAAGCTCGGATAATCTCGCCCGAACCTCGTATTCAGGGGCCTCATTTCGCCCCAAGAGTCTAGATTCCGTGGGAAAAGCCTGGGCAAGAAACTGATCGTCCACTGGGGCATTAAGTACGCGCTGCGAATCAGCTGGGGAGGGCAGCACAACAAGTGAGGGAGCACTACGGATCTGTGCAAGCAACGCTTGGGTCTGACGGAATCGATCGGCACTTTCGCTCATCAACAAGGCCTCAACCGACGGATCGTAACAGATGCCATTCCGACCGGAATGAGGATCGGCATTGTTCGTTGGCCATCTGCTTAGATTGCGCGACCAGGTCTACGAGTTCATCGAACAGCTTCCAGTTTTCGGGCGAGCCGACCTTAGCGGCAAGTGCATAGGCGGTGTTGATAGATGGAGGTGCTGCTACGGCTTCGTCTACTTTGATCCGGACAAAGCTTGGTATGTACGCCTCGGAAACTCCGAGAAGGTATGCCTTGATCATGGCTACGTCATCATTGCTGACAGGTCCGAATGTAGCCGCGCATGCAACGCCGATCGTGACGCAGGCGAGGGTGATCTTGAACCCTTTTTGGGACTCAGCGTATTTGGCCAACATCTCTGCTGTAGCCGCATTATTCATCTGCCGCAGAATTTCCTGGCGTGCTTTCTCTTCTGCTTCACCTTTTGCCCGGCCAGCAGCGTGGGCTGTTTTATTGGCGCTGCGGTTCCACAAATACATCCCGGGCACCGTCACACATGCAGCGATAGCCGCACCGCCAACGATTAAGGCAACCCTGCCAGCAGCTTGTGCGACCATGATAAATCCGTGAAATGATGAGATGCGCAACTATCTCACCATTCAGTGCCACTTAATAGCCATTACAGGATCACAGATGCCCTCAGCCGCGCGGCTTTGACAGTCACCCTAAGTGCGATTTACGGCCAAGCACAAGCTTCCCAAGCATGAACAGTCCGACCAGCAAGGACCCTACGACAATCCCGACAATGCCATCGAACAAAGGCGCCCCTACTACAGCCAGCGCCGGCCCGGCGACTGCAACACTAGATACGGTTCCAACTACGGTCTCACTCATGACGTGAAGGAAAGGCAACCCATGTGTGTAAATTCCGCCGCCGACAAGCCACATCGCAATTGTCCCCACGACAGCCAATACACGCATCAGCACGGGTGCAAACCACAGAAGAAACCGACCTGACGCATTGCCAATGGTACGTGTGCTCGTTACCAATCGCAGTCCAACATCGTCCATACGAACGATGCCCGCAACAAACCCGTATACCGCGAATGTGATGATTAGAGAAACGACCACCAGCGTGAGGAACTGCTCAAGCAGTGGTTCACTTGCAACGGTAGCCAGCGCCAGCACTAGAATCTCGCCGCTCAGCACAAGGTCGGTTATCACCGCCCCCCGGATTTTCTTTCGCTCAAACTCAACCATGTCGACCTTCGGCTCGGCGATCGCCTTTACGCGTTCGGCCCGCTCTTGGTCAACTTCAGGATGAAGGAAGCGATGAAGGACTTTCTCAACCCCCTCGAAGCAAAGGTAAGCACCGCCAACCATGAGCAAAGGAGTAATTGCCCACGGTGCAAAGGCACTGATCAACATCGCGATTGGGATCAAGGCTGCCTTATTGAGTAGTGACCCTTTGGCGACAGCCAGTACAACCGGGATCTCGCGCTCGGCTCGCACCCCGGTAACCTGCTGAGCATTCAGCGCCAGGTCATCACCAAGCACGCCTGCCGTTTTCGTTGTTGCGATTTTACTTTGGGCCGCCACGTCGTCTAGCAACGTCGCGATATCATCAAGCAAGGCCAAGCCAGATCCAAATGCCACGGTAATTCCAAGTTTTAGAAGTGTTCCATGCAAGGTAACTGCATGATTCAAAATGGCCAGGACTCAGCGAAATGCCTGGATTGCCAAGCCTGCAGCGCCTAGAAAAATACAACCGGCTACAAGTGCCCAGGCCAAAATTCGAGTTTGTCTCCCAAGCTCGATGATGAAATGCGGCGAAGACGGGTAAGTAGCAGATCGAATCTCACTGGCTGTGGCTCTTGCGGGTTCTGAAAGCAGCTGAAGGTAAGCCGCTTTGGCCTCATCCATCTCCCCCGTGACTCTGAACAGATCTGCTTCCGCATCTTCAAGCCCCGATACAAGCTGAGCCTCACGCTCTGCAGCTTGCAGCAGATCGGAGTTCCTTCTTTCTGAAAGCGCCCCTAATTCAGTCCTGGACGCCTCCAGATTATCGGCAGCCGATGCAAGCTCATTTTTAATCGCTTCTACCTGAACGCTGAGAGCCTCACTAGCTTTCTCGGCGCTACTGCAGCGATTGATCGAATTGGCGGCGATGTCAATCAATTGGCCTGGATTCAGAAACTTCACCTTCTCCCAGTTCCAATGGGGTTTCAGCTCAGCGACCTTGCGCGCGCCAATTACCCTTACACCCGTAGCACTGGAAAGGTAAAAACCAGCGTTCCCGAAAACATTTTCTATCCGCCGCTCATTCTCCGCTCTAAGGGCCGCGGGCAGGGCATCAAGCGTGATCTGCGGCAATTCTGTAGTTACAACCTTGTAAGAGCCGTGAGCAGTACCGCCAGATAGAATGCGAAGCAACTGGCCGACAATGTACGACCCGATGCCAAGCCCAGGATGACGAACGATCAAGCCATCTTGAGGGCCGAACTGAACTAATCCATTTTTGTGGTCCACAATGAACCAAGCAACGTCGTGAGTAGGGGAGAAGGCATTCGAAAGTTCCGAGTTCTCGCCGGCGAACCGAAATGAAACCCGGCCGAACAAGGCCCCCGCGAACTCTCCACCGTGATGAACAAAGTTGACCACCTGAGTAACGCCGAGGCGGGTGGAGCCGTCAGGAAGGGTGATCAGACATGCTCGATCAGACGTAGGAAGGGGAGATTTATCCAGTTTTCGAGCTAGAGTAAGTAATGCGCTATCCTGATGTATCAGCTGAGCCATAAACTGGTTTCCAAATCTGAACGGACGCGGCCGGTAGAATGTTTATTCTATCAGGCGCCCACTCCTAAATTTCCGCACATGTGCTTTGGCGGAAAAGCGTTTAATTTCAACAAGTTAACCTCATGTCAGGGCTAATGACCGGGCTTAATTATGAGTAGGCGTATTCAAACGGCGGAATACTCATCGCTTTACGTCGATAAAAGACGCACCAAAAATCAATTTTCAGCAACTCAGCTACTTTGCTATCTGCTGCCGTACCAAGAAGGGAGTCTTCTTCCTCCGACCAAATCCTTTTTTCCCCGTTAAGCTTCCCATCGGTTGATTGAGCAGGGGGCAGGTACGCCGAATCTAGCTGGTTTAAATCGCTCCAATGATCAGACTTCGGCAACTTACAAGGCCTGAAGCGTGCGATGGAGCGGGCATCGCGAGCTCGTTTTATGGTGGTCGCCGCCACCGAATAACGACGGACAAGCACAGAGTCCGGTACCAATCCTAACTGCTGAACAAGCTCTTCTGGCAGGTTGCGACCCTTGGTGTAGGAATCTAAGCCACGAATACCACGTTCTTGTTTAACCTCCTGCAAGGATCGACCGTATTGGCTTGCAAGCTCTACGTCGGGGACCTTACCAAGCAGCGCGAGGGCTTCGTCTGGAAAAGCCACATATTCAGGGCTATCCGGCTTTTTAAGCACTCTGTACCTGGGTATTGATCGATTTTGACGGGCCCGGAAAAGCACAGGCCCTGGAACACCATACCCCTCAGTCAGTTGGGCATCGGGAACCTTGCCCAATTGCTGCACCAGGCCGTCAGGGAGATCGTAACCGCGGGTGAGCGGTTCTATGCATTTCGCTAAGCGTGCTTGCTTGATGAAATAAGGACTCAATCCGGAAAGCTTGGCGAGTTCTCTGTCGGAAACCTGGCCAAGCTTGCCGGCGATTTCAGGCGCGAGTGCACGATGGCGATTCGGGGGCATGGGTACCGATCTGGTCTGTATTCACGACAAGATTAACGCGCTTATTCAGGATGTCACGCCATAAACCACACATGAAATCTGGATGAGTGACAGGTAGGAAGCGGGCAAACCATGCTATACGTAAGAAGGAGGTTTCCATACCTGCTTTTCACATTAATGGATCTCATGCTCCCGCTGAGGGAGCAAGAAAACTGATCTAATGATAGGAAGCGAATAATCGCAAGAATGAGGAACAAAGCCTTAGAAATCAGTTAGTTGTAAATTACCGCCTTTGGGAGTTGGCGGAAATTCGATGGTAGGCTTTTGGGTCGTCAACCTACTCCAGCCTCCGCCAATACCTCACTCTACTCGAATTGTAGATGATGCTGCTCAGAAGGCCTAATCTGCAAACGAGGTCAATCATTCACCGCTCAATTATCTCTGCAATGTGACTGAGGTGAATACGCCGCATACCTTCGTCCAATATCTCTGACTCGTCCCACACAGTTTGCATGTACGGCTTCAACTCCCTGGCCAAAGCCCGGCATTCCATTTTGTTCAAGCTGTGGCCGATCAGCGTCGACGTCGGTCTCGCCAAATCTAACCAGCCAGGCTGACCACCTTCTGAGTACGTAAACTCCAGCTGAGTCGCCGTCATAACGCACGGACCGTCGACGACTACATTGGCTTTCTCCTGATTCCAGAGCATGGCCAAGTATTCGACCTTGCCAGTTGTGTTCAGGTCCTCAGGCCAGCATTCAAATGACCAGCGCTCGGTGCCTTTACCAGGAATTGCCCCCAACGCCTTAGACTCGGCGGCAGCGTGTCGCGCAGTAGCTGCCTTGGCGTCATCCGAGGGGCCGCTCACATACAGCAAACCGTACGCATCCCTGTCGATCAGATCCGCCGGCGTGAATTTCGAGAAGCTAAAGGGTCCAGTGGAGCTGCAGTCCGGCCGCGTACCTCGATGCCGCTTATAAGCCACAATTGCTTTCGCGACGTCATCCCGCGTTATCACGCGAACACTAGCGGTGTTCCATAGCTGGTCGAACCAGGCTCGGGCACTTTCTACCTCTTCGATGGCTACTGTATGTACACCTGCCTCAATCCATCGGCCAGTTTCATCGCCATCAAGACCAAGGCCGTTAGCGGAGATATTGGCCGAGCCAATGATCGCCTGTGACCGGCCTACCAAAACCTTTGCATGTAGCACATCGCATTGGCGGATCTGGATGTTGGAATTCAACTCAGCTCGCTTAAGAAAGCGTGCAATGACCCAGGGGTTCGTCCCGCCGCTTAGCAGGTTGCAGATGATGCGGATAGGTTTCGTCTCATCAGGATGCACTTTCATCTCAGCACCCTTCCCCCAAAACGCCACAGCAACGTCCAGCGAAGACTCTTCAGCGACCATCCGCATCAAAGCGGCGCTGTATTGATCTGGTCCCAGGAACATGGGGCAATCCTTACTCCTAGTGATCAGTGAAGGCGTACGGGTGCATGCTCATTGAAAAACGCTGCGCCAGGATCGACCGCAACCATCGAAGCAAGCGCTATGACTACCCGTTCTGATATGTGTTTTCTGAGGCTCGTCTCGATTTGAGGGACTGTGAACGTACGCTTCGTTACGAAGCCGAGCTCCCATGCATCTGCGGCTACCAGTGAGCTGTTCATCATAGAAACGGCGAATGACATGTCTGACTTATCACCCGAGGTGGTCGCGTTGTCGACTGTCTCCTCAAGCGTACGGATTAGTGCGAAGACAACCACTCCAATCCACTTGACATCGTAGGGATTCTTTATCAATTCATCACGGACGCGCGCCAGCACCGTTTGCGCATGTGATGAGCTGCACATCTCGTCTGCCTTCATGCCGGCCGGATTGACCCTGGGGTCATCATTCGAAAGGGCCTTATGGGCATCAGCAGCGCATCGCTGGATGAAATCTGCGAAAACAGGAAGCCGGACAAATGAAGATGCGATCTTACCCGACCAATCGTCAGCGGGCGGCTCAGTCTGTGATGGAGCCCCAACTTCACCTAACGTGATCTTTGGCATCGGGCGGAAAAGCTGCGGGTGAAAAATCAGCCCAGCAGCTTGTGCCAGTGCAGCCCCAACCTGGGCTTCAGTGAATACGGGGGACTTAATGCTCATAGCCAACCTCGAACAGTCTTCAGCATGCTCACCGGAGCATTGCCAAAGTGTTAAACGAATAGTCGGCTCATCATAACGACTGGGCTCACGATCGCACAGAATTCAGAAACGCTGCGCCTAGCCCTGTTGAGTAGAACGAACTTCCACACGAGCATTCAAGTCGGTTTGACTGTAGGCCGGCCCCATTTGAAGCCTAATCAAAAAAAGCTTTCACTCTACCCCTCCTCCTTGAACATCGACTATATTGGCCGCGCCGCCAGGCATACTTGTGCGCGAGTAGAAACCGGCTTTGCACCACCAAATTCTCGTTCAACCCTCTCGCTCGTCGACAGGTCTTAAACGCGCACCCCACACTCCGTCGGCGAGCTTTGAGGATTGACTCATGCTGCTCAAAGAACTTGTATTCTCCCTGCGCCAGAACCTTGCTGAACAGACAGGCGAAAAACCTTCGGTTGGCCACACGTACGAACTGCTTTCAGCGCTGTTGGGGTATGACTCGTTTGCAAGCCTGAATAGCCAGGCATTCATCGTCTCGCTCAGCGGGTGCGATGGCAACGCAGTCGAGAACGTTCGGCTCCTTCTGGCTGGGCTTCTAGATCTTAGGCGGGCCACAGAACGGCATGTCGCACTCCAGGCTGCAGGCTCTCCACGCCTCACTGCGTTGGTGGTGGAGTCTTTTGCACAGCGCCATGAGCTGGCAGCGATTCCCCTCGCAGGGGTGCTTGGCCTATACGATGATCAGGTTTCAATCGACCATGCCACCGAGTTCGCCCTCGAGGAGCTGCACGGCTGCCTCCTTGATATGGAGCCACCTCAACTGCGGCTTTCCTTGGGGATGCTTGAGGATTTCAGCTGCAAGAACCCGTCCGCGCATTACGCCCTTTTCCGGATCTACGAGCGGCTGGTCAAGCATCATGACTCAGGGTCGGTCTACTGGCTGCTCCAGATGCGCTTAGGCCGACAACTATCAGGTTCTGAGAAACAACTTGCCGTCGAAGCTCTCTTCGAAGAGGGTTTGATAGAGCGTGCCGAATTTCATCTATCGAAGGCATCCGCATCTGGCCATCCTGAAGCTATCTTTTTTGAGCTCGACGAATTGCAAAAGCGGATTGCTGTAACCGCGGAGGACTTCGCAGTCCTAGATTCGCATGCAGGGGTGCCGGGACTCGCCGGGCGGGTTGCAACCCTCGCTGAGGCTGCAGGTTTGACTTTGTTGGCGATGTCATGGTCCCAGGTAGCCGCACGCAATGGTGACACTGAAGCGTTACACCGGTTGGTGAGCGCTGACAGAGATGCTCCGACCGTTGAAACCTGGACGTGGATTCATCTGAGCCGTCTACTCGGAAGAGATGTCACGGTCGGGACGCTGCGGGCATACCACGCCGGTGGCCAATACGCAGGAGAAGAGTTTGATGATGACCAGGGCGGCGACTTCTACGTGGATGGTGACGAAGGGCTGGATATTGCTCCGATGAGCGCAGAACTTGACCGGGATGCTCAGGCCGCGGCCGCCATTATTTATGAGCGCATTCAGAATGGACACTCCAAGACGTAGCGGGCTCACCCATCTCCGCCGCGGCATGGTAGACGGTAATCAGTGGATTCCCTACTGCCCGCCGCGCTGATGCTGTTGCGGGCGAGGCTTTCAAATATCTGCGCCGGCCTGAACACTGTTTGCATTACCAGTAGTGGTAGAATGCCAGTTCAGTCAACGGAGGTACGCGATTTGGAGCAATCGATAATTGTCCTGGACAGCTTTGAAGATCTCGCCAAGCGCCCGAACTTCACGCAATCGCTAGCGTTCCGCCCCAAAAGCGATCGCGGCTTCGACGCTGTTGTCATGCCCTACCACTTTCTCGATTCGATCCCCTGCGGCATCGAGTCCTGCCATACCCCGCATCGTCGAGGCTACCTCATCACCACTACGGATGGACTTGAGACTGGCATTGGAGGCCATTGCGGTCGCAAGCATTTCGGGATCAGCTTCACCCTAGAGCGCCAGCGGATCGACAAAGCCCTATCTCGGCAGCGCCGAATTGATTCCATCATGCGCGCACGTGAAGACATCCCTTCGCTGATCCTGGCAGCGAGCAGCCTCAAGCAAGCCCATACCGAGCTCTCAGAGCTGAAGCGCCGTTTCATGGGGGCCGTAGGCACTCCGTTCTATACCCAGCTCAAACAGCGAGCTGATAGAGGCCAGGATCGGATCATCCGTGATGAACCCATGACCGCAGATGAGGCTGCTGCCTACTGGGAGACGACCAACAAGAAGTCCAGAAAGGACTTGCCGACGAAAGAGGTGTTGGTCACCACCCTCTCGGGACTAACGTTCCTCGCCGCCAACTTCAAAGACATGCTGGTGACGAACCTAGTTCTGCCGCTTGAGCAATTCGCCACACAATCCATAGATGACATTGAACGCATGTCACCGCGCGTGCTGCAAAGCACTGCGAAATGGGTCGGACGTGTCCCGCAGGACCTGATCAAAGCCCAGGAAGTGGTTGACGCCGGCCGCGCCTTCTTCACAGTTGAAAATATGCTCAAGCTCGTTAACCTGAATGCCGATATGCAAGCGCTCGGCCCTCTAATTCAGGAACTGAAAAGCAAGCCGGCCTCGCCTGCCACTCGTATGTAGCCGCGTCGATGTTTATCACCAAAAGGGGGTTGCTGTGCCCAGCCGGTGATAGATGCATATGCCCAGCAATACTCCCAGCCCCGCCATAATGCGGGGCCATTTTTTCACATAGTTCAAGAAGAGAATCCAAATGAAATCTGCACTATTCATCGCATTGCTCATGGCGTCCATGTGCGCGTCGGCTAAGAGCGCCGAATCAGGTACATCAGAGGCTGCCGGGGCATTAGCAAAGGATTATATGGCAACTCGGTTCATTCTCGTGGGAACGCCTAAGATTGATGGCGACCACGCGTTGGTAACTGCCAAGATGCTTGGGCAGGAATGCCAACTCAATATGGTCCGCATCGGGAAGGAATCCGGCAATGAGCATGGATGGCAGATATTTGGTCAGGTGTGTGGCCCTATACCTGGTACCGACTCCGGCAAGTGGATCACTGATGAACAGGGCAAACCACAATATGTCCAGCCATAGGACTGGGTTCGCCTCTACAAGAAGTGACCCGGTAGAAACCCGGCACCGGCAAGAGCCGCGCTGGGATGCAAATCCTCAAGGATCTCTGTAATGAGTGCCACCCCCAACGTTAAGGCTGTTTGGTCGCTTACCCTCCTCGTTAGCTGCCCTGCGTGCAAGCAGGAGTTTGATGTGTTGGAAACTCACGACATTGCTGCTGAAGGTATTCAGACTTGCGAGCACGACACAGAGGCCAGCCGGGATATCGAACTGTCCTGCCCCGAGTGTGAGCACGAGTTTCAAGCAGACCTGGCCTACTGATCCAATCGAATAAAGCGGCGCTCTGCAACACTCAAATCCAGGCCAGTCGGAGCTGTGCACATAGAGACGCGACCACGCGCTCAACATACGGGGAGTCAAATGACCACAAATATCGTAACCATGAAATCCGCAACCGGTGAGGAAGCTAAGATCGATCTGGCGAATAACGGACGCATTGGCAAGGGCAAGCGCTTTCTTCCGGAATTGGCGTATCTGTCGGATCTGTTGCAGTCGGGGGCCGTTGTTGCCCTTGATGATCTTCAGGTCGAGCAGCTCGACCAGGTACTCACAACCCTTCCGGAAAAAGCTGGTGTCGCGGAACTGGTAGAGGCGTTGGCTGGGTATGAGCAGTTGGCCCAGCTTCGTGCAGCACTGCAGGAGACTCACGACCAGGGTCGCTATGCGACGGTTTTTGATCAGGCTGCCGCCCCCTTCGCCTAACCCAACGCATGTCGCTCCCACTTTTCTCTTCTGCCGGCAGTTGGAACCTATCCCGCTACTCCATTGGGGGATTCAAACGGGGCTGGGCCATGGACTGGCCACCCCAGGCCCTCAGTGATTCCGCACGTTTGAGGAAAGTTCGAAGCTCTCCCTTGGAAACACTGGGAGTTCCTTTGAGGATCCGATTGAGAAGCCCGAAAGCTTCGGTGTCACGCTGTTGCGCATGGTGAAGGCTGGACTCCAGCTCGATTTCCACTTTTTCGGCCGTTTCAGTGAGATCATTTATTTCTTGCCGCAGTCGCTTGACGACAACTCGTTGGTTTGCAAGTTGATTCAGCGCTGCATTCAGTTTGATCCCGCCCTTGCACCAGCTGACAAACGCCAGCTCAACCTCGGGATAGACGAATCTGGCATCAGAGCCTTCACCGACCCGATCAAGCACCAGATAGCCGTTCCACTCCGCGATGAATGCAGACAGCAGATCTTTGGTGAAGTCACGAGTACGAGTTGCCGCCTCAAGCTCCTGAATTGCTCTCGTGAGCACTTCCTTGTTGACTTGAGGTGTGTTGGTCCAGCTGCAGGCCTTTAATGCTTCAGCCGTGTTTGAAGTTAAGTGCTGGCCGGGATTGCAATGAATGCAATGCGCTGTCCACGGAGAGTGCTTGCCCCCACAGCACAGGCAGCCGTACTCCACCGGGACGTCTATGGTCTCGAGCAGAAGTTGTTGGATATCAAAAGCCAATTCCTCACAGCCTTTGGCGAGGAGTTCAGTAGCCGCGCGCTCAAGGACCTCTCTTGCTCTCGCATCATTGATGCGGTCATTGGACATTAACTCCTCCCTCACGAATCTACGCTCCTGAAGCTATGCCTACAGCCATTCGATACCTGAACCTGCTGGCCGCCCTCAATGCATATCAAACACTAAGCAGGGAGCAAGCTTCCGCGGTGCGAAAGGCCACAGTTTCAGCACATGACGTTACGGCCATCGACATGACAAGGACAGCTGCACACTCGCAGCTTTTCAATGACTGAGTCGTCCCAGTCGCCTACGGTCAAATTCTCGACAATTTTCTCGAGGCGTTCCTGATCAACCTCATCTTCGTTGGGTTTGAATTTCATGCGTTCTGCGCCGCAGCAACCAAGCATTGGTAATCGCCTCATCAAGGGTCGGGAGGTCTGGACCTCGGATTGGGATATCTACCCTACTGCGGCTCTAAACGGGGCACAACTCAAAACCTGACTGTGAAAGCCCGGGGCACCGTCGTAGCCTGAAGAGGGTTGATTTAGTATTTGGAAGGTTTAACGAGGGGGGCCTTCACAGGCGAGCGTTGCGGTATCGCAGTACGTTGCCTGGACAACTTGCACTACATTCAGGATCTCGCCTCCCCGACGTCACAGCCCGCTGCAAGGAAAGCCGCAAGATTGGCTTTACCCTTATGGTATATGCAGACGCGTGGTGGCTAATGGGCAAGCGTTACAGGACTGACGACTCCTTAGAGTTTGCACCTCGTGTCATGACCCTAGTCAAGTCTGCCGCACGGGATACCAGCGTGCTCTTGGCAAGCGAGCGTGGTAGCTGAAGTCCAGAATTGCTTCGAGCCGCTGAGCCACTGCTACGCAATGCATTGCTGATGGCCATCGCTGCAAATGGGACATTGAACCTGATGGCCAATGTCTCGGGGGCATCGAACCTGTATTCAGCTACGTGCTTGCGTGCCGCAACGAGTCTTCCCTGCAGGTAGCAGTACATAAGGTGCATAGCGCAGTCCAGCGCGCACTTGCCCCCGGGCCTGAAGCCTGGGGATTAGTAGCGCTGCGCTCACTGCCCCTTAATTGAAGCGCGCTTGGCATTCAGACCTTTACTCACCGTTAGCCAGTCGATACCTTCGCTTCGACCGTCTAAATTGGCCCTATGACGGACCATGTGCCGAACACGCTCCCAAAGTGCAGGATCGTAATTGGCAATTCCGGTTACGCCGTAGTGACCAGTCTGGTAAAGCTCAAGATCCGGCTTCGTTTCAAACGCTGGGGCGTGGCTAGCTTGATGACCACGGTCGGGCATAACGTGATTCCTCGTTTAGGCGGCTTATCCGGGGCTTCTACGGACTAACCCCACTTGTAACTGCGGGATTTGATATAGCGGGTCAGTCGAGCCGCGCCATTGCTTTAAAAATAGTTGCCCAGTCTACGCCAGAGCATACGGAGCCAACCAATCTTAAAGGTCCGCAAGGGTCGCTTTGCTCAACATACTCGGACTTATATGGGATGAGCTTAGGGCAGCCTTTTTGAACTAAAAGACCGGCAACGACGCACGCTGTGCTTCTGATCCATGCTTCCAAAGGAAATTCACCATGGCTTCAGACAAAGGCTTTTCCAAATCGAAGTCACCGTATCTTTGCTGAAAGTCAGCCCACCTGGTCTCTAAGAGGCCCATACGCCTGAACATTGGGGCAATCCAGATCCATTGGAGTGACCACTCTCCTTCAGCCTTTCTGGACGTTGTATGCATGAAAGCGCAAGCTCCGGCGATTTCGCCCCCGGGGCCAGCAAACAAATGGCCTCTCCAATCAGATGGTGCGCGTGTACTTGAGCCACCAGGCCACTGAATAAAATCGTAACCAAATTCCCTTCTGAAAGCTGCCGCCCTCTCGTACACCTCACCGTGCATCCACAGCGGGGCGTCCGGACCTACGAGTTCGCCGGTAATCCCGGTAACGACTCGCTTCTGAAGGCGCGCACTCGGCTTGGGATTTAATCGGCGAACCACTCGATCGTGTGTTGTCTTGTGCCGCCGCGCATCACCAGGATGATTTGTGACGTAGAGCATTCCGCAGAGGTCGCACGTCACCGCCTCCTGAGGTTTGGGCTCCCGGTATTTAGGCCCACTGATTTCCAGTGAATATGGCAGATCACCCCGCGAACAAACGGTGTATCGATTCCCGATCGAGTCTTTAAACGTCTTCTGGGTAACTGGCCCCTCAAGGAAGGTTCGATCAGCATTCAACTGGATCCGCCGTTTTCCCAGGGTATGCTTGTAGTGAAGGATGTCGAACTCAGTGCCTGTAAGAAGTTTACGATCCCCGATATGGGTAACGAGTGCTTCAACAAGTCTACTTGGATCAACCTGTACCCCAATCGCCTCCAGCATGATGAGAAGCCAGGTAGCATCGGCCGCATTCAACCCCTTCTCGCCCTCAACCTCATCACCAAGGCACTCAGGCCTGGGGTAGATGCCCTGGATGTACAGGTCAAACACAGTGGCCAGGTCTTCAACCAGTTCTTTAATGGCCGAAAACCCCCGTTTCTCATTGGCAACCAAGTGGGTTCCTATCGCGGTTAGCGTACAGACACCCTCCGCTAATAACGCATTCTCAAACCTCAACACCGTCGGAGAGGCAGTAAAGGCTCGCTGCGCCTCAGAAATAATTTCGCAAAGGCGAAGCAGGGTCTCGCCGGGTAACTTGAAGATCATGGTATCAGTGCTCAGTTTCAGACTCAGTATCTTGCCAACCGATAGCGGCCCGCACAACTAGGAATGGGCGGTCTCAAGGAGCAAGTGCAACACCTCATGTAAGGTGTTGCCATGTCTACCCAATACAACCACCTGAGTACCGAGGAGCGCGTCACCATTATGG